>JABLXX010000004.1 GCA_013177825.1 Syntrophaceae bacterium
CGGACCTGGTGATGGGACGGCTGATGCCGCGGGCGAAAAAGAGAACGCCGACCACGGTCAGGGCCAGGAATGCCACGGCGATGATCAGGATGAAGTTCCGGATCATGTGGGCAGGAGCGAGAAATTCATCCTGATTCTGGGTGAAGCCGACGGCCCAGCCGGTGAGCTCGACGGGGGCGAAGCCGGCGATCTTGGGGACGCCCTGGAACACATAACGTTCCGATCCGCTTTCATGCGCCAGCATTCGCTTCATAATGCTTTCCATCCCCGCCTGTTTGTTCAGCTCCAGCTCCAGGATGAATTCCTTCTTCGGGTGAGCGACGACGAGCCCCTTTTTGTCGACCACGAAGGGATAGCCCGTTTTGCCGACCTTGACGGCGACGATCTTCTCAATGAGGAAGTCGATCTTCAACACGGTTGCGACCATTCCCCGGAACTCGCCGTTGCTTCCCAGGATGGGAGCGGCGACGACCGCGACGGGAGCGCCCGACTTCTTGGACTTGATGACGGTTCCGACATTCACCTTCCCGGCCTTCGCCGTGGTGAAGTAATCCCGGTCGCTGACGTTGAGGCCTACGTAACCGCCCCCGATTCCGTCCGCGCGTCCGACACCGGAGGCGTCGCTGACGAAAATACCTTCATAGTCGTTGCCGATCCTTTTCATCATCGTTGTCAGGCGCTGAGTCGCACCATCCGTCTTGCCGGAGGAAGCCTCTACAATGGCCGGATCCGCTGCGAGGCCCGCGATGAGTTTCATTTCCTCCGCGAGGGCCATGCCAATGAGGCCGCTCACGTTTTTTGCGACGATCTCGGCCTGGTTTTCGGCGATGTCGGACAGTGCCTCAGACGATTTCCAGGCACTGAAGATGCCGACGACGAGCAGCGGAATCAAAACGATCAGGATTCCACCGGTCATCAACTTCACATTCAGGGACATTTTCTTCATGGTTCCTTCTCCTCCTTACGACGTCTGGACCTTTGCAGGTTCGTTATGGGAATTATGTGTTCGGGCTGTTCAAAGCAATTTTGAGGCCATTTTTATCCCCTTTCTTTCGGTACGGCTGCCGGATGCCGCTCCATCCTCAGAATCGTGAGCAGCCTGCTGCGGCAGATGCCGATTCTGAAATGCGGAGCCGCAGGCTCTGCAGCCATGCCTGATAAATTTATGGATCGATCGAAAGACGATACTCGGGAGCGAGCGCCGGGGCGGGTGAAAAGATAATGATTACGGTCTTACAAAATGCTTGACAATTCCTGTCATGAAATTGACAATCCGTCAAACCCTTGGAGTCGGAGGAAGAAACCCCATGGCGAAACGCTGCCGGATCCTGATTGCCGAAGACGATGACATGAGCCGCCAGAATCTGAAGGAACTTCTGGAGGAGAGCGGTTATGAAACCGTCGCCTTCCCGGACGGCAAGGAGGCCATGGACGCCTACGTTACGGACCGATTCGACCTGATCCTGACGGATCTGCGGATGCCCCATGTCGACGGCCTGGAGCTTCTTTCCTTTGTAAAGGAAATCAACCCGGATGCGCTGGTCATCCTGATCACCGGCTACGGAACGGTGAACACGGCGGTGGACGCCATGAAAATGGGCGCCTTCGACTACATCACCAAGCCCATCCGGGAAGACCGCCTCAAGATCTCCGTCAACCGGGCGCTGTCTTTTCATAAATTAAAGGAAGAGAACGTGGTGCTGCGGGATCACCTGAAGGAGCGGTTCGATCTGGGCAAGCTGATCGGATACAGCGAGACCATGAAAAAGGTCTTCGAGAAGATCCAGAAGGTGTCTACAACGGACAGCACCATCCTTATTCATGGAGAAAGCGGAACGGGGAAGGAGCTGGCCGCCCGGGCGATCCATTTCAACAGCGACCGCAAGGAGGCGCCGCTGGTACCCGTCAATTGCGGAGCCATTCCCGAGGACCTCCTGGAGAGTGAATTGTTCGGTCATGAGAAGGGGGCCTTCACGGGAGCCATCCGGACGCGCATCGGGCGGTTTGAACTGGCCCAGGGAGGCACGATCTTCCTGGATGAAATCGGCGACATGAGCCAGGCGTTGCAGGTCAAGGTGCTCCGGGTGATCCAGGAAAGGCAGTACGAGCGAATCGGCGGCGTCAGGACATTCAACGCGGACGTGCGGATCATCGCCGCCACGAATCAGGACCTGGAAAAGGCCGTTGCTGAAAAGCGTTTCCGGGAAGACCTCTTTTACCGCATCAACGTGATTCCGATCTACCTGCCTCCTCTCCGGGAGCGCGGCCTGGACGTGGCCATCCTGGCGAACTCCTTTCTCAAGAAGTTCAGCAAGCAGAACAAGAAGACGGTAACCCGGTTTTCTTCCGAAGCGATTCAGGCCCTCCTCGACTACCCTTGGCCGGGAAATGTCCGGGAGCTGGAAAACCTGGTCGAAATGCTCGTGGTCATGAAGGATTCCGGGGATATCCTGGTGGATGATCTCCCGGAGAAGATCGCCGCCCGCAGAGGTCGAATCGAGCAGGTCTACTCCGTCGACTTTCCGGACGAGGGCGTCAATTTTAACGACATGGTGATCCAGTTCGAGAAGGATCTTCTTCTGAAAGCCCTCGAAAAATCGGGGGGAGTCAAAAATCGGGCAGCCAAGCTCCTGAATCTCAACCGGACGACGCTTGTCGAGAAACTGAAACGATTATAAGCTGTTCCCTCTCATAGTCCGGAAACGGACACCCACCTGCCACCAGGCGCCGGGACCCTGTTGAAGATGGTCTCGATCTTGCATTCACGCATCCTGAAATGATTCCTCGCTCAGGATGACAAAGTGGATATCGTCGTTGGCATTTCCGATGTAAAATGCAGCAACAAGAATGGGGACGTCCTCGTGACCTATGCGTTGGGCTCCTGCATCGCCGTGGCCGTGCATGATCCCGTGGCCGGCGTCGGGGGGCTGCTTCATTTCATGCTTCCCGATTCCACCCTCGACCAGACGAAAGCCAGCCAGGCGCCGGCCATGTTCGCCGATACGGGAATCCCTCTTCTGTTCAAGTCCTGTTATCAGTTGGGGGCCGATAAACGCAGAATGACGGTAAAGGTGGCCGGTGGAGCGAGCATTCTGAACGACACGGATTACTTCCGGATCGGGAAGAAGAACATCACGGCCATGAGGAAGATTTTCTGGCGGAACAACGTCCTCATCAGTGCGGAAGATACGGGACTCAACTTCAACCGGACGGTTCGACTCAATGTGGCGGACGGAAAGTGCCTCGTCAAGGTGTCGAACGGAACCCTGAAGGATCTATAATGGTCGAGAAAATTCTGCAATCCATCCGCAAGCTCCCCGCCTTTCCGGCCTCCGTGCACAAGGTTTCGGAACTGCTGAGGGATGACGACTATTCGACCCAGGAAGTAGTGAAGGTCATTCAGTACGATCAGGCCATTACCGCCAACATCATGAAGATGAGCAATTCGGCTTACTTCGGATCCAGGCAAAAGATCCGGACCATTCACGAGGCGGTCGTTTTCCTGGGACGGAGGCACCTCCAGTCAGCCGTGGTCACTGCCGGCGCATCGCGCTTCTTCCAGGCGTCCAAGGGCGGCTACGTGGAGAAGGGAAAGGCGTTGTGGGAACACTCCGTCGCCGTGGCCGTGATGTCCCAGATCCTCTCCCGGCATCTTCGCCAGCGTGAGGATCAGGTACTCTATACGGCGGCCCTGATGCACGACATCGGAAAGCTGATCCTGGGCGAGTTTGTGCACGACGGCTATGAGAAAATCCAGGACCTGATGGAGCGGAGAAGCTGTTCTTTCCTGGAAGCGGAAGAGGAGATCCTGGGGATCAACCATGCGGAACTGGGGGGACGAATCGCCGATCAATGGAACTTTCCCCCGGCGATCCGGGACGGGATCGCATTCCACCACCGTCCGGACCTCCTCGAGGACGAGGATTCCATTGCCGGCCTGATCTATCTTTCCGATCAGTTCTGTCTGATGGCGGGCATCGACGGAGGCATTGACGGCCTTGCCCATCGGGGCATCGGTTCGGTCATGAAGCAGTTTCAGCTCCGGGAAGTGGATCTGGAGCGGAATCTGATCGTGCTCCTCGATGAGCTCGACAAGGCCGCGGACGTTCTGCAACTGGTTCATTGAACGACTGATTTCCGGAAGGGGAATACCATGAAGGAACGATACGGAGAAATTGAGCAGCAACTGATCAAGGCCATCTTCGATGTCTTTGAAAAAATGTACTACCTGTACCTGGAGCCGCTGAACGGGGAGGAGGTCACCCATGAGTGGCAGGCCTCGATTGGATTCAAGGGGATCCTGAACGGACGGTTCGAGGCCCTCTTCAGCGAAGAAATCGCTACGGCGATGGTGGAGAACAGCCTGGTTCTGGACGGGGAAGAGGTGACGGACGCCCTGCGGGATGACTGCCTCAAGGAGTGTGTCAACATGATCTGCGGGAGCTTTCTCCGGCTGGTGGATTCCGACCGCATTGCGCATCTCTCGCTGCCGTCCTGCAGCAAAACCAAGACGGCGCTTCCGCCGGGAACGGGGGAGGAAGCCGGCAAGATCCTTCTCCGGTTCGAGGTCGACGGGATGCCGGTTGCATTCAGGGCAGAGATTGAATGAGGAATTGATAGAAAGGGGCATCTTATATGGATAAAGGATTGAAGCTTCTGATTGTCGATGATTTTGCCACCATGAGAAAGGTGATTCGCAACATCCTCAAGCAGCTCGGGTACGAGAACATTGTCGAAGCGGAAGACGGATCGATCGCACTCCGAGTGCTCAAGTCCCAGAAGATCGATCTGATCATCAGCGACTGGAACATGCCCAACATGACCGGCCTGGAACTCCTCAAGGCCGTCCGTGCCGACGAAGAGCTCAAGGCCACGCCATTTCTCATGGTCACGGCCGAGGCCCTGCAGGAAAACGTCGTCGCGGCCGTCAAGGCGGGAGTGAGCAATTACATCGTGAAACCGTTCACGGCGGAAGCAATGAACGAAAAGCTTCAGAAAATCCTGGGATAAAAAGTATACAATCCCCGGGCAGGGAGAGACTTATGGACGTTCGCTTTATCAATGCATTTCTGGCCGGCACCACGGATGTTCTCAAGATGATGGCTTTCGTAGATCCCAGGCCGGGGAAGGCCTTTCTGAAAAAGGACAATGCGGCCAAAGGGGATGTCTCCGGCGTCATCGGCCTCACCGGCGCGGCCCGTGGTTCGCTGGCCCTCACGTTCAGCGAGTCCTGCATCCTGAAGGTGGTTTCGAACATGCTGGGGGAGGAACAGACCTCCATCAACGGCGACGTCAAGGACGCCGTGGGGGAACTGACCAACATGGTCTCGGGTTCCGCCCGCAAGAAGCTGGAGTCGGAGGGCCTGAGCGTCACGGCGGCCATTCCCACGGTTGTGTCGGGCGGCGGGCATTCCATCCGGCATGTTCTCGGCGGTCCATCCATCATCATCCCCTTCGAGACGGACGACGGTCCCTTTTTTGTCGACGTTTGTCTGATCCTCGCCAACGGGTCCTGAAGCGGGTTCCCTCATGGACGGCTCCAGACCGGCGAAAGAGATGAAACGTTCACCGGCGGTGGGCATGCAAAACCAGCGGAACGGCATTGTCCGTGAACACCCGGAGCGTTCACGATCCCCACGACCAGTGACCATATCCGGCCCGGCACATACGATCGGGAAAAGGCCCTTCAGCGGGAAAGGGCCGGAAAGCGGGACATCTCCAGCCGGGGCACGACCGTAATTCAAGTGTCGGAGGATCCGTCATGACGAGACGGAAAACGCCCCTGCAGTTTCAGTCCTTTTTCCAACAACCCCGCGTGTCCGGTGAGGACGCTGTCCATCGTCCGGCCCTCCTCCTCCATCATCTGACGAACAGCGTCCTTGCGTTGTCCCTGCTTTCCCTCCTGATCGTCATTCCCTTTTTCTACGTCCGGAAAGAAATCGGCGCCGCATGTGCCGTTGCGGTCGTCATCGTCACCCTTGTCTGCCGGTATCTCCTGCATGGGGAATCCGTCCGCGGGAGCGCCGCCCTTTTCCTGTCTTTTCTCTGGATCGTGTTCTTTCTGGCCATTGTCTCCGGAAAAGGCCTTGGAGACGCGAATATCGCGATCATCATCGCCCTGATTGTAATGTCGGGACTGCTCCTGGGGCAGCGCATCGCCCTGGGGACGGCGGCCGTTTCGATCGTGGCCTTCCTGGGCCTGGCGCTGCTGGAAGGAAGCCATGTCCTGCCTCTGAACTTTTTCCCCCAGCCTCCGCTGGCGAAGTGGAGCCAGTACGCTCTGGCAATCGTGATCATCGTGCTCATGCTGAACCATGCCCTCAGAGCCCTGGATCGATCCCTCCAGTCGGCCCGACGGCAGAGTCAGGACCGCCAGGCGGCACTCGATTCGCTGCGGGAGAGCCAGGAGCTGCTCAGCCGCATCGTAAATGCCATTCCCGATATCGTGATCCGGATCAATATGGAGGGTGTGATCGAGTATGTGAACGACCATGCGCTGAAAGTCAGCGGTTACAGGCGGGAGGAGATGACCGGGGCGGACATGATGGCCTTCATCGTCTCCGAGGACCGCGACCGGGCCTTCCTGAACATGGTCCGGATGCAGGATGGCCCGCTGGGTGCCATCGAATACAAGTTCATCCTGAAGAGCGGGGAGCGGCTTTCCGCGGAGGTCAACGGCGATGTCCTGCGCCGTGGGGACGGTTCTCCCTATGGCGCTGTGTTTGCCTGCCGGGACGTCACGGACCGGAGGACGGAAGAGGAGCAGCGCCGCATCGCGATGAACAATTCCCAGTCGGGAATCTTCATTGCCTCGGGAGGACTTCTCCGCTACATAAACCCCAAGGCTATCTTCCTTTCCGGATACACGGAGGAAGAACTCCTGGGCACTCCGAGCATGCGTTACGTTCATCTGGAGGACCGGGAGATGGCAGGCCAGCACGCCCGGGACATGCTGGCGGGAAAGCGGACCACTCCTTATGAATACCGGATCCTGACGAAAACGGGCGGCGTCCGGTGGCTCATGGGAACGTTCACTCCGGCAATGTACCAGGGACAGCGGGCCGTTCTCGGTGAAATGATGGACGTCACGGAATTGCGGGAGGCCCGTGAGGAGCTCGAGAGAATGCAGGACCAGCTTCTCCAGGCAAAGAAGCTGGAATCGCTGGGGACGCTGGCCGGCGGTATCGCGCATGACTTCAACAATCTGCTCATGGGAATTCAGGGCTATGCTTCGCTGATGCTGCTGGATACAGGGGAGAGCCACCCGCATTACGAAAAGCTGAAGGCGATCGAATCGCAGGTGCGGAGCGGGTCGGACCTGACCCGCCAGCTTCTGGGCTTTGCCCGGGGGGGGCGGTACGAGGTGAAGCCGACGGACCTGAATTCCCTGCTAGGGAAAACAGCGCATCTGTTCAGCCGGACCAGGAAGGAAATTCGCCTGTTCGAGAGGTATGCCGAAAAACCGTGGACGGTCGAGGTGGATCGGGGACAGCTGGAGCAGGTGTTTCTGAACCTGTTCGTGAATGCGTGGCAGGCGATGCCGGGGGGCGGCGATCTTCATGTGGAGACGGCCAACGTCATGCTGGACGAAGATGACGCCCGGGCGGACCTGGCTGACGCAGGTCCGTATGTGAAGGTATCGATTACGGATACCGGCGTGGGGATGGACGACCGGACACGGCTCAGGATTTTCGATCCGTTTTTCACGACGAAGGAAATGGGCCGGGGAACGGGTCTGGGACTGGCGTCCGTTTACGGGATCGTCAAGGGTCACGGAGGGTTTATCCGGGTTTCGAGTGCACCCGGCCGGGGGACGACGTTCGTGATTTACCTTCCCGCCTCGGGCAAGGCGCTGGCGGTGGAGCCGTTCACCTGGGACGGCGGAATGAGCAGGGGACACGAGACGATCCTGGTAGTGGACGATGAGGACATGATCCGGGAGGTGACGAAAGAGATGCTGGAAGGCCTGGGGTACCGGGTCCTGACGGCCGGGGACGGCGGGGAGGCCGTTTCCCTGTTCCGCTCCGAAAGGAAAGGAGTCGACGTGGTGATCCTGGACATGATCATGCCCGGCATAGGGGGAGGAGAGGTATATGACGCTCTCCGGGCGCTGGACCCGGGGGTGCGCGTGATTCTCTCGAGCGGATACAGCCTCGACGGGCAAGCGCGGGCCATCATGGAGCGCGGCATTCGCGACTTTCTCCAGAAGCCCTTTCGTATTGAGGATCTCTCCCGAAAGATCCGCAGCGTCCTGGCGGAATGAACGACCATGAAGAGAGGCAACCGGGGGCCGGATGAATGATCGCCTGAAGCAGGTTGAAGCCTATATCGGCCGCATGCCGAGCCTGTCCACGACGGTTGCAAAGGTCCTGGATATCTGCAACCGTCCGGACACCTCTCCCAACGACCTGAACAGGGTGATCGCGCTCGATCCGGTTCTGACAGGCAGGGTCCTCCATCTGATCAACTCCGCCTACTATTCCCTGCCCGACGAAGTGACCTCCCTCACGCGGGCCATCATCGTGCTGGGCGTAAACACCGTGAAGAACCTGGCCCTCAGCACGGCGATCCTGGAGGCTCTGAGCGGCGGAGGGAACAGCCGGGCGCTGTCCATGGACGAGTTCTGGACCCATTCCATCGGGGTGGGAGTCATTGCCAAATCCCTGGCGGCCATGAAGGGCGTCCCCGCGATCCGGAGGGAGGAATATTTTGTGGCAGGCCTTCTCCATGACCTGGGGAAGATTCCCCTGAACGTCGTTTTCCCGGAAGATTATCGCCGGGTGGTTGCGCTGCTGGAGGAGGGGACGGCCGGGTCCAGCTCCGCGGCGGAAGAACAGATCCTGGGGCTGGATCACGCCCGGATCGGCGCCCTGATCGCCGACAAGTGGAAGCAGACGGAGGCCATGCGGGAGGTGATGCGATGCCATCACACCCCCTCGGCGGCGAAAGAAGAATGGGGACCCATCGTGACGATCGTCGGCCTGGCGGATGACTGCCATCATCTTTTCCGGAAGGTGCGCGTCGAGGATGGTTTTCCCTCCGGCGATCCCCGCCTTGCCCGTCTGTGGGAAGAGGCTGGGATGGATGCACCGTCGGTCGCGGCGCTCCGGGATGCCGTTTCGGAAGAGATTGAAAGGGCGAAGATATTCCTGTCGATCGCGGGGAAAGGGTAATGCGATGAAGATCCGCTTCTGGGGGGTCCGGGGATCCATTCCCTGTCCGGGGCCCGCCACCGTAAAATACGGGGGGAATACGCCCTGCATCGAACTCCGGCTTGAAGACTCCCGGCGGACCGTCATCATCGACGCCGGCTCGGGCATCCGGGATCTGGGCAACCTCATGATGGTCCGCGATCTTCCGGAGGGGCCGATACGGGCGGACCTTTTCCTGACCCATACCCACTGGGACCATATCATGGGGTTTCCCTTCTTTACTCCCGTCTATGTTCCCGGGACAAAACTCAACATCTACGGACCGGCTACGTACGAGGAAGAAACCATGCGGGATGTGATGGGCGGGCAGATGGCCTACCGGTATTTCCCGGTGCGCTGGACGGATCTCGCCGCTGACATCCGCTACTTCGACCTGAAGGAAGAGCGCATCGACCTGGGGGGGGGGCTCCTGGTTTCGTCCATCTACCTCAATCACCCGGTCCTGAGCCTCGGGTACCGCTTCGAACGGGCCGGCGCGGTTCTCTGTACCGTCTTCGACACGGAACCGTTCCGGAACATCTTTTCCACGGATCCGCTGGATTCGTCTTACAGCGAGGAAATGGCCGCGGAAGGAGAGGCGGTCGCGAAGGAGCAAAACGAACGTCTGGAAGCGTTCTTTCACGGCGCCGACTTCCTGATTCATGACGCACAGTATACCGGGGAGGAATACAGTCAGGGCAAGACTGGCTGGGGGCACTCGCCGATGGAGCACGCCATTCAGACAGCCGGGCGGGCAGGCGTCAAAAGGCTGGCGCTCTTCCATCACGACCCGATGCGGACCGACGCAGAACTGGACGCGCTCGCCGTGACGCTCTGCACTCCCGGGACGGCTGAATCCCCGGAGGTTGTATTCGCCCGGGAGGGGATGGAGATCGATATCGGGCGGTGCGCGTGATCTGAATCCGGAAACCCGTTGCTCTCGACGCCTGGCTCCCGGAGCGGCAGGATCCGCGAAGACGGACGGGCGGCGGGGCGGGAAAGGAGGTCCGTTGGATGGTGAGGGATGCTTTCTTGACGTTCCGGTCCTGGTTCCGTCCCCCCGTTTTTCCGGATGACGAATTCAAGACCGGCGCAGCCAGGGTGCTCGCCACCATGCTGGCGTTGATGTCCGCGCTGGCACTGTTCTCTCTCTTTGTCGCCGTTCCCTTCATTTACGGTAAAAAGCTGGCCAGCGCCGCAACCAGCCTGTTTGCCCTGCTCGTCGTCCTGGGTGGCTACCTGCTGATGCATCGCGGGAGCATCCGTGCGGCCGGTGCGTTCGTGATCGCCGGGCTCTGGATCCACTTTCTCGTGGTCGTCATCCTGGGCAGCGGCATGAAAGACACGAACCTGGTCCAGTTCGTCGTCCTGCCGGCCGTGGCGGGACTGATCCTCGGCTGGCGGGCGGCCATCTGGACGATCGCGCTGGCCATCCTGACCGGCCTCACGCTCGCCGTGCTGGAGATTCGGGGATTCCTGCCGCTGTACTTTTTCCCCCAGCCGCCCCTGGCCCGGTGGGTCACGATCGCCTTCGGCATCGTCCTCCTGGCTGCGACGCTCAGACAATCATTCCGGACGCAGGAGGATCTGCTGCAGTCCGCCCGTGCGCAGCTCCGGGAGCGCATGAAGGTCGAGGAGGCGCTGCGGCGGAGGACGGAGCAGGTGTCCGCCGTCACTTCCAGCCTGCCCGGTTTGGTCTATCAGTTCTATGCCCGCCCGAACGGCGAGATGGGGCTTAATTATCTCAGCGACCGGGCCGCGGAGCTTTTTGGCATATCCAGGGACGCGGCGACCTTCTTCGATGATTTTTCATCCAGGTTGCACGCCGATGATTACGGGCGGTTCATGAATTCGATCGCAGAGTCGATCGCGGCCTTCCGCCGATGGGATTTCGAGGGCCGATTCGTGAAAGAATCGGGCGACCTGATCTGGTTCCGGGGCCTTTCCGTACCGACACGACGCGGGGATGAAACCGTCTTCAATGGAATCCTCCTGGACGTGACGGACCGCAGGCGGGCCGAGGAGGCGCTCCGGGAGAGCGAAAACCGGTTCCGGGTTCTCGCCGATGCGGCCCGGGAGGGCATTCTCATCCACAAGGACGGCGTCATTTTCGATGCCAATGAATCGGCCTTTTCGATGTTCGGATACGAACCCCGGGAGGCGATCGGAAAAAGCGTTCTGGATTTTCTGGCCCCCGAATCGGTTCCGGCGGCTCTCGCAAAACTTGCCGAGGCCGACGCACCGGAACTCTACCTGGAGGCCGTGGGTTTGCGGAAAGACGGGACGGTCTTCCCCATGGAAATTTTCGGGAGACCCATCACCTACCGGAACATCCGGGGCCGGGTCCTGGCGATCCGCGATCTCTCGGCCCGCAGGGCGGCGGAAGAGGCCCTGCGGCGGACCGAGCAGCGATACAGCACGATCCTGGAGGAGATCGAGGAAGGATACGTTGAGTTCGACGACAGCGGCCGCGTTACTTTCTGCAACGAGTCCTTCCGTCGGGCCATGGGCTATGAAGCCGACGAGATTATCGGTTCCAGCTACAAACGCTTCACGGCGGACGAAGACGTGCGCAGGGACATCGCTCGGGCCTACGGCGAGATGTTCCGCACGGGGGCGCCCCTCCGGATGTACGAACTGGACCTGCTCACCCGGACGGGAGAGCGGCGAACCGTCGAGCACTCCGCGTCACTCATACGGGATGCGGAAGGCCGTCCCACGGGGTTCCGGGGAGTCTTCCGCGACATCACGGAGCGGATTCGTGCGGAGGAGCAGTACCGGGTCATGGCGAACAACTCCCAGGCGGGGGAGTTTATTGCGATCGAGGGGAAGTTCCGGTTCGTGAACCGGCACGTCCTTCAGTACGGGGGATACACGGAGCCGGAGATGATCGGGGTGCCGACGATGCAGTTCGTGCATCCGGAGGACCGGGAGATGGTTCGGGAGAAGGCGAGGCAGATGCTCAAGGGGGCGGCGGTCTCACCGTACGAATACCGGATCGTCAAGAAGAGCGGGGAGTCCCGCTGGCTCCTCGAGTCGGTCACCCGGATCACCTATGAGGGCCGTCCGGCGGTTCTGGGGAACAACATGGACGTGACGGAGATCCGGGAGGCGCGGGAGAAGCTGGAGCACATGCAGGAGCAGCTGTTGCAGGCGCAGAAGCTGGAGTCCCTGGGGACGCTGGCGGGAGGGATTGCACACGACTTCAACAATCTGCTGATGGGGATCCAGGGATACGCGTCGCTGATGATGCTGGACCTGAAGGAGGGTCATCCGCACCTTGAGAAGCTGAAGGCGATCGAGTCGCAGATACGGAGCGGGGCGGAGCTGACGCGCCAGCTGCTGGGTCTTGCCCGCGGGGGGCGGTATGAGGTGAAGCCGACGGACCTGAACGAGCTGGTGGGGAAGACGGCGCGGATGTTCGGCCGGACGAAGAAGGAGATCCGGATCGACGAGCGGTATGAGGGCGGCCTGTGGAGCGTGGAGGCGGACGGGGGCCAGCTGGAGCAGGTGTTTCTGAACTTGTTTGTGAATGCGTGGCAGGCGATGCCGGGCGGGGGGGACCTGAGCCTGACGACGTCGAACGTGGAGCTGGACGAATCGTTTTGCCGGATCTACGGGATCAAGCCGGGGTCCTACGTAAAGGTGACGGTATCGGACACGGGTGTGGGGATGGACGAGCGGACGCGCCAGCGGATCTTCGATCCGTTTTTCACGACGAAGGAGATGGGTCGGGGGACGGGTCTGGGCCTGGCGTCGGCGTACGGGATTTTGAAGGGCCACGGGGGGATCATCACGGTGTCGAGCGAGAAGGGCCGGGGGACGACGTTCGAGATCTATCTTCCCGCGTCGGGGGAGGCGGTTGTCCGGGAGGAGCCGTCTGTGTCGGGGATCGAGCCGGGTCGGGGGGTGGTTCTGGTGGTGGACGACGAGCCGATGGTCCGGGAGGTGACGCGGGAGATGCTTTCGGGACTGGGCTATACGGTGCTGACGGCGGCGAGCGGTGCGGAGGCGCTGGAGGTATACGGATCGCGGGGGACGGAGATCGACGTTGTGGTTCTGGACATGATCATGCCGGGGATGGGCGGTGGCGAGGTGAACCGGGAGCTTCAGATGCGGAATCCGTCGGTTCGTGTTCTTCTGTCGAGCGGGTACAGCCTGGACGGGGAGGCGTCGGAGATCCTGGAGAAGGGGGTCCGGGGCTTTCTGCAGAAGCCGTTCCGCCTGGAGGAGCTGTCCCTGAAGATCCGCGAGGCCATGGAATCCTGAACGGGAAAACCCGGGAACGAGGCGCTCGGACCGGGCATGCCGTCCGGGCATGTGGGTCCCTTGCCGGCGAGGCGCAGACGGGGGGATGCGGGCGCTGTTTTCAGCGGGGAGGAGGCGCGGCGCCGCTTTGGGCCGGACCTTGCGAAGGAGCCCCCGTGCTTGTCTGTGCTCCCGTTCCAACTTCGGTAGCCGCCGGGATCGGCACCGTCGCCCCGGGAGGGATGGGCGCCGCCGTTGCCGAAGAAGCGGAGGTTCCGTCTTTCTGCTGAAGAACGATCACGCTGATGCGGCGGTTCCGGGGGTCCTTGGGATTCTCCTTGATATAGAGTTCCTGGTCCGCGTAGCCGACGACCCGCGCGATCTTGCCGGGATCGACACCGTCATTCTCCATTTCCCGGCGGGCGGCCGACGCCCGGGCCGTGGAAAGCTCCCAGTTGGTGGTCTGGGATCCCCGGAAGGGCGCCGCGTCCGTATGCCCCTCCACGGCGATCCGGTTCGGCAGGTCGCGAATGTTCTCCGCAACGAGACCCAGAATCGTCTTCGCCTTGTCCGTCAGTTCCGAGCTGCCGCTCTGGAACATCGTGCTGCCTTCCAGGTCGATGATCTGGATCCGGACCCCTCCCTCCAGAATGTCCACCTGCACCTGGTCCTTCAGGTTTCCCAGCTTCTCGTCGACGGCTTTCTTGAGTTTGGCCGCCAGGTCCTGAGGCCCCAGGCGAATGGCCTGGTTGGTAAGGGTCAGAACCGCGGCGTTCTTGTCCATGAAGGAGCGGCCGCCGGCGGACTGCTCCTTGAATATGTTGAAATTCTTGAAGTACTCGGAGACAGCGATCTTTTTGTCCGGGGAAACCATGGAGATCAGCCACAGCAGAAGAAAGAACGCCATCATGGCCGTGACGAAGTCGGCGTAGGCGACTTTCCAGGAGCCGCCGTGATGCTCGCCGTGCTTCTTTTTCTTGATCCTTCGGATGACGATAGGGGTGCGTTCTTCCATCCCGGTCCCTTCTGCCGTGGTCAGCGTTTCGCTTTCCGCAGGGCCGCCTCGACTTCGAGGAAGCTCGGCTTGTCGTGGGAGGGGATGACCCTCCGGCCGAATTCAATCGCTACTTTCGGTGCCGCCCCGCCGATGAAGGCGATCAGCGCGGCCTTGTAGACCTGAAGGTACTGGATCTCTTCCGTGGCGGTGTGTTCCATGTTTCGTCCCATGGGTCCCACGAAGCCGTAACATAGAAGGACGCCGAGAAAGGTTCCCACCAGGGCCGCCCCGATGCTGTGCCCGAGGACCTCCGGCGGGGAGCCGATCTTCCCCATGGTCAGGACAACGCCCAGGACGGCGGCGACGATCCCGAGTCCGGGCAGGCCGTCGGCCACGAACGTCACGGTCTTGGAAGGGTTGATCATCTCTTCGAAATGACCTTCGATTTCCGTGTCGATGAGGGCTTCCAGTTCATGGGGGGCGATGGTCGTGGTCATGACCATCCGCAATGTGTCAGTGACCAGGCCGATGGCGCGCGGATTCTTTAGTATTTTCGGGTACTTGTTAAACAGGGAACTCTTCTCCGGCTGATCCACGTCCGATTCGACGGAGACCAGACCCTCCTGGCGGATCTTGTAAAAGAGGCCGTTGAGAAGCATCAGAGCCTCCAGGTAATCTACCGTTCCCCGGGCTTTGGCCGTGAAAAGACCGAGGAAGGAGCCGATGATGCTTTTCAGCATCTTCATCGGCGTTGCGATGATCAGAGCGCCGACGGCCGCTCCACCGATGATGACGAGTTCGGCGGGCTGGAAGAGAACCGAGAGGTTCCCGTGCTCCATGAGGTAGCCGCCGATGACGGCGACCGTAACGATGACGCACCCGATAATGACAATCATGGACTACTCCGTCAGCCTTTTTTCCCGGAGGATTTCCCTCTCCCGCTCGAATACGAAGCGGACGATCTCGTCGCGGATGTGGTCGTCCATCTTCACGAAGGAAACGGCCGCGATGTATCCGCTGGTCTGCTTCTCCACCTTGATGACCTCCCCGTAGGCGAAGAGGGCCGTCGGCTGATTGACGGTGAGGATCATCTTCAGTTCCACCAGGTCTCCCGAATCGAAGGGCTCTGCCGATGAAAAGCTCATGCCGCTGCCGCTGATCTGGACGGCCTTGGGATGAAGGTACTGGAATCCCTCGGCATGGATCGTCAGGACGCGGATGATGCTGTCGAGCTTGCCGTTGAGCATCTTCAGCCATTCATAAAGGATGCGGTCCCCGATTTCCGGGACGACGACGCCCCCTCCCGGAAGGATGGTGTCCCCCGCCAGCCTGGCCCTCACGACCGGCCGCTCTTCCGGCAGGACTTTGCGGAAAGAGAGGGGAATGTAGGCATAGACTCTTGAATATTCCCTGCGGTTCGTCGGCGATTCCTTTTCCATGGGCATCGTCTCGTCCTTTCTTCAGGCCGGCGTTCTTCTCCGGCTGAAACGGATGTCGTTCCGACCGGGATTCAATGCAAATGAAGTGCCAGGAAGCCCGAAGCGGAGTCCGAGCGTTCAGGGCGGAGTGGTATGCAACTTGCTTTTCCAGGGTCAGGATTCTTACGGATCATCTTGTTTTCCATATCTGCATTCAGACGCCTGTCCCCGGGAAACGGGGGCGGATCATCATGGGAGGTGCCGGTGTCGTTCAGTCTGTTCGGGCGCGGGTTCCGAAAGATCGAGACAGTTGCCAGGGCCTTCAAGGACCACGGTTTCCGAAAGATCGGAAGCGTTGCCAAGGTCTTTCAGGGCCGGGAGTTCGGGAGGAAGCCGCTCTTTTTGGCTCTGGGCGTTCTGGTCTTTGCGTCCGCCGCCCTCGGGATCTGGTATGCGGCCGTTCCCGGCCCCGTGAAAACCGCTGCTCCCCCGGAGGAGAACCGGATTGCCGCCCCGTCGGCTCCCGCCGCGGAGTCAAAAACAGCGACACGTCAAGATATTGACAAGGCGGAAACCCTTCCCGAAAAAGCGGATTCCGGGGTGGCCGCAGCGCCGCAGCCCGCCCCCGGGCATTCACAGGCAGCCGCCGCTCCCGTCCATGTCCTCGTTCAGCAGGCCAGGGCGGAATATGACGGCGGGCGCTATGCCCGTGCCGCCGAGATGCTTTCCGAGCTCCTGCGTCAAAATAATGTCGAGGCGACGGCGCAGGATCAGGCGAAACGCCTCCTGGCGGACTGCTCGTTCCAACTGGCCGAGGGGAACAACAAAAAACTCCTGGAGGCGGTGGACGCCTACAAGCGGATCCTGGATCAGCATCCGGATCCATCCGAGGGAAACGACAGGGCCTATTTCAATCTGGCCCGGACGTACGAGAAGCTGAAATTCTACTATGAGGCGGCGGCGGCGATGGAAAAGCTCCTGATCCGCTATCCCGATTCCTCCCTGGCTGTGGACGCCCCATTCTTCATTGGTGAAATGAACATGAAGACCGGGAAAACGGAGCTGGCGGCCGCCCGTTTCGAGGATTTCCTGTCGAGACGGCCGGATCACCCGAAGGCCAGGGAGGCAACCGTGAACCTGGTGGGGATCCACCTCACGGGGGGACGGATCGATGCCGCCCGGCAGCATGCGCAGACCGCTCTGAAACGCTGGCCGAACCTGTCGGAACTGTCCCCGGATGCCCTGTTGAATCTGGGCCTGGCCCACTACTGGTCGAAGGAGTACGCCGAGGCCATCCGTGTCCTTGCCGTCGCCGCCAGCCTTTATCCGGCGGGCGAGAAGACCGCAGTTACACTTTATGTCCTCGGATGCACGCTGTTCCATGCCGAGCGGCCGACCGCCGCCCTGGCGGTGTTCAGCCGCGTCAAGGAAATGAAACCCGATTCCTGGGAAGGCGATGAAAGCACGCTCGCTGCGGCGAATATCGGATTGGCCCGGCCGGATCTGAAAGCACCGTTCTTTCTTACTCTGGCTCCCGCTTTTCGGGATCCGCTGGAGGCATACAACCAGCTTCTGCAGAAGACCCGGAATCACGGCCTGATTGAGCGGATCCGGTTTCAGAAAGCCTATGGCCTGTGGCTGAAGGGGCGGTACGAAGAAGCCTTCCGGGAATTCCACCAGGTGGCGGCGACCTATCCGCTCGGATCGTTTGCCGCTCCCAGCCGGGACTGGATGATGGCCTCGCTGGAGAAGATCCTGGAAGAGGCCTTCCGCAAGGGAGATCACACCATGGTGGCCTCCCTGTATTTCCAGATTCCCGTCCGGGAACTGCAGCAGAAGCTCCCTTTCGAACGTCTTTACGGAATCGGCAAAAGCCTGGCCGCCGTCGGCCTCGATGCAGAGGCGAAGTCCCTCTGGAAGGCGCTCCGGCGCCGTGCTCCGGATGACCGTGCGCGGGAGCTCCTGGCGGTGTCCATCGCCCGGCTGGATCTCGATCGCAGGGACGCGGCGGAGGCGCAGCGCGATCTTCAGGATATCCGGCGGTCCGCCGACGCGGGCCTTCAGCGGGAGACGGCCGCGGTCCAGGCGGGCATCGACCGGCTCGCCGGGCGGAGGGGAGAGGCGATCTTGAGATATGAAGAGGCCCTGAATCTGCCCGCCGACCAGGCGGGTGATCCGTTCCTGCACCGGGAGCTGGCCATGCTTCTGGACGCGGAAGGCCGGACTCCCCGGGCGATCGACCAGTACCGGAAAGCGCTGCAGGGATTGTCCGCCGACCCGGAGCGGCAGGCAACCGTCCTGGCGGACGGGCGGATCCGGCTGGCGGACTCTTATGTGAAGGAAGGCTCGATCCAGGAGGGAATGAAGCTGCTGCAGGACGTTTCAAACACAGCCCCGGATGCATCGCTGCGCCGATGGTCCTGGTATCGCATGGGTCGGGCCCTGGCAAATCAAGGGAACATGACCGGCGCGGACAAGGCCTTCGGCCAGGTGAAGGGTGCCGGAGAGGATGAATTCTGGGGGAAAGTGGCCGACTTTGCCCGGGAGGATGCACATTGGTCCCGAAAATTCAAGGACGTCATCCGATGAACGAGGCGGTCAAGCCGGACGATCAGGCCGTCAGCCGGTCCCGGGAGCGGGACGAGGCCCTCTGGCGGAGGGAAACCCTCGCGGCCCTCGGGGGAATGGCGGAAGAAGTCGCCCATCAGATCCGGAACCCCCTGGGATCGATTGAGCTGACGACCAACCTTTTGCTCAGGGATTGGCTGGGGGAAAAAGACCAGCGTCGGCTGAAGCGCATTCTGTCCTGCGTGCGGGAGATCGAAGGGCGGATCTCCAGCCTGCTGTCCGCGAGCTGGGTCTACGGGTTCAGCCTCCGGCCGGTCCGTGTCCATGAACTCCTGGGAGAGATCTTCCAATCCTCCGAGGCGTTCATGGACGGCGACGAGACATTTCTCGAGATCCGCTACGGAGCGGGGGATCCCGTAATACGGGGAGATCGCCCGATGCTGAAGCACCTCCTGGTCCAGATGGTTCTGAAAATGCTTTCGGGCTCTTCCGCCGGCGGCCGGCTGGTCGTTGAGACGGAATCCCCCGTGCCCCTTGCCCGCGGCGGCGAGTCGGTCTGGGCGGCCATCCGGTTCCGGCTCTTCGGGCCCGGTGAAATGAGGCCGTCCAACACCGGTATCCGGGGCCTCTTCCGGGAGAGAAGCAGCGAACATGGGGTATTTCTGGCGGTGATCCGGAACATCGTAGAGGCCCATCGGGGGATCATCCGCTTTGTCGATGACGACGCCTCGGGCCTGTCTCTGGTTCTTTATCTGCCCTGTGTCCGGGACGCGGACAGCGCCGGAAGGTTCGGCCCGGCTTCCCGATGAAAGCAGCGAAACGTCGAAACAAGAGGACAAGGAATGGAAGCAACGCACGTACTGGTTGTCGATGACGATCCCTCCATGCGGGACGCCCTTTCGGAGTCCCTGGAGATCTGCGGATTCGAGGTGGATACGGCGGAAGACGGCGCCGTCGCCCTGAATATGTTCGCGGACGGGGGGAAGTACGACGTCGTCGTGACGGACATGAGAATGCCCCGGCTGGGCGGGATGGACGTCCTGCGGGAGATCAAGCGGCGGTCTCCCGGCACGCCGGTGATTCTCGCCACGGCATACGGAACGGTAAACACTGCCGTCGAGGCGATGAAGGAAGGCGCCTCGGAGTTCATCACGAAACCGTTTACCCTGGACGACCTGGAATTCATCATCCGGAATGTGCTTGCCTCCCATGAACCATCCGGAAAGATGGAGACCGATCCTGCCGCCGGTCCGGCCGGCCAGGCGGGAATCATCACGGCGGACCCGTCCATCCTGGAGATGCTGAACCTCCTCAAGCGCGTCGCCGACAGCCGTTCCACCGTCCTGATCCAGGGAGAGAGCGGAACGGGCAAGGAGCTGTTCGCCCGCTTCGTCTACCTGAACAGCGGCCGGAGCGGGAAACCCTTCGTGGCCGTCAACTGTGCCGCCATCCCGCAGCAGCTCCTGGAGAGCGAGATGTTCGGGTATGAAAAAGGGGCCTTCACAGGGGCCGTTCAGCGGAAAATTGGGAAATTCGAGCTGGCCCACGGCGGAACCCTCCTGCTGGACGAAATCGGGGACATGGACATCAACCTGCAGGCCAAGCTGCTCCGGGTCATCCAGGAATCCCAGGTGGACCGGGTCGGAGGACGGGAGCCGGTTCCCGTCGACGTCCGCATCGTCGTCACGACGAACGTGGACCTGAAGAAGGCGGCGGAAGACATGAAATTCCGCCGGGACCTTTACTGGCGGCTCAGCGTGATCCCCGTCAAAATTCCAGCTCTCCGGGAGCGGAGGAATGACGTCCCGCTCCTGGCCTCCCACTTCCTCCAGAAGTACAGCCAGGTGAACGGAAGGACCGCACCGGCCCTGGACAGGGAGTCCCTGGACCTTCTGCTCCGGTACGACTGGCCCGGAAATGTCCGGGAACTGGAAAACGTCATGGAGAGGGCCGTGCTCCTCTGTGAGGAAGGGATCGTCCGCCCCGAGCACCTTCACCTGGAGGGATTCCTGGACGAGCGGGCGGCCGCCCCCTCCCCCGTCTTGACCCCGCCGCCCCCCGGAGAGACTCCCACGGTCCCGGCCGTCACGTTGCGCGATGCAGAAAAAGCAATGATATTCAAGACCCTGAAAGAAGTGAACGGAAACCGGACCGCCGCCTCGAAGATCCTGGGGATCAGCGTTCGCACCATGCGAAACAAGCTTCATGAATATGAACAGGAAGATCGTCAATCCTGAAGGCAACCCCGGACAACGGATGAGTGGTACGAGGTTTGCAAGACTGTCAGCCATACGGAGGTGGACTGAGACATGGACGCGCTTTTTGGCAAAACGATCGATATGTTATCGAAAATGCTCGATTATCGGTCAAAGCGGCATCAGCTTCTCACGTCCAACGTCGCGAATCTGGACACGCCGGGATACAAGTCCTCCGATCTCGAGTTCAACAAAAACCTGGAGCGGGCGATCCGTTCCTCCGGTACGTTGCCTCTGACCACGGATCACCCCGGACACATGACCGGACGGACGGGAGGGAAGGATGCGTCCTACACGGTCCGCCGGGAAGAGGGTCAGGCCAGCCTCGACAAGGAAATGGCCCGCCTGGCGGAGAATCAGCTTCAGTACAACATGACGGTGGAAATGCTGGCCCGCAAATTCCGCGGGATCGGCAACGTCGTGAAGGAGACGAAGTAAGATGGACTTTCTGACATCGTTCAAAATATGCGGAGACGCACTGGCATCGCAGCGGGCGCGGATGGACGTGGTGGCCAGCAACCTGGCGAACGCCTCCACCACCAAGACCCCGGAAGGGGGACCCTACCGCCGCAAGGTCGTGTCCCTGTCCTCCAAGGAGGTCACGGGAAGTTTCGACGACGCACTGAAGGAATCGATCCGTTCCGTAAAAGTCGAGAATATACGAGAGGATAAGCAAGGATTCCGCAAGGTGTACGATCCCTCCCATCCGGATGCGGACGACAAGGGCGTCGTCATGCTGCCGAACGTTGAGCCGATCGTCGAAATGGCGGAACTGATTGCGGTGAACCGGTCCTTCGAGGCCACCGTTACCGCTTTTGACGCTGCGAAGAACATGGCCCTGAAGACCCTGGAGATCGGCAAATAATTCCGGGCCGGCTGCACGGGACCGAAGGACGCCGCCCGCTGAACCGGGCAGAAGGAGAAACCGTCATGGATGAGATTCGGATTATCGGTGGGGCGGGCATATCCCCCGCCGGGGCGGGCAAAAGCCAGGGGACGGCCGGCAAAGGCTTCGGAGAGGCGCTGAAAAAGGCCGTTCAGGACATCGATTCGCTTCAGAGACAGGCCGACCAGGAGATAAACCGCGTCCAGCTTCAGGACAACGGCAGCATTCACGCCACCATGATCGCCATGGAGAAGGCGGATCTCTCCCTTAGAACCATGATTCAGGTGCGCAACAAGGTCCTGGAAGCCTACCAGGAAGTCATGCGCATGACGGTGTAGGCAACCTTTCCTGATTAAGGATGCAACTGCTCCGGCGGGATGGAGTCTGCCGGTAAAAAAAAGGAAACACGGATCCATGCAGCCGTTAGCAGCCAATTTATCCTCCCTTCGACAGAATCTGACGGCCCTGCCTCCGGGGCGGCGGATGGCCCTGCTCATGACGGGACTGTTGTCCATTGCCCTCATCGTCGGACTCGTCCTCTGGTCGAACCAGGTGGACTACGGCGTTCTCTATGCGGGACTTTCCAGCGAGGATGCCGGAGCGGTGGTGAAGCGCCTCCAGGAGAAGAAGATCCCCTACAAGATCTCCCCGTCCGGAGACACCGTATCGGCACCGGCCGACCGCGTGCCGGAGCTGAGAATGGAGCTTGCCTCCGCCGGTCTGCCCCGGGGCGGGCACGTCGGTTACGAGATCTTCGATCAGAAGTCCCTGGGGGCGACGGAGTTCGAGCAGCAGCTCAATTATCGCCGGGCCCTCCAGGGGGAGCTGTCGAGGACGATCGACAGCCTCGACGAGATCCAGCAGAGCCGCGTCCATATCGCCATTCCCAAAGAATCCCTTTTCATCGACCAGCAGAAGAAGCCGACGGCCTCGGTGACCCTGAAGCTGAAGTCGGGGCGCTCGCTTCGGCAGAACCAGGTAGACGGGGTGGCCTACCTGGTTGCCAGCAGCATCGAGGGCATGAGTCCCGACGACGTTCTCGTGGTCGACAGCAAGGGGAACATCCTGTCGCGGCCGCCGGGCGACACAAGGATGGCCAAGATGTCAACCTCCCAGGTCGAGTACCAGCGGAACATGGAGAAAGACCTGGCCGGCCAGGTCCAGAGCATGCTGGAAAACGTGGTGGGCAAGGGAAAAGCCGTCGTCCGTGTATCGGCGGACCTCGATTTCCGCGTGACCGAGAAGACCGAAGAGACCTACGATCCGGAATCGGCCGTGGTTCGCAGCACGCAGAAGCAGACGGAGCGGAACGCGACCGGCGGCGGAGCGGGAAGCGCTGCGGCCGCCCCGGCGGGGACCGCCCCGGCGGGCTCCGGATCGGAACGGGAAAAGACGGATGAAACCGTCAACTATGAAATCAACCGTGTGGTGAACAAGACCCTCCTGCCGGCGGGAGAGATCCGCAAACTCTCCGTTGCCGTCGTGGTGGACGGGGTCTATACGAAGAACGACAAGGGGGAGGAGACGTTCCAGGAACGTCCGAAAAAGGAAATAGAACAGCTGGAAGACCTGGTCCGCAAGTCTGCCGGTCTCAACGCGACGCGCGGAGACCAGGTAGCCGTGACCAGTATGCCCTTCAACCGTGCCGAAGCGGAAGGAGGCACCTCCGCCCGCTGGCAGGACGGCCTGACCCCTTTCCTGCCCTTCGTGCGCTACATCGTGATTCTCGCCGCGGTCGCCCTGGTGATCCTTTTCATCTTCCGTCCCTTCCTCAGGGGCCTTCTTGCCGCCGTGCCGGCGGGCAGTACGGAGCCTCAGTCCCTGTCGCTTCCGACTTCCCGGGAGATGCCCGCCGTGAGGAGGGAAGGCGCCCCGCCGCTGCCGGAGGGAAGGCCGGACTTTACGGCTCTTTCCCACGATGCAATGGTGCAGCAGCTTGCCGGGGCGGATGCAAAGAAGTTTGCGGAACTGCTGAGAAACTGGCTGAAGTAGCGATGGAAGCCGGGCATTCGGAGAAGGAAGGAAAAGGGCCATGACAGGCGAGGAAAAAGCGGCAATCATGCTCTTGTCCCTGGATGAGGATCTGGCGGCGGAGGTCATTCGCAATCTGCGGCCGTCGGAGATCCGGAGGGTGGGCAAGTATATGAACCGCATCAGCAGCATCCCGACCGACGTCATTCAGGGCGTTGCCAAGGAATTCGTCGTCATGGCCCAGGAGGGAGGCGGAACCGTCGTCGTCCAGGAAGGAGTGACGAAGAACATCGTGACCAAGGCGCTGGGCGAGAAGGACGCCCAGGACATTCTCTCCGACGTCGGAGCCGCCCGGAGCTCGGACAATCCCATCATCGACAAGCTCCGGGACATCGATCCCAAGCTGCTCATGGATTTCACCCGGTATGAACACCCCCAGACGATAGCGCTCATCCTGGCCAACATCAAATCGGATCAGGCGGCCCTGATCCTGGAGAGCTTCACGCCGGAGATGCAGACCGAAGTTGTCCGGCGGGTTGCGACCATCAAAAGCGTTCCCCAGGAATTCATCGAAGAGGTGGCGCGGACGCTGGAGCAGGAAATCGTGACCGGGTCGATGAACGACCAGGTGGTCGGCGGCGTCCGGACTGCGTCGGAAATCCTCACACGGATGAACCGCTCCACGGAGAGTGCCATCCTGACTTCGATCGAGGGACAGGATCCGGAGCTGGCGGGCGAGATCCGCGGCCTGATGTTCACCTTCGAGGATGTGCTGAAGCTGGACGACCGGAGTCTGCAGGAACTGCTTCGGGAGGTCAGCTCGGAGGAACTCGCGAAGGCCATGAAGATGGTGGACGAGAGCCTCCGCCAGAAAGTCTACAAGAACATGTCGAAACGCGGCGCGGAGATGCTCCAGGAAGAAATCGAGATGATGCCTCCCGTACGGGTGTCCGAGGTGGAGAGCAGCCAGCGGAACATCCTGGACATTACCAAGCGCCTGGAAACGGAAGGGCGGATTGTGATCCTCCGGGGAGAGGATGCGGATGAGTTCGTCTAAGTCGAAGATCCTTCGCGCCTCGGACATCCGGATGGTGGAAAGGCCGGCCGGCTTCTCGTCCCCGGGGGGTTACCCGGGGACTGAAACAGCAGGGGGGCAGGGACCGGACGGTTCCGGCGGAGAGCGTCTCCGGCTGGAGTTCGAAGAGAAGCTCCAGCGATCCGCCGCGGAAAGCTACGAAAAGGGAATCCGGGAAGGCGTGAAGCGGGGCCGGGAGGCGCAGCAGGCCGACACGCGCCGGCAGCTCGATACGCTGGCCGGGCTTCTCGCGGAAGTGGCATCGCTGAAGCGGAAAATCCTGGAGGACTCCGAGCCGGATATCCTGGAAATGATCTTCGCCGTAGCGGAGAAGGTCCTGCACCGGGAAGTGGCCCAGCAGCCCGACGCGGTTGTGCCCGTCCTCAAGGCGGCGATGAAGAACGTCATGGACCGGGACGGAGTCAAGATCCGGATGCATCCGCAGGATTACCAGCATCTGCTCGAGATCCGGGAGGACTTCCTGCGCCAGACCGACGGCCTTCGGAATGTCGTTTTTGAACAGGACGAGAGCCTCCATCGGGGAGGCGTCTTCATCGAGACGCGCTTCGGCGACGTGGACGCCCGTCTGGACCGTCAGCTCGGGGAACTGAAATCGCAGCTGAAGCGGGGAAAGCCGTCGGGTCCCATGGAGAATCGGCTGCCGGAAGAAGGCGGCGGGGAAAACATCCATGCGACTTGACCTGTCCCATCTTCGGCAGCGGCTGGAAGGCATCCAGCCCGTCAAGGTTTACGGCAAGATCAGCGAGATCGTCGGCCTGGTCGTGGAGGGACACGGTCCCGCCGTCTCCATCGGCGAGGTCTGCACCATCCAATCCGGCCCGGAAGAGGCCGTTCATGCCGAAGTCGTCGGATTCCGGCAGGGCAAGGTCCTCCTGATGCCGCTGGAGGGAATGCAGGGACTCAGCCCCGGATGCCAGATCCAGTCCCTGGGACGCAAGGCCTCTGTGCGGGTCGGGAACGGCCTGCTGGGGCGCGTGATCGACGGCCTCGGAAACCCCATGGACACAGGGGGGCCCATTTCGGGCACGGCCTCCTATCCGCTGTATGCGGACCCCATCAATCCTCTTCTGCGGGGCCGGATCCGGGAGCCCATGGACCTGGGCGTCCGGGTCATCAACGGTCTTTTTACCTGCGGGAAGGGCCAGCGGCTCGGGATCTTCGCCGGATCGGGGGTCGGAAAGAGCGTGCTTCTGGGGATGATCGCCCGGAGTACCGAGGCGGATGTCAACGTGATCGGGCTGATCGGTGAGCGGGGACGGGAAGTGCGCGAATTTCTGGAGAAAAACCTTGGAAAGGAAGGGCTGGAGCGGTCCGTGGTGGTCGTGGCGACCTCCGACCGTCATCCCCTGATCCGCATGCGGGCGGCATCCCTGGCCACTTCCATCGCCGAGTATTTCCGGGACCAGGGGAAGAACGTCCTGCTCATGATCGATTCCCTCACCCGGTATGCCATGGCCCAGCGGGAAATCGGACTGTCGGTAGGCGAGCCGCCCGCCACGAAGGGATATACCCCGTCCGTGTTCAGCCTGCTGCCCAAGCTCCTGGAGCGGTGCGGCCCCGTGGAAGGGAAGGGATGCATTACCGGCCTGTACACCATCCTCGTGGAGGGGGACGATTTCAACGAACCCGTCTCCGACGCGGCCCGCTCCATCCTGGACGGACACATTACGCTTACCAGGACCCTGGCCAGCCGAAACCATTATCCCGCGGTGGACGTTCTGCAGAGCATCAGCCGCGTGATGATCGACGTGACGGATGATCAGCACCGCAAGTGTGCGGGGGAACTGCAGAACATCGTCGCGACCTACCGGAAGGCAGAGGACCTGATCAACATCGGGGCCTACGTGAAGGGCAGCAATCCCGAGATTGACCGTTCCATCGCCATGGTCGACCGTGTCGATGCCTACCTGCGTCAGGGGATGGAGGAAAAGATCGATTTTGCCCGGGCGCGGCACGAACTGATGACCCTGTTTGCAAACTGAAACCATGACGCCGTTTCCTCTTCAGACCGTCCTCGATGTCCGCAAACGCCAGGAAGAGCGCTCGTTGATGGAATTCGTGGAAGAGGCGCGGTGCCTGAAAGAAGAAAAGGAGCGTCTGGGCGGCATGCAGAGGCAGGTGAACGACGCCCTGGGCCTGCTCCGGAACCTCCAGCAGAAAACGATCGAGGTGATGGAAATGGAGATGCACCTCGTTCATGTCCGGAATTGCCGCCGGCTGGTCCAGGAGCAGCGGGCCGTGGTCGACCGGCGGGAAGGAGAGGTTCGGGCCAGGCGGGAACGGCTCGTGCAGGCGATGAAGGAACGGAAAGTCATGGAAACCCTCCGGGACCGTCACCACGCCGAACAGAAAAAGGAAGAAGACACGCGGGAGCAGGCCGCCATGGATGAACGGGCCACGATGGGCGCCCGGAGGAAGAGAACATGAAAAAGGCATTTTGGATTCTTCAGATCCTCGTGATCTTCGTCCTGGTCGTCAAACTCGCGGCCATGGGGGGCGCATTGACCAGTGCCCGTGCAACAGGGTCGGAACGGTCGATCCTGTCCGAAGCCAGCGCCCAGGCAGGGCACGGGAGTACCATGACCCTGGCCGGCGTGAAGGACGTGCTGGATGACGAGCTGCAGCGGGAACGGGATCTCGTGACGGCCCTGGACAAGCGGAAGGGCGAGCTGGACCGGCGGGAAGCGCTGGTGCGCGCCGAAGAGGACAAGCTGCTGGCCCTGAAGAAGGAGATCCTGGAAAAGATGAACGCCCTGAGCGCCCTGGAGAAGCGCCTCGATGCGCGCCTGGAGGCGGAGAAGAACCAGGACGTGAAGCGGATCAAGGACCTGGCCAAGGTGTACGATGCGACGGCCCCGGACAAGGCGGGGGCCATGCTGGAGAAGCTGGATACAAAGACCGCGGCGGCGATCACGATGTACATGAAGCGGGAAAAGGCCGGCGCCGTGCTGAAGCATCTCAACGTCGAGAAAGCCGTCCAGATCACGAAAGAGATCACCAACGCGGCTCCCCCCCCGCAGAAGGATTGATCCCCTTTCCCCACCCCTTTTCTTTTCTCCCCCGTCCGCCGGACGGGGGATTTTTTTGCCTTTTCCCCGGTCGGAAAGTTTTTCCCTTCCGGGTGCCCCGTCCGGAATTGGAAATTTCAAGCCATTGTAATTATTGATATTATTCTTGTGCCGGGCCTGGCACGGCCGTTGCAAATGGGTCTTGGCAAAGGAAGAAATGGAACGATGAATCCATCAGCAATGCAAATCATGCCGGCCCCGATCAACGAAGCTCCCCTCTTCAGAGAGGGCTCCGCGCCGGCGGGCCGCCCCGGGAAATCGGGTGAAGGCTTCTTTGCCGGCTCTATAGATCAAACTGCACGCCCGGCCGGCTCGGAGAAACCGGCTTTTTCACAGATCCTGGCCGAACAGAAGGCGGAACCGACTGCGGAGAACGCCGAACAAGTGACGGCCGCCGTGATCGGCCCGGGATTTTCCGAACCTTTTGAGCCTGAAACGATTGCCGATAACGAGACGGCCTCCGGTGAGGACGGAGCCGATACCGGCCTGCCCGCCGGTCTTCTGCTCGCTTCGGTCCGGTCCGCCCTTCCTGCCGGGACAACGTCCGGGGCAACACTGCCGGTTTCGGCCGATTCGAGTGCCCAGCCGGTGAAGAACGATTCGCTTCCTGTCGCTGATGCACGGGTGTCCCAGGAAACGGGCGACACCGGGAAAATTTTTCCCGGTCGATCCGCTGTCGACAGTATGCCTGTCCCTGCTGACGTACCGGCGGGGAGCGGCGTGACGGCAGACCCGGTCGCAAAGGGTACGAGTGCGTCGGCGGAACAGATCGCAAAGGTTACAAACAAGGCGGCAGACCCGGTTGCGACGTCAGACCAGCGTCTTCCCGGCTTTTCTCCCGTGATCGAAGGAACGGGTGCGACAGTGGAAGGCCCGGATAAGACCGCGGCACTCCGGAGAGAGACGGATTCCGCCGCGGACGCTGTCGCTTCCGGGCCCGACCGTCGTGACGCCGGCCGGCAGGCCGCCGGGAGTGCCCC
Organism: Syntrophaceae bacterium; assembly: GCA_013177825.1. NCBI lineage: Bacteria > Pseudomonadati > Thermodesulfobacteriota > Syntrophia > Syntrophales > Syntrophaceae > Syntrophaceae bacterium. The sequence continues at coordinate 28,679 of JABLXX010000004.1, forward strand.
GGCAGCCGCCCCTGAAACAGGCAAGAATCCGTCCGCTCCGAATTCCCCTCCGGACCGGGTGACAAATCCGGCGGAGAGCAGGGGACCGGCGGAAGTTCTCGTTTCGGCAGCCGGAGAAAAGAATACGGTCGTCGCGGACGGGGAACGTCCGGCCGCTTCCGGACAAGAGACCCCGCCTGCCCGGACCTCTTTGAAAAACGGAGAACAATCCGCTGCTTCCCCCACCCGGACGGAAGCGAGGGCGGCTGAAAGCATGAACGCCGCCGTCACGCCGGACAGGCAGACCTTTTCCGCCTCCGTCGCCGGATCGGAAACACAGCGGCAGACAAGGTCGGCCACGCCGGAAGCCGTTCAGCCGGCCGCGACTGCTGGAGTTGAGAAAGCCGCTCTCCGAACGAAGAAAATCTCCTCCTCCGCACCCTTTGAGGTGCGCCGGGCGGAATCCGACTCTGCGCAGGCAGCGGCGAAAGGACAGGACAACAAGCCCGCCGCGGCATCTCAAACGAAACAGGCTGCCACGGATGCCCCGGCGTTCCGCGAGGCCGTTGAGCAGACCTCGCAGCCGGGCATCGAGAAGGCCGGACCCGGCAGCGCCGGAGAAGTCCAGGGAATGGCGACGGCCGCCAAAACGGACAGCCCGTCCGTTCAGACATCTTCCGCGTCCCTTCGCGATTCGTCCTCTGTTCTGAAACAGGCTTCGGATTCCTGGACGACGGCGGCCGAAAAGCATGGAACGGACGGTGGACGGGTCCGCATCGTTCTCTCCCCGGATCATCTCGGGGGCCTGGATATGAATGTGAGGGTCCGGAAGGAAGCGGTGGAGATCATGATGTCGGTCCAGCGGGAGGACTCGCTGAAGACCATGCAGGGGCACGCGGCGGAACTGAGGACGGCGCTCTCCGACCAGGGACTCCGGGTGGAATCGCTTTCCATGCAGACATCGGGACGGGATTTTCAGTCGAACAGCGGACCTTCGGGTGGATACGGCGGTCCCTACGACGGCAGGAACATGAGTGAGTCGGGCGGCCAGGGAGCGGGGTCGGGTCGCCGGGACGGGGAGCAGGGCGCTTCGACGCCGCTGCCCGCCAAGATGGCTTCGCAACGGATAGCGAGAGACGGCATCAGCGTATTTGCCTGAACAGATACCGACACCAAGCAAGAGGGAGACACCATGAGCGTATCGAGCATCACCGGATCGGGCACCACCACAACGACCACGTCGGCGACGTCGACGACAGCCCTGGGGAAGGAAGCATTTCTCGAAATGCTGGTGGCCCAGCTGAAGTACCAGGACCCCATGAATCCGGCGGACGGGACGGAGTTCGCGTCGCAGCTCGCCCAGTTCTCGAGCCTGGAACAGCTGACCAATCTGAATGACAGCATCGAGAGTCTCGCCGTGGATACAAACAGCCTGCAGGCGGTCAATCTTATCGGAAAGGTGATCACGGCGGGGGAAGATGACAGCCAGGTGACAGGAACGGTGACCGCAGTGAGCTTCAGTGGCGGTTCTGTTTCCGTGACGCTGGATAACGGAGAGGAAGTGGCCTTCAGCGACGTGACCTCCGTCTCGTAGAAGAAGGGCAACCATCAAACATATCGATTATTTTCAGGAGGTTTTATCATGTCGAGTTCATTATGGATCGGGGCCACCGGGATGACGGCCGTCGACAAACAGTTGGACGTCATCGGCAACAACCTGGCCAATTCAAGCACTGTCGGATACAAGGCAAGCAACGCCCAGTTCTCGAGCATGCTGAGTCAGACTCTCTCGGGCGGCTCCGGCAACATGCAGGTCGGCCAGGGCGTGAGCGTGTCTTCCATTGCCACCGATTTCACCCAGGGGTCCTTCCAGACCACCTCCAGCGTCACGGATCTGGCGATCGACGGCGAGGGTCTCTTCATAGCCAAGGACGGGGCCGGCCTGACATATTACACCCGCAACGGCGCGTTCGCGATCGACGAGGACGGGTACATGGTGGATGCGAGCGGCTACCGGATCCAGGGAAACATGTTTTCCGGCGGGTCGGAAATCTACAACCTGGGGGACATCAACCTCGCAGATATTCAGTCGCAGCCGGTGACGACCACATCCATCGAGATCGGTGCCAACCTCAACGCCCAGGCGGCGACCGGCGATGTCTTCAGTGCCAGCCAGACGGTCTACGGCAACGACGGGGCGGAGTACACCATGACGACCACCTTTACGAAGACGGCCAACGCCCGGGAATGGAGCATCTCCGGCAGCCTGGAGGATGCGAACGGGAATATCACCAATGCGGCCGCCATCGCAACCCTGGTCACCTTTGACGCCACCGGCGCCATGCTCACCCCCGCGGCTAACGTAGGTTTTACCTTTGCCGGCGCGAATATCGGCACGGCCGGGCTCATTAACTGGGACGTGACGACCACCGGTGCGGCAACGCTTACCGGGTTCGCCAGCGACTCGACCATCACGACCGTAGACTGCAACGGGTACGCGGCCGGTTCGCTCCAGAGCATCTCCATCGGGACGGACGGCGTGATCACTGGCTCCTTCAGCAACGGGCAGACCGAGAAGCTGGCCCGGTTCATGCTGGCGGACTTCGCGAATTACGGCGGCCTGAGCAAGGTCGGCACCTACTTCATGGAGACCGACAAGTCCGGGGCACCGCTGATCAACAACCCCGGCGCCGGGAGCCTCGGAGGCATCATGTCCAATTCCCTGGAAGTCTCCAACACGGACGTAGCCGCCGAATTCATCAACATGATCACGGCCCAGCGGGCCTACCAGTCCTGTGCCAAGGTCGTTTCCACCGCCAACGACCTGCAGCAGCTCCTCATGAACATCAAGCAGTAGTCCTTTCCCGCCCGGGGCCGGGCTTTCGCCGGCCCCGGAGAATGCGGGTGTCAACGAATTGACGAATCGCCGGCCGCCCCGGCCGCCCGTGTTTCCCCTCCCTTACCCTTCCCGTTGAATCCATTGCCTCCTCAAGGGGTTTCTCCATCCTCTTGCGTTGTTGGTACATGGCTTGCTTAAAGACCTGCATGTGATGCCGGGTGCGGTGTCAATCGTGGATTTCAGGTAGGCGGCCCGTGGATTTTGCAACCATCATCGGCATCATCGGCGCATTCGGTCTGGTCATCCTGGCGATGGCCGCCGGCGGCGGAGTGACGTGGTTTCTTGACGGTCCCTCCGCCATGATCGTTCTCGGAGGCACCTTCGGCGCCGCGCTGATCCACTACCGGATGTCGGACATGCTCGGGGTCTTCCGGGTGATGAAGAACGCCTTCCTGAGGAGGAAAGCAAGTCCCCCGGAGATGATCCGCCTGATCGTGGAGATGTCGCGCACGGCGCGGCGGGACGGCCTCCTGTCCCTGGACGGCCTGGCGGCCCGCCAGCGGGATCCTTTCCTGGCGAAGGCGGTCCGCCTGATGGTGGACGGCCTCGATCCGGAGAAGGTCTCCCTCATTCTGGAGACGGAAATGGACTGGCTTTCGGAACGGCACCGCAAGGGCGCGGAGATCATGACCAGCATGGGGCATTTCGCGCCGGCCATGGGAATGATGGGAACGCTGATCGGGCTGGTCCAGATGCTCATGAAGATGAACGATCCCGCCGCCATCGGCCCGTCCATGGCGATTGCGCTGGTGACGACCTTTTACGGCCTGATCCTTGCCAACCTGGTTTTCCTGCCCATCGCGGGCAAGCTCCGGACGAGGAGCGGCGAGGAGATGCTCATGAAACAGTTGATTATTCAAGGGGTTCGCGCGATCCAGTCGGGGGACAACCCGCGGATCGTCGAACAGAAGCTACACGCCTTCATCGCCCCCCGAGAGCGGAGATCCCGTTACGATGAATAGAAACGGACAGAGGCGAACAATCCCTTCACAATCACCGGAGGAGGTCTGGACGACCACCTATGCCTCCCTGGCGATGATCATGGTGGTCTTCTTCGTCATGCTCGTCTCCTACTCCCACGTCTCCGGACGCTCGGCGGTGCAGATCCGGGCCGCCCTGAGCGGGAAGGGCGATCAGGCCGCCGGAACGGCAGGCCCCGTCGCCCCCGCAGCCGTGACGGTAACGGGCGAGCAGGAAGCCGTCGCCGGAGCGAGACTCCTGGCGGAGGCGGGGGGTATCCTGCGGGGCGCCCTGGATAAAGCGAATCTGAGCCGGGACGTTGTCCTGGAAAGGACCCGCTCGGGATGGAGGATGGTCCTGGGCATGAATGCCCTGTTTGACGGCGGCCGGGGGAAGATCCGGGAGTCGATGCACCCCTTCCTCCGGGAGGTGGGAACTGCCGCGATGAATGGGAATCTGGCCGTCCGCGTCGAGGCCTTCGGTGCCGCCGCAGGAGGCCGGGCAGGATCCTCCTGGGCCGCCCCCTCCCTGCAGGCCGCGGAGGTGATCGACTTCCTGGAGCGCGACGGAGTCCGTTCTCCCCTGTCCATCCGGGGAAGCAGAGCGGCGCGGCAGGCAACGGGTCCTGCTGCGGACGCCGGCGGAGAGCTCGTCATTTCCGTTTCCCTGCCGGAGGTGGCACGTTGACCCGACAAGGACGCAGATACCCGGAGGCGGATGATTCCGGGAAACGGGCAGACTGGATGGTGACGTTCAACGATCTCATGACGCTGCTCCTGACGTTTTTCATCCTGCTCCTGACGTTCTCCACGCTTCAGCCGGAGAAGGCTTCCCGGGCGGCCGCATCGGCGGTTTCCGCCCTCGGGGCGGAGCGAATGGGCGGGAATGCGGTGGAGCGGTTTTTCCTGCCGTTCATCCGTCCCCATGTGGACCGGGATATCGAGGAACAAAAAGCCCGGAAGAGCTCCGACAGGCCCGGCGGCATCGTCCGGGACCGACAGGCCGCCGTGGCCGCCGCCCTGGCGTCCGTTCCGGGATCGCGGATTGCCGCCGCGACCGGCGGATTCGTTGTACATCTGCCACTCTCCGGACTGTTCGAGGGGGAAGCCCTCCGGCCGGGAGAGACCTCCCGGGCGGTTCTCGATCAACTGGCGGCCGTATCGAGGGGCGGCGGGGCATGGATTACCGTAGCGGCTAACGGGGAACAGAGCAGGCCCGGTGAAGCCGGCCGGAGGGACCGGGAACAGTCGATTCTCCGGTCCGATGCCGTGGCCCGATACCTGAATGAAACGGGAGGGATCCCGGTGGAGAAGATCTCCGTCGCCTGGGCGGAGACGCCGGGCGAAGGGACGGGCCGGCTGCCCGGCCCGACCGGCGTAGGGATCCGGCTGGCCGTTGCATTTCCCAGGTGAGTCCGGCCGACCGACCGCAGGACAGGAAGAAAAGACAAGATTCTGGAGGATACATGGCAGCGGACAAGAAAAATCAGGAAGAGACGGAAGAGAAGAAGGACGGGGAACAGAAAAAATCCTTTCCCGTCAAGGCGATCGTCATCGGCCTTGTGGTGCTGGTCGTACTGGGCGCCGCCGGGGGCGGCGGCTTCTGGTTCTATACCCAGGCCACGACGAAAAAAGAGGAGGCACCGAAAGCGCCTGTTTCCGTGATGTGGGCTATGGATCCATTCGTCGTCAACCTGATGGACAACGCGGGGGAACGTTACCTGAAGCTGGCCATTCAGCTGGAGATCACGGACCCGAAGGGGGTCGCCGAGCTGGATCAGCTGAAGCCCAAGCTCCGGGACAACGTGCTGGATCTCCTGTCCGCCAAATCCGTGAAGGAGCTGATGGACATGGCGGGAAAGCAGCGCCTGCGGGAGGAGATCGCCATGCGGCTGAACTCCTTCCTGACGACCGGAAAGGTGTCCAAGGTGTATTTCACGGAGTTTGTAATCCAGTAAGAAAGCGGAACGGGACCGGTCCAACCGGGCGGGCGGGACGATCCCGAAGGTAGAGTCGAAACAAGATCGTGCAATCCATGCCAAGGTGCTGTGAACGATGTCGCATATCCTGACACAGGAAGAGGTGGATGCCCTCCTGAGGGGCATTTCCGGCGGGGAAATCGAGACGGATGTAGCGGTCTCCTTCGATCCCAACGATGCGATTCCCTACGACCTGACCAGCCAGGACCGGATCATCCGCGGCCGGATGCCCACCCTGGAGATGATCAACGAGAAGTTCGCCCGGATGTTCCGGGCGACCCTGTCGTCGCTGCTCCGCCGTGTCGCCAGCGTGAGCGCCGTCTCCGTGGACATGATCAAGTTCGGCGAGTTCCTCAAGACCCTGCCCGTTCCCACCAGCCTGCACCTGTTCCGGATGGATCCGCTGCGGGGCAACGCCCTCTGCGTCGTGGAAGCCAAGGTCATCTTCATGCTGGTGGACATTATTTTCGGCGGCACGGGAAAGGATTTTTTCAAGATCGAGGGCCGCGAATTCACCGCTATCGAGAGCAGCGTCATCCGGAAAGTTGTCATCAACGCCCTGGAGGACCTGGAAAAGGCCTGGCGGGCCCTGTTGGATGTCAAGATTGTCTACCAGCGGTCGGAGATCAACCCGCAGTTCGTTCAGATCGTCGCCCCGACGGACGTCGTCGTGGTGATCCAGTTCGAGATCGAGGTGGAATACTCCTCGGGGATCCTGACCCTCTGCATGCCCTATTCGACCCTCGAACCCGTTCGGGAAAGGCTGCAGGCGGGTTTTCAGAGCGAGCAGCTCGAGGTGGACAAGGGCTGGGTCGACCGGCTCCGGAAAAACATTGCCAAAGCCCGGGCCGAGATCGCCGTGGAGCTGGGCGGCACGGAAATATCCGCCCGCGATGTCGTGAACATGAAGCCGGGGGACGTCATCCCCCTGGACCAGTACGCCTCCGACGCCGTGACGGTGTACGTGGAGGGCATTCCGAAGTACCGGGGTTACCCCGGGATTTTCAAAGGCAACCAAGCCGTCAGGATTTCCGAGGTAGTCCTGACGAAAGGGGGACAGGACGATGGAGCAGAAGGAAATTGACGACCTGCTGAAAGGACTTGATCTGGGAGAGGAAGGCGGCGGCGGCGAAGCGGCGAAGCAGGAGGAGGAGCTCACCTGGGACGACGTCCAGGAGGAGATGGCCCTCTCGCAGACAAAAAAGCCGGCGGAAGTCAGCGAAGTGAATTTCCGGGAGATCCAGCCCAGCGCCCAGCCGGCCATGGACCCGAAAAAGTCCCTCGACCTGGATTTCATCCTCGATATTCCGCTGACGCTGAATGTCGAGCTGGGAAGAAACCGGATGCTCATCAGCGACCTGCTTCAGCTGGGCCAGGGGTCGGTGATCGAGCTGGCCAAACTCGCCGGGGAGCCGATGGATGTGTATGTGAACCAGCGCCTCATTGCCCGGGGGGAAGTGGTCGTCGTGAATGAGAAATTCGGGATCCGGCTGACGGACATCGTCTCCCCGGTGGACCGGATCAACAACCTCCGCTGAGGTGCGACTGTGGACTTCAGTTTCTTCTCGGCGCTCCTGAAAATGCTCTTCGCCCTGGCAATCGTCCTGGGCCTGCTGATCGGATCCGTCTATTTTCTCAAGAAATTCATGGCTCCCGTGGGCGGGGGCGACGACGGACAGGCGATCCGGATCCTGGCGACCCGTTCCCTGGGGCCGAAGAGCAGCATCCTGGTGGTGGATATCCTGGGCAAGATTGTGGCGCTGGGTGTCACCGGTTCCCAGATCTCCGTGATCGCGGATCTGGACGATCCCTCCGCCCTCGAGCGGCTGCGGCCGCGGGGGGGCGCCCCGGTGTCCCCGCTTCCGGAGACCCTGGACCGGTACCGCAAACTCATAAAATCGTTTGCTTCCTCCAGGAAAGGCGGGAAACCGTGAACGGGCGGCGCAGCCGGAAGGCCTGCATTCTCCTGACCCTGGTCGCGATTCCGGCGGTCATCCTGCTCCTGGCGTCGACGGGAGCGGCGGAACCACTCTCGCTTCCGAACGTCAACCTCCAGATCGGAGGAACCGCCGATACCCCCGGCAAGACCGCGACGGCATTGCAGCTTCTGTTTCTGCTGACGGTCCTGTCGCTGGCGCCCGCGATCCTCCTGATGCTCACGTCCTTTACGCGCATCGTGGTCGTCCTGTCGCTCCTGCGCAATGCCCTGGGGACGCAGCAGATGCCGCCGAACCAGGTTCTGATCGGGCTGGCCCTGTTCCTGACGTTTTTCATCATGGCTCCCGTCTGGCAGAAGGTCAATGCGGAGGCCCTGCAGCCCTACTACCAGGAAACCATCTCCGGGGAGCAGGCCCTGGAGCGGGCGGTGGCTCCGGTGAAGGACTTCATGATGAAGCAGACCCGGGAGAAGGACCTAGCCCTTTTCGTTTCCATCTCCAAAGAGAAAAGGCCCGCCAATCCGCAGGAGGTTTCCCTGACCACGCTGATCCCGGCGTTTATCATCAGCGAGTTGAAGACGGCGTTCCAGATCGGGTTCATGATCTATCTTCCGTTTTTCGTCATCGACATGGTGATCGCCAGCATCCTCCTCTCCATGGGGATGATGATGCTGCCGCCCATCATGATGAGCTTGCCCTTCAAGCTCCTGCTCTTTGTGCTGGTGGACGGGTGGTATCTGGTCGTGGGATCCCTGGTGCAGAGTTTCCGGTGACGCCGGCCGAAGGGGGCCGTTCCGGTCAATGACAACAGCCGCCTCCCCGAGGAGGCCGGGAAGGAGTAAGGAAATCATGAACATCGACTTTGTCGTGGGGGTCATGGCGGAAACCGTGAAGGTTACGCTGCTGGTAGCGGCGCCGGTCCTGCTGGTCAGCCTGGTGGTGGGGGTCGCCATCAGCCTGTTCCAGGCGCTCACGCAGATTCAGGAAATGACCCTGTCGTTCGTGCCCAAGATCGTCGCCTGCCTGATCGCCATGGTAGTGGCCCTGCCTTGGATGCTGAGCAACCTGATCACGTTCACCGAAAAGATTTTCAAAGGCATTCCGATGTATATCCGGTAGCGGAGAGCATGGAGGCCGGGGGCATCCGCCATGAACATCCCGATGATCACTCCCGATCAGATCGGAGCCTTCCTCTTCGTCTTCCTGCGCATGAGCGCCATGATCGCGCTCCTGCCCATTTTCGGCGACCGCCCGGTCCTGCTCCGCGTAAGGGCCGGCCTCTCGCTGATCCTTTCGTTTCTCGTCTTTCCGTTTGTTGACCCGGGCAATGTGCCGGCCGTTACCGGGAACGTCGTCTCCATGATCCTGTCCTTGGCGGGAGAGGTGCTGGTCGGCGTCATCCTGGGGTTTGCCGTGCGCTTCGTCTTTGCCGGGATCCAGTATGCGGGCGAACTGGCGGGCCTCCAGATGGGCTTCTATATCGCCAACGTGCTCGATCCCGTGTCGAACGGGCAGGTGTCCGTCATCGCTGAGATCCAGTACATGATGGCCCTGGTGGTCTTTCTGGTCGTCGACGGCCACCATGTGCTGCTCCAGGCCGTCACGGAGAGTTTCCGGATCCTGCCCCTGGGGGGGCTTCACATCTCGGGACCCCTCGTCCAGACGATTTTCGACTGGACCCGCGGGGTGTTTGTCATCGCCCTGAAAATCGGCGCCCCCATCATGGCGGCCCTGATTTTCACCAACGTGGCCCTCGGCATCGTGGCCCGGACAGTTCCGCAGATCAACGTGTTCATCGTCGGCTTTCCCCTGCAGATTGCCGTCGGATTCCTCTTCCTCGGCCTGTCCGTCCCCATCTTCATCACTATGGTGGCACGGCTCTTTTCCCGGATTCCGGGGGAACTGGGTGCGGTTCTCCGCCTGATGTAGATTCGCTGATTCGTTGACGCTACCGTCAACCGATCGATAGGAGGCGCGGCGATGCCGCCAAACAAGGACGACCAGGAGAGAAACGAACGCGCAACCCCACGCAAGCGGGAAGAAGCGCGGAAAAAAGGACAGGTCGCCCGGAGCCGGGAAGTGGTCTCCGCAGCGGTCCTGGCGGCCTGCCTGATCTGTTTTTACTTTCAAGCCTCCGGGGCGATGGAGCGCATCATGAACCTGATGCGCTCTGCATTCCGGCGCAGCATCGCCGTCACGCTCAGTACGGATACGGTGCCGGCGCTTTTCGCGCAGACCGTCCTGGAGATGCTGATCCTGCTGGCGCCTCTCTTCCTGACCGTCGTTCTGGCCGGCCTGGCCGCCAACACATTCCAGGTGGGTTTTCAGATCACCGCGGAAAGCGTGACGCCGAAACTGTCCAAGATCAACCCCCAGGAAGGGTTCAAGCGCCTGTTTTCCCTCCAGTCGGTCATGGAGCTGGTGAAAAGCGTCATGAAGTTGGCCATTGTCGGTTTTGTGGCGTACCTGGCCATACGGTCGGAGCTGCCCCATCTGATCCCGCTGATGGATCAGGGCGTGCCCGACATCGTTCGTTTCATCGGGCGGGTGTCCTTCCGGATCCTCGGCACCACGTGCGTCATCCTGGCGGTCCTGGCGGTTCTCGATTATGCCTACCAGCGGTGGGAGCACGAGCGCAGCCTCCGCATGTCCCGGCAGGAACTGAAGGATGAAACCAAGGAGACAGAAGGGGATCCCCTGATCAAGAGCCGGATCCGGAGAATACAGCAGGAAATGGCCCGCAAGAGGATGATGGCCGCCGTCCCGAAGGCCGACGTGGTCATTACGAACCCGACCCACCTGGCGGTGGCCATCCGGTACGATCCCGAGCGCATGGCCGCCCCGACGGTCGTCGCCAAGGGAAAGGGCTTCCTGGCAGCCACCATCCGGGAGGTCGCCGAGAAAAACGGCGTGCCGGTGGTCGAAAACAAGCCGGTGGCACAAGTATTGTATAAGATGGTTGAGGTAAGCGGGAGCATCCCTGAAAATCTATACCGGGCCGTCGCGGAGATTCTCGCTTTCGTCTACAGGCTCCGCGAGAACGCGCTCTAAAAGGAAGACGGAATCATGGAAGCAAGAGTTGCTGCAGTTGCTGATTCGAGCGTCTCGATAGGCGGGCTCATGAAGAGCTCCAGCGCCGTCCTTGCCTTCGGGGTAGTGGGCATTCTGCTTGTCATGATGGTGCCCCTTCCGACCCTGCTCCTGGACATCCTGTTGTCCATGAACATCGCCGTTTCCCTCATCATCCTCCTTATGTCCCTGTATGTCCTGCGCCCCCTGGACTTCTCCGTGTTCCCCTCCGTCCTGCTGGTGGTGACCCTTCTCAGGCTGTCCCTCAACGTCGCCTCCACCAGGCTCATCCTGCTTCACGGGAGCGAGGGGACCGAGGCGGCCGGCCAGGTCATCAAGGCCTTCGGGACCTTTGTCGTGGGGGGGAACTACGTCGTCGGCATCATCGTCTTTTCCGTCCTCGTGCTGATCAACTTCGTGGTCATCACCAAGGGGGCCACGCGGATCGCCGAAGTGGCCGCCCGCTTTACCCTGGATTCCATGCCAGGCAAGCAGATGAGCATCGACGCCGATCTGAACACCGGCCTGATCAATGACCACGAGGCGCGCCGGCGCCGCCGGGAACTGGAGGGCGAGGCGAACTTTTACGGATCCATGGACGGCGCCAGCAAGTTCGTCCGGGGCGATGCCATCGCGGGCATCATCATCGTGCTGGTGAACATTGTCGGCGGCCTGATCATCGGCGTGCTCCAGCAGGGAATGCCCATCGGAGACGCCGCCCGGACCTATACGCTGCTCAGCGTCGGGGATGGGTTGGTGACGCAGGTGCCCGCGCTCATCGTTTCCACCGCGGCGGGCATGCTGGTGACCCGGACGGCTGGTTCCGCGGAGCTGGGCCAGGAAATGAGGATGCAGCTGTTCGCCCAGCCGAAGGCGGTCGCCGCGGCGGCGATCGTGGTTCTCGTTTTCGCCCTCATCCCGGGAATGCCGAAGCAGGCGTTTCTGACCATCGCCGCGGCCGTCGGGGCGATCGCCTGGCAACTCTCCCGCATCCGGGTCCAGGAAGAGGCAAAACAGAAAGAAGAAGAACCGGCGGCTCCGCAGGCGGAGACGGCGCCCCTTCTGGATCCGCTGGATGCACTCGGACTCGAGGTGGGATACGGACTGATTCCCTTTGTCGACGCCTCCCAGGGGGGGGAGCTGTTGCGCAGGATCCGCATGTTCCGCAAGCAGATCGCCCAGGACATGGGATTCGTCGTTCCATCCATCCACATCCGCGACAACCTGCAGCTCAAGCCCTACGAGTATGCGTTCCTGGTCAAGGGGGTCGAAATCGCCCGCGGGGAGATCCTGGCGGGACATCAGCTGGCCATTGTTCAGGACGGCATGAAGATTCGCGTCAAGGGTATCGAGACGAAGGAGCCCGCCTTCGGGCTTCCGGCGGTCTGGGTTCCGGACCGCGAGCGGGAGACCCTGCAGGCCCAGGGAATCGTCGTGGTCGATCCCGCGACGGTGATCACCACGCATCTGACGGAGCTGATCAAGAACAACGTGGACTCGCTCCTGGGGCGCCAGGAAATCCAGGTGCTCCTGGACAGCCTGGCCACGGCGTCCCCGCGGCTGGTGGAGGACCTGGTTCCGAAGGTCATCCCCGTGGGGACTCTCCAGAAAGTGCTGCAGCGGCTTCTGGGCGAACGGATTTCCATCCGCGACCTGCAGACGATTCTGGAAACCATGGCAGATTACGTCCCCCTCACAAAAAACGTGGATGTCCTGACCGGGTATGTGCGGCAGGCCCTGTCCCGGGTCATCACGCGCCAGTACTCGGACGAACGGGGCGGACTCCACGTGATCATGATCTCTCCGGAAATCGAGGAAGGCATCCAGCAGACGCTCCAGCATACGGAGTTTGAATCCTTCGCCTCCCCGGATCCGCAGATGGTCAGGAAGATCGTCACGAGCATGAAGCGATTCGTTCCTCTTTTCACCGCCCGCGGTTTGCAGCCGGTCATCCTGTGCTCGCCGACTGTCCGGATCCATCTGAGGAGGATTCTGGAGCGGTTTGTGCCCAACCTGGTTGTCCTGGCCCATAATGAAATCACCCGGGACGCAAAACTGACCTCTCTTGGTCTGTTGGAGTTGCACCATGCAAATGAAGCGATATGAAGTTTCCAGCCTGCAGGAGGCGATGCGCCGGGTCAAGAAGGACCTTGGGCCGGAGGCAATCATCCTGTCCACGAAAACCCTGAGGGACTCGAGTCCGCCCCTCCTGGAGGTGGTGGCCGCGCTGGACCGGAAGCAGGAAGATGCGCTTCCTTCCTCTACCCGCCTGCAGCATCCGCCCCCCTCCGTCGCCCCCCCGGGCGGCGACGGGATGCCCGACTGGGCCCGCTCCATCACGGGCGAGCTCCGGGAGTTGAAGGGGATGCTCGGCAACGACCGGACGGACCAGCAGCTCCGGGAGGAGGTGTCGGAAGTCAAGGAAGCCCTCTTTACGCTCTTCGACATGCTGGGATTCCGCCATGGGAGCCGCGAACAGTCGCCCTACGGGCGCCTGTATCACCGGCTGCTGGCCAACGGGGTCTCCCGCACGCGGGCCCTCAGGATCGTCGACGGGGTCCGTCAGGAAGGCGGCGGCACGGAGGAAGACACCTACGAGGCTTCCGTCCGCCGCGCCCGGGAGGCGATTCTTCGGTCCTTGCCCGATGAGGCGGCGTCCGGAGAGGGTAAGCGTGTGAAGGCGCTCGTGGGGCCGACCGGCGTCGGCAAGACCACGACCCTGGCAAAACTGGCTGCCCGTTTTGCTTTGGACCAAAAACGGAAGGTCGGCCTGATCACGATGGACACCTACCGCATCGCCTCTGTGGACCAGCTTCAGACCTATGCGGACATCATGAAGCTCCCCCTGCTGGTCGCCGGGGACGGCGAAAGCTTCCGGGAATCCGTCCGGAACTTCGCGGACCGCGACATCATCCTTGTGGATACGCCGGGGAGAAATCCCGAAGACCGGGACTATCTGAACGACTTGAAACGGCAGTTCGACGGATCACCCGGTGTGGAAGTGAATCTGCTCCTGACGCCGGCGATGAATAGGGAGGGCCTTCAGGTAACGGCGGACCGTTTCCGTCTCCTCGATTATGACTCGCTCATCCTGACCAAGCTCGATGAATGTCAGCGCTTCGGCGTGGTGTTCGACATCCTGGAGCAGGCGGGACGGCCCGTCCGGTATGTGACCTGCGGACAGAACGTACCGCAGGATATCAAGGAAGTCACCCCGGGATCCCTGGCATCGCTGATCCTGGGACATTCGATCCATTGACGGGGGAACGCTTGGACCAGGCGGCAACACTCAGGCAGGCTATGGAACGGGAACGGGAACGAGGCGGAGCGAAGATCCCCGGCAGGAACGGATCCCACGGGGACGGCGCGGATGCGGACGTACGGGACAAACCCGTCCGCGTTCTCGCTTTCACGAGCGGCAAGGGGGGCGTCGGAAAGACCAACATCGCCGCCAATATCGCCTACATCCTTTCCCAGCGGAACCGGAAGACCATCGTCCTGGACGCGGACATGGGACTCGCCAACATCGATCTGCTTCTGGGCCTGACGCCCAGGTACAACCTGTACCATGTCCTGAAGGGGGAAAAGAGCCTGGCGGAGACGCTGGTGACGGGACCCGGCGGGATGCAGGTCCTCCCCTCCTCTTCCGGCATTGCGGAGATGACGGAACTGTCGCGGGGACAGAAGCTGACCCTTCTGGACGCGGTCAATTCGCTGAAGAACAAGCCCGAATTCCTGCTGATCGACACGGCGGCGGGCATTTCGGGAAACGTCACGTATTTCAACTCCTCCGCTCATGAAATCATCGTCGTCACCTCTGCCGAGCCGACGGCCCTCACCGACGCCTACGCCCTGATGAAGGTGCTCTACCAGGGATACGACCGGAAAAAGTTCCGTCTTGTCGTCAACATGGTCAACCATCCGGCGGAGGCCCGGGAGGCCTATGAGCGGCTTCGGCATGCAACGGACCATTTCCTGACTGTTGCGCTCGACTACCTGGGATACATCCTTCACGACCCGAGGCTTCCGGAGGCCGTGAAAAAACAGAAAGCCCTGGCGGAACTGTACCCTTCGTCACCGGCCACTCGCTGCCTGCAGGACATCGCATCGAGGCTGTGCGGGGAGTCGCCCGGCGGAACGGAGGGGGGAAGCATTCGTTTTTTCAGCAGCAGAACCATTCGATCCAGCCGTGAATAGAACCGGGAAAGACGAAAAAATTCTGCAATATGCGCCCCTGGTGAAACAGGTCGTGAACCGGATGACCGCCCGCTTGATGCTGGCGCCGGCGGATCGGGACGCCCTGGTGCAGGCGGGTGTCATCGGCCTCATGGCCGCGCTGGAGAAGTTCGACGAGACAAAAAACGTCCGGTTCGAGACCTACGCAAAGATCCGGATCCGGGGAGCCGTACTGGACGAGATGCGGGCCGCCGACCGCGTTCCCCGGTCCGTGCGCAGCAAGGACACGAAGATCGAGAAGGCCTTTTCCGTTCTCCAGAAGCGGCTCGGCAGGCCTCCCGTCGAGGAGGAGATGGCCGATCACCTGGGAATTCCGCTGGAGGAGTATTTCGATCTCCTTGACGAGGCGAAACTGATCAAGGTGATCAGCACCGAGGATCTGCCCCCCGATTTTCTCGAGCGATACGGATGCGGGAGACTGCAGGAGGAAATCGACCATGGAGACCCTCTCTCGCTCCTGGAAAGCGAGGAACTGAAACGCGGGATCAAGAAGGCCATCGATCAGCTCCCCGAAAAGGAACGGATGGTCCTGGCCCTCTATTATTACGAGGAACTGAACCTGAAAGAGATCGGGCGGGTTCTGAACCTGACGGAGTCGCGGATCTGCCAGATCCACACCCAGGCGGTGCTCCGGCTGCGGGGCCTTATGGATGGGGTGCGCTGAAATGAGTGCGCAGGGAACGGCCATGACCGAGACTCCGGACCGGATTATGACCTTCCTGGTGGTGGACGACCAGCGGGAAGTCCGGAAAAGCATCCGGAAAATGCTTGGCTCTCTCGGTTACACCAGCGTTCTGGAAGAAAAGGACGGCCTCGATGCGTGGCAGCGGCTCCAGACCGATCCCGTGGACGTGGCGATCGTGGACCTGTTCATGCCGGGGCTCAGCGGAATCGACCTTCTTCGCCGTGTCCGGAAGGACGAGCGGCTCCGCGGCCTGCCTTTCATCATGGTAACGGGAGAACTGGCGGAAGAAATCGTGGCGGAGGCCGCGGAGACGGATGTGGACGCCTACATCATCAAGCCGTTTGCGGCCCAGACGCTGGAGGAAAAGATCAACGCCGTGCTGGAGCGGCGGTCGAACCCGTCCCCGCTGGAGGGCCGTCTCCAGCTTGCCCGGGTGTTCCTCGAAGAAGGGGAATACAACCGGGCCCTGGGGGAGCTGAAGGCGGCCATGACGCTGCAGCCGGAAAACCCCCGCGTCTATCAGCACCTGGGGGAGTTGTACGTGTGCCGGGGCATGCTGGAGGACGCGGAGAAGGCCTTTCAGAGAGCGATCCATTATGGGCCGAGGTTCACCCGCGCCTATGACAGCCTGGCCGACGTGTATGCCCGCAGGGGGGACCGGGAGCGCGTGGTTGCCGCGATGCGGAAGGCGGCGGCCATCAGCCCGAAGAATGCAGGCAGGCAGATGAATCTCGGCAAGGCCCTCCTGGAGAACGATGCCGTCGAGGAGGCCAGGAAAGCCTTCGAACAGGCCGTCCGGGAGGCGCCGGGGGATCCGTCCGTCCGCAGGGAGATCGGCGAAGCCCTGCTGGCCGGGAACCTGAACCTGGAGGCGGAGGAGGTCTTTCGCGTCCTCCTGCGTGAAAATCCGGAGGACCTTCATCTTTACAACCGCCTGGGCATCGCCTGCCGCCGTCTGGGCCGTTTCCGGGACGCCATCGATCTGTACAGGCGGGCGATCCTCCTGGATCCCGAGGACGACCATCTCCACTTCAATCTGGCGCGGGTCCTGATGGAAGACGGTCGGGAGGAGGAGTCGAGGGTGCACGTGCTGAAAGCCCTGGAACTGTACCCCGATTTTCAGGAAGCGAAGGCCCTCCTGGACCGCCTCGATCGGGGATCCGGCAAAACGCTGCCGGGAAGGAAGCAAAATTCCGCGGACGTCCCGGCGGACGAGCGTAAAGGCTTATCGATAGGCTGAGAGAGGAGACGTCATGGCGCAGCAAAAGGCCAAACTGGATATTCTGGACCTTCCCCTGGATAAAAGTCTCCTGATGGAGGATCTGCCGCCTCCGCCGCCGGGTGACGCGGGAGACGGCAATGTGCCGGAGAAACAGAAGCGGGCTTGGTTCAGGGACCGGAGGGTCCTCGCGGGCGGGATCGGCGTGGCGGTACTCGGGATCCTGGCGGCGGCGGTCCTGCTGATCTGGAATCCGATGGCCCGGAATAAAACGCCCGGGACGGCAGTTCCCGTCACCGTCCGAATCCCCGCCGGGGCATCCGAGGCGGCGGCCCTGGTCGAGGAATTCTATGTCGATATAAAGGATGCCTCGGGAACCCCCCGGCTGGCGGTCGTCAATATTGCGCTGGATCCGGTGGATCGGAAGGTCCTCCCCGAGATGAACGGACTGGACGTCCGGAGGGAGGTCCATGCGATCCTGTCCGCAAAAACCGCGGAAGTATTGAGAACACCCAGGGAGAGGGAGAACATCCGGAAGGAAATTACGGGAGCGATCAATCAGGTCCTGAAACGGGAGGCAGTCAAGACCGTGTGGTTTTCGGATCTCAATGTGTGGTGAAAACGGTGCGGGCGGGCTCGGAGGATCGAGCGGAAAAGGCAGCTTATGGAATCCATAAGGGAATTGTATCACGTCGATTGGCAGCGCATGATCGTTCATGATATGAAAAATCCTCTGGCGGTTATCCTGGCGAACCTGGACCTGCTTTCCAAATGCCGGCTGCGCGCACGGGAGGAAGATCTCCTGGATAGCGCACTCAAGGGATGCCGGGATCTCCAGCGTATGATTCAGGGGTTCCTGCGGATCGCGCGCATGGAAGACCGGGGACCCTCCCTGGAGCTTTGCGTTGTCCCCGTCGGCCCCTTCTTCCAGCGTCTGGAAGAAATGTGGACGGCGCCGTGCCGGGACAGGAACGCACATCTGCAAATCGACCTCGATCATGCTCCGGCAACGCTGGTCGCGGATGAGTCCCTGCTGGAGAGGATCCTTTCCAATCTGGTACGGAATGCCATTGCCCAGATCCGGCGGGGCGGACGGATCGGCATCCGGGTATGGAACGCCGCCTCGGGCCGGATCCGCATTTCCGTGAGCGATAATGGAGCCGGGATGCCGGAAGAGGTCAAGGCGGCCCTGGTTCGCCCTCTTCCGGGCGGCCGGGCCGGCGATACGGCGGCGGGACCTTTCCTTTCCGGCAGCGGCCGGGATGTCGGCTTCGGGATCGGACTGGCCTTCTGTCGCCTCGCCTGTGAACTTCACGGGGGAAAAATCTGGGCAGAAGGGGCATCCTCACGGGGGACCGTTGTCCATGTGGATCTGCCGGCGGATCTTGTTCCCTCCGGAAGCGGGTTGCTGGACGGGCCGGAGGAGAGAGTGACGAGGAATGATCATGGAAATACAAGAGCTTGAACATGCCCTGGAAGGGGCCTTTGCGGAGACTCTGCTGTACGCTTTCGTGCCGGGGCTTCTCCACAACTTTGCCAATCCGCTCAACGGGATCATGGGCAGGGCAAAGATCCTCGAACGGCGCCTGGAGAACCTGCAGGCGGCCATGGAGAAAAGCGGGGTCCGGCTGCCGGGAGCACTGGCGGAGGACTGGTCGAAGGTTCAATCCGACGTCCGGTTGCTGAACAGCGAATCGGAGCGTTTTGCCGACGTCTTCCAGGATGTCGCCTCCCGGTTCGGGATTCTCACCCACAAAAAGGCAGACCGGTTTGATCTGGTGAGCCTGGTGCGCCGGGAGGTCCGCTTTGCGGATCATTACCTGGACTTCAAGCACCGGGTTCGCAAGGTTCTGGACCTTTCCGACGGGGTCCCGCCCGTGCTGGGCGTCCAGGCCCATTTCTCCATGGCCCTCTGGGCGATGCTCCGTCACGCGGCGGTTCGCATGGGGGCCCAGGGAGATCAGGAACTCCATGTAACGGTCGGGAAAGAGAACGATCGGGTTCTTCTCGGAATCCGCCATACAGGAACACCGCTTACGGACGAAGAGCGGAAATACATGAGCGGAGTCCTGGAGGAGAACCGGCAGCCCCGGATCCGTGAAAATCCGCATTGCGCACTCTGCCTGTCCCTGCTTGTCTGGAAGCACTACGGGGCGGCCGTTTCCGCAGAACAGGGTCAGGAAATCGGGATTTCGATTCCTGCCGGGTGATTGCGGGGGAGGTGAACGATGGATATTCAACGATCGATCCTTCCGATTCTTGGCGCCGAGACGGTTCCGCAGGTCCAATCCTCGGTTTCGGACCGGCAGCGGCAGTCCGTGCCTTTCCGGAATCGCGGGAAAAAGAAGCCTCCCGTATCCCCGGATCAGGAGGAACGGAATGGAAAGGCCGCTCGGGGGCAGGATGATGAGGACGCGTCTCCGGAGTCCGGACGGAAAGGGCAGGCCATTGAGACCGTAATAGACGGCGCGGGCGCCGCGGAAGACGAGCGGATCCAGGGAAGCCACGTGGACGTGCTCGCCTGACGGAAATGGGAGGAGCCGACATGCTTGAAATGACGACGCGGGAATTTCTGCTGCTGCAGCTTGGCATGGATGTCGCCCTTGCCCTGCTCGTTCTGGTACTCCTCTGGCAGGTTCGCAGGGCCCTGAGCAAAAAAAGCATTCCTCCTCCCGGCGAAAAGGAGATGCAGACGCTCCGTCAGCTTGTCGAGGATTCCCGCAGCGCGACCGACCATTTTTTGACGGCCGTCCAGGAAAGCAGGGACGCTCTCAAGGATCTGGCCCGCAGCCTGGATGAGCGGGAAAAGAGAATCCGGGAGCTCCTGGCCCTGTCTCCGGAAGGCCCGGAACGGCAGGAGCCGGAAGCCGACCTCCCCGCCCCGGGGGATCCCCGGGCCGCGCAGGTTCTGGCCCTGGCCGCCCGCGGGTTCTCGGAGCGCGAGATCGCCCGGCAGACCGGCATCCCGGACGGGGAAGTCAACCTCATCCTGAACCTGACCGGGAAAAGATAAAACCGGCCGCCGCAGGGCGAATCGATCCCCATGAAACTCATTTCACTCACCGATCCTTCAACGCAGCCCGTCTTGCCGGCGAATCGAACGCGGGCGGTCAACCCGCCTTCCCTCTCCATGGGCGAGCGCGTGGAAGCAATTGTCCTCGAAGTCCGCGAGAGAGGCCTGCTTCTCCTGGAGCTTGGAAACACACGGGTTCTGGCCGAAACAAGGCAACCCATGAGCGAGGGCGCGCGCTTCACCGCTCGGGTCGTCCAGAATTCCCCGCAGATCGTTCTCCGAATCCTGGCGGACGACCAGCCGGGCATGCAGGAAGGGCTCCCGGAATCCCTCATCATGTTCCGCAGCAGGCCCGGGCTCATGGAAGACATGTTCCGGCAGCTGTCCGCCCTCGTCGACTCCATGGCGGAAACCCTGCCAGCGGAGCAATTTCCCCTGGTGGCGGCGGCGCGGAACGGCTTGCAGGGCCTCCTCGCGTCGCTGATCTTTTCCGGTTCCGGAACGCAGGACCTGGACGGCATTCCTGAAGCCCCGGCGCGACCCGAAGCGCCGGCCGGCGACGGCGGGAATTCCGCCGCCCGGTTTTCCGGGGGAGACGATCCGGCAAAAGCCTCCGCGGGCACGCTCAGGGAATCCCTGCTCCGCCTGGCCGTGGTGGTCGAGGAGAAACTGGCGGCCATGGATGCGGGCGCTCCCGGCCGGAAAGACCTGGAGCATGCGGCGACCACCGTCCGATCCGCCCTGGAGACCCTGGATGTCCAACGGGATGTCAATATCTTGTCGCGTCGGGAGGGAGGACCGGTTGTGATCCAGATGCCGGCGGCGTTTCCCGGCGGGATTCGGGTTCAGGACCTGTTCATCTACCCCGAAGGGGGGCAGGACGGGGGAGATGGAACGACGGAAGAGTCCTTCCGGGTGGTTCTTTGCCTCAACATGGAAATGCTCGGGGACATCCTGGTGGATGCCCGGATGTCCGGCGGGCGGATGACGGGATCCCTGCGCTGCGGCACGGAAGAAACCCGGGACTTGCTTCAGTCCGGTGTGGACGATCTGAAGGAACGCCTGGCGGCAGCGGGGTTCCCCGACGCAGGGATCGTCTTCCTGACCGATCACGACATCGCCGGGACCATCCTGGAGAGAAAGCATTCCCTGCCTCTCTTTCAAAGGGATGCTGTCAATGTTTATGCCTGACCGCCCCGGAGCGGCGGCGGGCCGGTTTTGGAAACGGGCGGGCTCCCGCCGCGGAAGGATTCCATGAAACAGGACCCCGGTGACAAAAAGGAAAAGATCCCTCTCGCGGCGGCGCTGAAATACGACGGAAAAACGGATGCGGCACCCCGGGTGACCGCAAAAGGGCGCGGCGAGGTGGCGGCCCGGATCATCGAGAAGGCGCGCCTCCACGGAGTCCCGGTGAAGGAGGATTCCGCCCTGGCGGAGTTCCTCTACCGCCTGGATATCGATGAGGAAATCCCTGCCGAGCTGTATCGGGCCATCGCGGAGATCCTGGCCTTCGTATACTCCCTGGACGAGCGCAGGCGCGATATCCGATAACTCCTCTCCTTACTCTGTTTGTCCCTTTCCAGGCATGCTCCTTGCTTCATGTAATGCATCAATCTGTGAGGAAGAGAAGACATGCCACTCGATGTTCGCGATATCGCCGCGGCGGCAACCCGCAGCATCCAGCAGCTCGATATGGTTACCCAGAATATCGCCCATGCCAATACACCGGGTTTCAAGGCGGTTCACCTGGCCTATGCACTCAAGTCGGAACCGGTCTCCGAAACGGAGGACCCCGCTTTGGAGTATGTCCCGTACGCGCAGACGGATTTCTCGCCTGGAACGCTCCAGAGAACCGGCGGGGCGCTCGATGTCGCCCTGGAGGGCGAGGGCTTCTTCGCCGTCGAGACCAAGCAGGGGACGGCCTATATCCGGGGAGGCAGCTTCCATGTCAACAAGAACAACGAACTGGTTACGTCCACGGGAGAGCGTGTCCTTGGCTCATCCGGGCCCATCACGGTCGACGGTGCCGACGTCCAGATCGGTCCGGACGGGACGGTATCCGTGGCACAGCCCGGTCCGGACGGAACGATATCCACCAATGTAGGCCAATTGAAGGTCGTGACCTTCGAGAAGCCCCAGAATCTCCGGAAACAGGGCGACAACCAGTACGTCGATCCGGGAACCGCCGGGATGACCGTTGTGTCGGACCCCCGGATTCAGGGGCAGACCCTGGAAATGTCAAACGTGAATGCCATCAAGGAAATGGTGAACATGATCGAACTGCAGCGCTCGTTCGAAACCTATCAGAAAATCATCAAAACAATGAGCGATCAGGACAGACAGGCCACCACCCAGATCGGGAAAGTGGTCTGAGGAACAGAAGGAGGATTTCATGATTCGTTCTCTATGGATCGCCGCTACCGGGATGCAGGCCCAGCAAATGGAGCAGGATGTCATTGCCAACAACCTCGCCAACGTGAACACGGTCGGCTTCAAGAAGTCCCGCATCGACTTTCAGGACCTGATGTATCAGATTTCGTCGCAGTCGGGCTCGGAGACCTCGGCGGGGGTGCAGCTGCCCTCGGGCATTCAGATCGGCCTGGGCGTCAAGGTTGTCGCGGTGTCCAAGAATTTCACCCAGGGCGACTACCAGCAGACAGGCAATTCCTTCGATTGGGCCATCGAGGGAAGCGGCTTTTACCAGCTGGATAACAACGGTAGCACGGCCTATACCCGGGCCGGGAGCTTCAAGCTCGACAAGGATGGTTACCTCTGCAATCCCGAAGGGTTAAGGCTTGTTCCAAACGTCCAGGTGCCGTCGACCGCCGTCAGCTTCACCATCGACAGCGGCGGGACGTGGTCTTATTCGGACAGCAGCGGGGCGTCGACGACAGGGGGACGAATCACTCTGGCCCGGTTCATCAATCCCGCGGGCCTTGCCAGCATGGGCCGCAACCTCTTCACCACGTCCAATAGCTCGGGCGAAGCCATTGTCAGCAATCCCGGGGAGGACGGGTGCGGGACCATCACCCAGCAGTACCTGGAAATGTCGAACGTCAACGTCATCGACGAGATGGTGAAGATGATCGCCGGGCAGCGGGCCTACGAGATCAACTCCAAGGCTATCCAGACGGCGGACGACATGCTGCAGGTCGCCAACAACATCAAGCAGTAGGGATGAACATGACATACCGGACGATACGCTTCTATTCGGCAGTCCTGATCGTGGCAACGGTCTTTATCATCGCGAGCGCAGGGCCGCTCCGGGCGTCTTCGCGGACCGTCCGGGTCGGTGCCGGGCAGATCCATGATGCCGTCCGCCAGGCCGTGACGAGTCAGAACACGGAGTCCCGAGAGACCTTCCGCGTGATCTTTCCCCGCCCGGCGCAGGAGATGCAGGTGGAGGGGGAAAATATTTCCCGGGAAGTGGTCGTCGTACAGGGAAATCCGTTCCTCGGTTACGCACAGTATGCCGTCCGGCTCTATGAGAAAGGGGTCCTGCTGGCGGAGCAGAGGGTGTCCGTTGTGATCGAGGTCCAGCGGGAAGTCCTTATGAGCGCCCGAGCCCTCGGCCGCAATACGCAAATCGGTACGGAGGACATCCAGGTGATGAAACGCTGGGTCCGGCGCATCCCGACCCAGGCGGTCACGGATGCCGAGAGTGCCGTCGGCAAGATGCTGCGGGTCAACGTGGCCCCGCACACGGAGATCACCCGGTCGATGCTTCGCGAGGTGCCTGTCGTGCGCAGGGGAGCGCCGGTCCGGATTGTTTATGAAAACGGACCGATGCGCATCGTGACCCTCGGCGTGAGCGAGGAAGACGGACCGGACGGAGGCATGGTCCGGGTCAGGAACACCACCTCCCGGAAGATCCTTCATGCCCGGGTCATCGGGGATTCCACGGTTCAACTCGTTTTTTAGGAGGTTCCCCATGTGGTTATTGCCGGGACGTCGTGCGAAGGGATTCCTGCTTGCCGGCGTATTCTGCGGGTTGATTCTGACGGGCTGTTCGCTCGTGACCAAACCGGACGCGATCCTGGAGGATGCACCTCCGGCCCCGGTTCACCGGGCGCCGCCGCCCGTATCGCCCGTGTCGTATGTGTCGCCGGGATCGATCTGGCCCGGGGCCAACAGCCACAACATGCTCTTCACGGACAAGAAGGCCATTGCCGTGAACGATATCGTGACCATCATCGTGGAAGAAACCGCCACCGGCGCAAACAAGGGAACAACGAACACGTCACGGGACGGCAAGTCGGAATTCGGCGTCAGCGCCCTCCTGGGGATCGAGTCCTCCATTCTCCAGAAGAATACAAACATGGGGGAATCCATCTCCGTCGGCGGTACGAGCACCAACACGATGAAGGGAACGGGCGACACGACCCGCGGCGGGAGCCTCCAGGCCCGAATTACGGCCCGGGTGATCAAGGTTTACGAGAACGGCAACCTCTACATCGAGGGACGGAGGATGCTGACGGTCAACGCGGAAGACCAGTATCTGGTGCTGACCGGCATCATCCGGCCCGAGGACATTACGTCGGACAACACCATATCGTCAAAATATATCGCCGATGCGAGGATTGTCTATACGGGACGGGGCGTTGTGGACGAGAAAATGCGTCCCGGCTGGCTGAGCAGGGCCCTGGACTATGTCTGGCCCTTCTGACAGGAGAAAAACCATGCTGGATAACGGAACATGGAGATGGATCGGGGCCTTTGTCCTTCTGGCCGTTCTTTTTCTGCCCTGCGCCGGATCGGCCGCCCGTCTCAAGGACATTGCGGCGATCGGTGGCGTGCGGGAAAACCAGCTCTTCGGTTACGGCCTCGTGGTCGGTCTCATGGGGACGGGGGACGACGTGAAAAACGGTTTCACCCGCGACACGATCGCCAACCTGCTGAGCCGCCAGGGGCTGGCCATGCGCGACAAGACGTCCACCCTGAAGGCGAAGAACGTCGCCGCCGTCATGGTGACGGCCAACCTGCCCCGTTTCGCCAAAACGGGAAGCCGGATGGATGTTACGGTTTCCTCCCTCGGCGACGCCACCAGCCTGCAGGGCGGAACCCTGCTCATGACTCCCCTGAAGGGGGCGGACGGGGAAGTGTATGCCGTGGCCCAGGGAGCGGTAGCCATCGGCGGGTTCAGCGCCTCGGGCGGAGGCGCCTCAGCCGTCAAGAACCAAACGAACGTCGGGATCATCTCCAACGGGGCCTTTGTGGAGAAAGAGGTCCGCTTTGATTTCGAACGCTCGAAAATGCTGACCGTCAATCTGTATCAGCCGGATTTCACGACGGTCAGTCGCGTGTCCGCAGCCCTGAGCAAGTCCATCAGCGGGATTGATGCGAAGCTCAAGGACGCCTCGACCGTCGTGATCCAGGTCCCCGCATCCTTTGCCGGAAGCGTTGTCGAACTGGCCACGGCCATCGAGAACATCGAGGTGAACGTCGATACGCCGGCGGTGGTCGTGCTGAACGAAAAGACCGGCACCGTTGTCATGGGCGAAAACGTCCGGATATCCACGGTCGCGGTGGCCCACGGCAACCTGAGCATCCAGATCAAGGAGACCCCCGTCATCTCGCAGCCCCTCCCGTTTGCACCGCAGGCCGGTCCGGGCGCCCAGCCGTTCGTGAACCGGAAGGACGGGACGATCATCGCGCCGGGCGGGCAGACCGTGGTGGCGAAGGACACGGCGATCGGCATAACCGAGGAGAAGAAACAGCTTATGCTGGTGCCCAGGGCCGTCACCATTCAGGAGATGGTCCAGGCCCTCAACGCGATCGGCGTCACGCCCCGGGACCTGATTACGATCCTTCAGGCCATCAAGGCCGCCGGGGCGCTCCAGGCGGAGCTGAAACTCATCTGATCGGGAAGGAAGCGAAACCATGGACAAGGTAACGGGGGCTTCCCTTCAGACCGCCGGAAGTGCGGGCGGGAAAACCGGCGCCGCAGGAACGGATGCGGCGGTGGCGCGCGACAAGAAACTTCGCAAGGCCTGCGCCGATTTCGAAGCGGTCATGACGTACCAGATGCTCAAGACCATGCGTCGTACCGCTCCTTCCCTGACGTCCATCACCAAGTATCCGGGAAAGGAAACCTATGATATGATGATGGACCAGAAGGTGGCGGAAGAGCTTTCCCGGCGTGGAAAAGGCCTGGGAATCCAGGATCTCCTTTACCGGCAGCTCAAGGGAAAGGTCGCTCCCTGAAGGGAGGAAAAATTTTCCCTAAAGTGCCGGCGCCTTTCTGCCGATAAGAATGACAAAATGAAGATCAGGGGCATCCCATGAAGATCAACGACACGAATTCACAGACCGCACAGGTCATTTCGTCCTATGCCCGTGGCGAGACGACCCGGCCCAACCCGGAGAAATCGGCCGAGGGGACGGTACCGGTTCCCCAGGAACGCATCGATCTTTCCGGAAAGGCTAAGGAAGTTCTTCAGTTGCAGAAGGCGGTCACCGAAGCACCCGAGGTCCGTGAAGACAGGGTGAACGAACTGAAGGCCCGCATCGAAAGCGGTAATTATAACGTCTCGGCGGGAGATATCGCCTCCAAGATTGTCGGCGATACCCTGACGGACCTGATTCGCTGAGGAAAATTTTTCCTCGAAAACAGCCCCCCTCCGCCTCCTGAGGCCCCGATTGGAAGGGTCTTGGGAGGCGCCCACCGCTGACCGTCGCGCTGGACCGGATTTCCCGCCGACCCGACCCTCCGGCTTCCCTGGTACGCCCCTTGCAATGCTTTGGATGAATCTCGAAGATCCGGAAGATTTTCGGGAAGAGAACGATCAACAACAGAAGGGGTGAATCGCATCATGAACGGTCCTGCACTCGACGACGCCCGCACGAAAAAGCGTTTTCTCGAAGTTCTTCCACTACTCATCTCCAATCTGCAGGATGAATTGACGAAGATCGAAGCCCTGCACTCCTGCCTGACCCGGGAGAGAGAGATCCTGCGCGGAGGTTCTCCACAGGCCCTGTTTGGGAGCAATGATGAAAAGGAACGGATTTTCGCGGAACTGGCGGCGATCCGGTCTCTCCGGGCACCCATTATGATGGAACTGTCCGATCTATCGGGAATTCCTTCGGATCAGGTGACGGTTTCGATGCTGGCCTCCCTGGCATCCGGTCCGGTCCGGAGGGACCTGACGACTCTCCGGCAGAGGTTCGGTCCACTGGCAGACGAGATTCGGGCGCTCAACATCAGGAACCGGGGCCTGATCGAAAATTCCCGCCGGTACGTCAAGAACTGGCTCACATTTCTCCTGAACGCCGCCGCCAGCGCTCCCTGTTACGCAAAATCCGGGGCGGTTCCCCAGGCGGGGATAAAGGGGCGGTTCTTCCGCACGGAGGGTTAAGCGATGGCGATCAGTTCCCTGCTGAACATTTCCAGAGACGCCATGATGACCTATCAGGGGGCCATCACGATCACCGGCTCCAACATCGCCAACGTCAATAACGCGAAATACACCGTCCAGCGGGCGGTCATCTCGGCAACCAGCGACGGAGCCAGCGTCAGTGCCGATGTCACCCGGGTTTACGACCATTACATCGAGAACCAGATCATCGACGAGACAACGACCGGAGGATACTGGGATACCCGGAGCGGGATCCTGGGTCAGGTGGAGGTTCTCTTCGACGAGACGGCCGATGCGGGGATCACGACGGACCTGGAGGCCTTCTGGGATTCCTGGTCCGACCTGGCACAGAACCCGACGGGACTGGTGGAGCAGAACGCCGTCGTCTCGGCGGCGGACACCCTGGCCTCGGACATCCGGGACAAGTACCAGTCTCTTCAGTCCATCCTGTCGGGCGTCAACGAAAGCATCACCGAGTCGGTGGATACGATCAACACCCTGGCGGCCGACATCGCCACTCTGAACCAGGACATTGTAGCCGCGGGCCCGGACGGGGTCGGGGTGAACGCGCTGATCGACAAGCGGGACGCCGCGCTCAAGGACCTGGCGGAACTCATTCCGATTCAGTCCGTCCGGAGCGACAACGGATCCGTCAGTGTGTTCCTCGCCGACGGGGAGATGCTGGTCGGCACCACGTCGTCCCGATCGCTCGCCGTCAGCGCGGCGGGGGACATTACATTCGAAGGCAACGCAACACCGTTGACCGGCCGGATCACCGGCGGCAGACTGGGAGCACTCCTGGAACTGAGGGACGAAACGCTGCCGGGATACATGAGCAGCCTGGACACGCTGGCCGCCGCTGTCATCAGCCAGGTGAACACGCTGCACGGAAGCGGCGTGGATGAGACCGGCGCGGCCGTCGTGGGCCGCCTCTTCTTTGCGGATACGCCCGTCGGCGCCTCGGCGGCCCTGACCATGACCGTGGACGGCAGCATCCTCAGCGATCCCACGACCATCGTCGCCTCCCAGACCGTTGCAGGGGACGGAGCGGTGGCCAAGGCGATTGCCGCCCTCCAGAGCCAGGACATCGTAACGAGCGGTACGCAACAGGTAACGGCCAGTGAATACTGGGCCTCAACCGTATCGACGGTGGGGAGCGACATCTCGCTCAGTGAACAGAAGGCGGATCAGTCGGCCGCCGTCATGACGCAGCTTGAAAGCAGGCGGGCGAGCGTGTCCGGGGTCTCTCTGGACGAGGAAATGATCATGCTGATCCAGTATCAGCTGGGCTACTCTGCAGCCGGACAGCTGTGCAGCACGGCCCAGGATATACTCGATACGCTGATGGGCATCGTACAATAGGAGGCAATCCAATGACCCTGCGCATCACGGAAGGAGTCCGGTATCAGACGACCCTGGCCAGCATGAAATCGGCCCAGACGGGAACGACCGATATCGTGGAGCAGTTGAGCACGGGAAAGCGGATCAACCATCCCTCCGACGATCCCTCGGGAACCGAGAACCTCATGGTGTGGGATTCCGCCCGGAGTGAAATCGCCCAGTATCAGAGCCAGATCTCCTCGACGGATCTCTGGCTCCGGACGACCGACCTGGTCCTGGGGCGCGTCGGGGACCTGGTCGAACAGGCTGCCGACCTTGCAGCGGGAAACGTCTCTTCCGATTCCGTGCAGAGAGGAATCGCAGCCGACGCCATTGAAACGATCAAAACGGAACTTCTGAGTCTGGCAAATGAAAAGTGCGGAGACCGCTATCTTTTTGCCGGGACCGGTGCGGACGAGGCCGCCTTTTCCGTAACGACGGATGCCTTCGGCAACGAAACCTTCACCTATGAAGGCAATGACGACGGCCTCACCGTCGCCATCGGCAGGCAGTCGACCCTGGAGTACAGTACCACGGGGTCCGACGTTTTCTACCTGAACGGCCAGAGCGTCTTCCAGGTCCTGGCGGATCTGACGGCTGCCCTCGCGAGCGGCGATTCCGCCGCGATCGGCCAGGGCGCAGACGATCTCGAGGCGCTTTCGACCCGGGTCCTTGAGGCCCAGTCCGTCAACGGCGTCCGGCAGGAGCGGCTGGAGTCGGCAAAGGCATACCTGACGAACCTCGATGCAAAGCTGGCCGACCTGGTGGATGAGACCGAGACCGCCGACACGTCAGAGCTGGCCATCCAGTTCAGCCAGCAGGAGCTTGCTCTCGAGGCCTCCTACAAGCTGGCCTCCCGGGTGAATGAAATATCGATCCTGGATTTCATGAAATAGCCCCCGCCGTTCCTCCCCTTCTTTTTTTTCTAACCCGGAAAATCGCATCTTCCGTATCCCCCTCCCGCCGAAACGCGCCAGGTGCCCGTTTCGGCTTCGATTTTTCTGCTTTAAAAAATTCCCTCAAGTTTCCCCACCTGCATGTCGATAGGATGATCAAAAGGAATGGTGAGTCAACAAAACATGGTCACGGAAAGACGGAGACGAAAGAGAGAGGGGGTGGCGACACAGGGAATCCGGAAAATCTGGTAGCAGCGGCGGGAGAGGGTCCGACCGGACCCGGAGCAAGCAATCATCAGATCCAAAAAAAATAAAAAAAGCCCGGCAAGAATGCCGGACAAAAAACCCAGAAAAGGAGAAAAACCATGTCTTCCAACACGATTCAGCTGTCTTCGGGAATGAGAAACACCCTGCTGAGCCTTCAGCAGACCAACAACCTGCTCAACCAGACGTCGGAGCGCCTCGCTACGGGCAAGAAGGTGAACAGCGCCCTGGACGACGCACTCAGTTACTTCACGGCTTCGTCCCACACGAGCCGCGCCAGCGATCTGTCCCAGCTCAAGGACTCCATGGGTGAGGCCATCCAGACCATCAAGGCCGCCGACTCGGGTATCGAGGGGATCATCGATCTCATCGAGACCATGAAGGGCATCGCCAAGGACGCCTACTCCGCCACGGCATCGGAAGCCACCGACCTGGCGGCCCAGTATAACGCCATGGCGTCGCAGATCAGTGACTTGGCCGAAGATGCGAGCTATGGCGGAATGAACCTCCTGGGCAGCGACACGCTGACGGTGGTCTTCAACGAGGCCGGCGACAACACGATGGGCGTGACAGGATTCGACGGAAGTGCGACCGGTCTCGGCATTGCCACGGGCGCCTTCGGCAGTTCCGGAGCAATCGGCAGCGCCATTTCGGAACTTGATGCGGCCCTGTCCACCCTGCGGACCAAGTCCCAGACCATGTCGGCGAACCTGAGCGTCATCACGGCGCGGCAGGACTTTACCACGAACCTGATCAACGCCCTGACCGTGGGCGCCGATAACCTGACGGCGGCGGACACGAACGAAGAAGGAGCCAACATGCTGATGCTCCAGACCCGTCAGTCCCTCGGCACCACGTCCCTGAGCCTTGCCTCCCAGGCGGCCCAGTCGGTGCTGGCCCTGTTTTAATCGACGGGGAGTTGACGATATAACGGAGCGGGGAAGCCAGGCAGAGGACGGACCCTCCCTCCACTGATAGAGACAGGCTTTCCCCGGATCTTGCAACCATTCAGCGACCGGGAGGCAACCGCCTCCCGGTCGAGCACCCATTCATGGGGAAGGCGGAGCGATGCACATTTCAACCCTTGACAGATACAGCGGTGCTGTCGACCAGACAGCCAAAGAGTCCGCGGTCGCCGCTCCTCCCGGTGAGACGAAGTCGAGAGGATCCGCTCAACCTGCTGCAAACGGAGGACAGCCCCATCTGCTCCTCCGCCAGGCAGAGGCGATCGATGCGATTTTCCAGGAGGCCGCTTCCAAGCTCGACCAGATGAAGGACTCCCTTCAGGGGATCTTCAAGACGTATCCTCCCTATCCTCCCGGGAGTGAAGAGCGGGCGGAAAAACTGCAACAATACGACGCTCTCCGGAGGCAGATCGAGCAGCTCCGGCCCGAGACAACCCCTGAACCGGATGCGGCGGAAGAAAAGTCCGCTTCCGAGCCCCTGCCGACTGCCCAGAAAATATGGGACCTCGCCTTTGATGAACAGGGACGGATCCGTACCGTTTCCACGGACGAGGGAAATGCTTCAGGAACCGGAGGCAATCCCTGGCAGCTTCCCATTCTCCCCGAGAATGCTCCGGATGAAACGATCCGCGATACCGCCGACCGGATCGGACGTCTGTCCGAGGCGGTGGAGCAGAAACGAAGCGAGTTCTGGTCTTTTCTCGAACCGTACGCGCTGGCCGACCTCTACGCCTGATTCCCCCGATTCGATCACCCCGGAATTTTCTTCCCTTTCCATTTCTGCCTGACGGCACTTTTTTCTCCTCACCGTCTCGTCGGCTAAGCCGCTTTGTAAATCACAATCATATTAATAGTTTAAGTTCTTCCATCCTTGGCATGCGGTTTGCTTTATCGTCTGCAAGTGTCTTCCCCGGTCGATTCGGGGGGCATGGATGGTCTGGAGTTGCCGCAGGCAAACAAAGCAGGCGTGTCAAAAACCCAGGTCAAACATGACGGCGGGAAAGGGAAAGGGGGTGCGAGGAAACCGTTCCTGTCGGTCAATACGGGCGAATTGAGAAGTTTATGAACTGCAACCATGAATGAAAAAACAACGGCAAGAATGCCGATATCTATCCAAGAATAGGAGGAAGAAAGTCATGTCGAATTCAATTCAGTTAACAACGGGAATGAGAAACACCCTGCTGAGCCTTCAGCAGACCAATGACCTGCTCAACCAGACGTCGGAGCGCCTCGCCACGGGCAAGAAGGTGAACAGTGCCCTGGATAACGCCCTCAGCTATTTCACGGCAACGTCCCACACGAGCCGGGCCAGCGACCTGTCCCAGCTCAAGGACGCCATGGGGGAGGCCATCCAGACCATCAAGGCGGCCGATGCGGGCATCGAGGGGATCATCGATCTCATCGAGACCATGAAAGGCATTGCCAAGGACGCCTATTCGGCAACATCGACGGAAGCCACCGACCTGGCGGCCCAGTACAACGCCATGGCGTCGCAGATCAGTGACCTGGCCGAAGATGCGAGCTACGGCGGGATGAACCTCCTGGGCAGCGATACGCTGACGGTGGTATTCAACGAGGCCGGCGACAACACAATGTCGGTAACGGGGTTTGACGGAAGTGCGACCGGTCTCGGCATCGCCACGGGCGCCTTCGGCAGTTCCGGAGCGATCGGGAGTGCCATTGCGGAACTCGACTCGGCCCTTGCCACGCTCCGGACAAAGTCCCAGACCCTATCGGCGAACCTGAGCATCATCACTGCGCGGCAGGACTTCACCACCAACATGATCAACGCCCTGACCATCGGTGCGGACAATCTGACGGCGGCCGACACAAACGAAGAAGGGGCCAACATGCTGATGCTCCAGACCCGTCAGTCTCTTGGCACCACGTCCCTAAGCCTCGCTTCTCAGGCGGCCCAGTCGGTGTTGCAGCTGTTCTAACCCAAAGGAAACCGGGGACGGTGGAGGAATCCCTCCGCCGCCCCCCGGTTCATTCAGGGGGGCGTAATGGGCCTGAAAATTGAATTGAAACCCCACGAGCGGTTTATCCTCGGGGGTGCTGTCGTCCGGAACGGCAGTTCCCGGGCGGAACTCATCATAGAGAACAACGTGCCTCTCCTGAGGGGAAAGAACATCCTCTCGGTAGAGGAAGCGGATACCCCCTGCAAGCGGATCTTTTTCTCCGTTCAGCTGATGTACGTAGGGGGGGGGGACATGAAGTCGTATCACCGGACCTATTGGGAACTTGTCAACGAAGTGGTGAAAGCGGCTCCCAGCACGGTGGGGTTGATCGACACGATCAGCGAGCATATCCTGGGCGGGCAATATTATCAGGCCCTGAAAGCGGCCCGGGAACTGATAGAATATGAAGAGAGGTTGGTGAACCATGTACGGGAATCAAGTTAAGGCCTATCAGCAGACACAGAAAATGGGCATGACGGGCCGCGAGATCGAGGCACATGTCCTGACAAAGGCGGCCCTGAAGTTCCGGGAATGCCAGGACAACTGGGACAATGGCGGCAGCAACGGCATGCTGGGCGAGGCCGTTCGTTACAACCAGAAGATCTGGAGCGTCTTCCAGGGAGAGATGGTCGATCCGAACAATCCCATGCCCGTGAAACTGCGGGAGGACATCCTGACCCTGAGCCGTTTCATCGACAAGCGTTGCTTTGATATCATGGCTTTCCCCAAGCCGGAGAAACTCGACATTCTGATCCGGATCAACCTGAACCTGGCGGCGGGACTTCGTGGTTCCGCCGGCGAGGAAACCGACGAGTCCGGAGAGGAAGGTAACGAGTAAGCATTGATTCCCCACACCGGGCCGGACAAAAGGGTGGCCCGGTAGTGAAGACGAGATGAGCAGGGGTCAGGGAGTCGCCGCCTGCTTCAGGCGTTGCAATCTTTCAAGGGCCGGAGGGTAACCCGGCTGGATACGGAGGGCCGCTTCGTAACCTACCTTGGCTGCAGCGCTGCTCCCCAGTCGTAGAAAGCAATCCGCCCACTGGAGAAGAATCCGGTAGTCGTTCGGATGCGTCTTCACATACCGCTCATAGAACGGGAGCGCCTCGATCGTCCTTCCTGAAGAAGAAAGAGCGAAAGCAATCTGGAGACATGGCCCGTTTGAACCGGGATCCCGGTCAACGGCATTTCGATAGCTTTCCAGCGCCGCTTCCAGTTTCCCCCGTCGGAGTTGAACGTTCCCCAAGTCTCTGTAAAGCATTGCGTTTTCTGGATGGCGGTTCGTCATCTGGAGGAGTTCCTTTTCTGCCGCTTCCCAACTCTGCGCTCCCTCATAGGTACGCAGGAGGCCCAGCCCGGCTTCTGAATCCGATGGGTCCGATTCAACCAGTTCCCGGAACAGGGCGAGTGCCGTAGAAAAGTCTTTTTTCAACAGGTTTTGCCGGGCTGTTTCGAACCGGAGTTTCCGCTCATCCCGGGCGGTCTTTTCTTCCTGTTCCTTAAGGACCTGCTGTGCCGTCGACAGAACCTTTTGCTCCCTGAGTTCCAGGGCTTGCTCCATTATTTCCCGCACCTCCCCGGATGGCTCATGTCGCATCATCAGGATCCGGCACTCCAGGAGACACCCGACAAAGTCATTCTTTTCCAGGCATCGGCGGGCGGTCTCGATATGTCGAGTCTGGTCCTCCTCCCGTTTCTTTTGAAGACGTTCCCGGAACATTTGCTTTGCCTGGTGTCCGTCGGGGAGCCTTTCCAAGCACTCCCCGGCCTTTCCGAACTGGTTACGGTCCAGGTGGAGGGCGAACAGCTCCTCCATGGCGACGGTGCGAAAAGCCTCCGAGCGGGCCGCAGCTTCCAATTTGACGGCGGCCTTGACGAAGTCCCCCATCCGACGCAGGCAGAATCCCTGACGCAGGTGAAGTCCCGCCTCCGCATCGCTTCCTGGCGCAGCGGTCTGGAGCGCAGCGGCGACCGATGCATATTCTTTCAGAACGGGATGAACGTCGTCGATCTTTTCCATAAGTGGCGGGCAGCTGTCCTTCAGTCCCGAACACAGCTCTTCGCAATACCGGATTGCCTGAACGGCGATTTCCCGGGCATCGTTCGTATCCAGCGACTGTTCGCCGATCCTGATCAAATCGCGTCTGATCCTGACTGTGGCCAGGCGAATCAGCCGGCCTTCATCGAGCGTCTGCAGAACGGAAGCAAACGATTTCAGGACTTGCCGGTTAAGACCGTTCAGTTGGTTTATTCGCTGCGGCAGGCACTTTTCTCCTTTTCCGGGAAGCATGGTCTTCATCCTGCCGGTCATCTGCTCCAGCTTCTCAACATATCGAAGGAGCCGCTCCAGGTGCCGGCGTGATTCTTCCAACTCCAGATAAAGCCGGTTCGGGTCCGACCCGAGGGGGATGCGTGCCTTGGCAAGAAATTCCGTAACGGGAAATTCCTGGTGGCAATGCATCTCCAGGACCTCACTCAGGGGCATTCGCTCCGTCCCTGCGATATGGGCTCCTCCCTCGGTGGCATTGATGAACCGGCGGTCGGGATGATCACGGAGTGTCGTTTCAATCGCTTCCAGGAAGGCAAACAGGGAGGTATTGCTGAGGACGTGGTTTCCGTAATAGCCGGGGACCCAGCAGGCTGCCTGTTCATGGTCTCCCTGCTCATGTTCCGCGATTACGCGGTTGCCGCGGACCGTAACAGGCCTGCTGGCCAACGCCCCGCTGATATGGCTGGATTCCCCAAAGGCCAAGTCCTGGCCGGTGAAGATGATGGGGTTCGCCCCCACCATCAGGGCCAGATTCAAGGCGACCTGCGCCACCGTAAGGCTATGGCCTAAAAAGGGGGGCAAATCGCTGCCGGGAGTGCAAAGCAGGTTGTTCCGGTCCATGGTGACAAACAAATCCCCTTGGTATTCCAGAGGGACTTGCGGATGAACTTGAGGACTGGTCAGGAGGGGCATATCCGCGACGGCGAAGGCATCTTTGATCTCCAAATAGTTGGGTTCCCCGAAGTCAATGGAACAGATTATGTCGGGGCGCACATCATAGGCCAGCAGCACTCGAAGGGCCTGGGCGACTGCGATAATAAGCGTCTTCCCCTGTGCCTGTCGGAGAAGATGGATGTTTTTCTGCAGGGAGGGGCCTGTCGCTACGATGATGGCGGGCCGGTTTCGAAAGGTGCCGCTCAGGAGTCCCTCAGGGCTCCATCCCAGAAGGGTCTTCGGCAGGTTTTCCAACTCGTTCCGGATGATCTTGCCGCCTTCTTGGATAACCGTGTTGTAGTTGACCTGAATTGCATTTGTCTGGCGAAGACAGGTGTCGTGGAGAATGACAGTCTGGGTGTCCATCCGGCGGGTGAAGTCCTCCAGGAACAGATGGATCCGGCCGGTTAAGAGAACGCCGTTCTTTTCATGGATGACGCGACGAAGTGCTTGCTGTTCGGGAACGGCGAAGATCAAGATTCCCTTGCGGATCTCCGCAGAGTAGTCGTGAAGGGTCAGGGCCAGGCGGAGTATGTCCGGGTCTCTCTCCACGATGAAGACTGCATGACCCGTCTCCATGATGCTCAAGATATGGAGCGCCCTGTAGCCGAGTCCCAGGCCGAACAGGAAGGTCAGGCTTCCCTTCGGGAAGGACCGGTCAGCCAATTCCTCGCGCATGGCCTCAAAAGGGTTTTCCCTGTTGTAGAGGATGATGCGCCAGCCTCCGGGACGCTCGATTTCGAGATCAGGCAAACCGGACATGCTGGAGAGCAACTGATATTCACCAGGCTGGGAAGGGCATTCCTCCCACCAGGTCAGGAAAGCGGGGCAGCGCTCCCGGAGAGCGGCCAGGTTGGCGTCCAGATGGCCGTTCATTCAGGTTGTGCCTCGGGGGCGGGGGGTGCCGAGGCCTGAAAACGGATGTATTTCAGGAGTGCCCTTCCTTCCTGAAAATCCGGTTTCGTCTTCAGCCCCTCCAGGATGGTTTGTTCCGCCTGGTCCCAGTCTTTCTTTTCTATGAAGGCCCGGGCGAGGTTGTAGTAGAGCCCCTCGTCCTTGGGGTGGAAGAACAGAGCCTTCCTGAATTCCGTGACGGCGCGGTCGAAAAGGCCGGCTTTCCTGAATTCGATGCCGGCGGTGTTGCAGATCTGCAGAATCAGGGCCAGGGCCACCTCGTCGTTGCCGACGGCTTCCTTGGCCTGATCTTGGCTTCCTTCTTCGATCATCGCCAAGGCATCCTTCGCCTTCAACTCCGCTGCTTCCGGAGAGGGATTCTCGGCACCATCGACTCCGTCAGGATTTTGACGCGTCGTCACAGACATCGACAGTTCGTCCACCTGGATCTGGAGCATCTGCCGGAGGAAGTCGAGGGTGGTCTTGATATCGTTGTCCCGGAAGGAGACGGGGCCGAACTCGTCCAGAAATGCTCTGGATGAGGATATATCCTGTTGAAGACTGTTTACCGTTTCCCGGACCATCTTTTCGTCCGCCGGGATCATCGGCGTCCGAAGGATTCGCTCCAGGGTGTCCCTGAAAAGATGCAGGCATCCATGAAGATGCCCTTTTTTCAGGTGGATACGGCTCTCGTCCAGTTTTCTCAGAATCTGCACTGCGTCTTCTCGCCGCACCGTTTCCGCCATGGCATTCCTTTCCGGATCGTTGGTGACAAACACCACTATTCCTTCACGTTTCATGCCAGAAAAAATTTCCGGAAATGTTGCTTCATGGCTTAAGTCGCGGCGGCCGGATGCCGATAATATGAGCAGAAGAAATCTTAACCGAGGCGGTGCAGGAGGCACCTATGACCATTTCAACCTATCAGATTGACAGCGTCATCAAGGCGTACACGAAGCAGTACCGGGAACGGATTCGCGTCGGCCAAACGGATGAGCCGGCCCGTGACCACTCTGCCGACGTCGTCGACCTGTCCATGGGGAATGAACGGAAAGAAGGGGCCTTCGAGAAAATCTCCTACTCGCTGATGGACGTCCTGGTCGGAAAACGGAACCAGCCGTAAGGATGGGACGACCATGAATGCACATGCTGTTCTCGAAGACAGTCTCTTCGACAGACGAATCCTGGTGGTGGACGATTACGAACTCACCCGCCGGATGATCGTCGACGCCCTTCTCCAGACCGGTTACACCAGCGTCCAGGAGGCGACGGACGGACTGGAAGCCCTCGACAAGTTCCGGAACGGGTATCATGACCTGATCATCACGGATGTCATGATGCCACACATGGACGGGATGGAGCTGCTCGACCGTCTCCAGGAACTCCGGGCCAATTCGTCCATCATCCTGGTCACGGGACAGCCGGAGGTCGATGCCGGCGTGGCGGCCATGAAGCGGGGGGCCGTCGATTACATCCGGAAACCCTTCAACATCCAGGACCTCCTCTATAAAGTTGAAGTCTGTCTGCGGGAGCGCCATCTGCTGCCCGAGGAAGACAGGCAATCCGCCCTCGCGAGCAGTCAGCTGACGGAGAAGAAGAAGGAACTGTCCGTTCACAGCCACATTTACGAATCCGTCGAGAATATCGAGGGCGACAACCAGCAGGTCTTCGAAAAGATGGCGGAGTTGTCCCTGCGGGTCGTCGACGGGGCAGAGGCGACCATCTGGATCTTCGACGCCGAGTCCGACCAGTTCCATCCCCAGGTGATCCGAACCGCGGAGGGCCATTCCCACGACCCGGGAGGAGATGAAATCAAGGCCATTCCGTTTCTCTACCAGGTGGTGGACAAGCGGGAGGCCCTGGTGGTTCAATCGCCCGACGGGAACGGCGGGGCCGCTTCCCTGATCTGCGCTCCCCTGGTCATCCGGGGCGCCGTGTTCGGCGTGCTGGCGTTGCGGAAGAAGAAATACTCGGGCATCTTCAACAACAAGGACCTCCATTACATCGTCAGCCTGACCAAGCGGGCGTCGCTGAACCTGGAGAACAAGCTCCTCTACGAGAGCCTCTTTTCCAACGTCCTGGACACGTTCCAGTCGCTGGTCGCCTGCGTCCAGATGCGGGACAACTACACGCAGGAGCACTGCCGCCGCGTGACGAAGGCGGCTATCCGGACCGCCGAGGTTCTGGGGCTGGGCATCCAAGACCGGGAATGCCTGAAAGTGGCCGGCATTCTTCACGATGTGGGAAAGATCGCCATCCCGGACAACGTCCTGCTCAAGCCGGGGCGCCTGACGGATGATGAGTACACAATCATCAAGCAGCATCCCGCCCTGGGGGAAAACGTCCTGAAGCCCATCGCCCTGTTCGACCGGGAGCGGGAAATCATCCTTCACCATCATGAGCGCTGGGACGGACTGGGGTATCCATCCGGTCTCGCCGGTAAGGACATCCCACTCCTGTCCCGGATCGTCGCCGTTGTGGACACCTTCGACGCCATGACCAACAACAGGCCCTACCGGCAGGCGCTGGACGTCGAAACGGCGTTGAATGAAATCCGGCGCAACCGGGGAACCCAGTTCGATCCGGACGCGGCCGACGCGTTCCTCAGCCTTTATTGACGGGCACCCTTTCCGATTATCAACCCTTCGATTCCAGAATCGTTTTAAGCTATGAGCATCACTTCGTCCGGCCTTCGGAAAGGCGACGCGTTTCGGCGTCGTCTTTCCGAAAGGCCGGGAAGTGCTCGGCATGGAAATTGTATGTTTATCGCTTATATCTACAGGGAGCATTCCATGGTTGCATTCGTAAAAAATTCGGATCCGGGTCTGATCGGGAACATTCTCCCGAAAGGCGGCGAATCGTCGGCCGGTTCCACCGGCGGAGCGTTCCGGGGGGAGGCGGCCTTCGAGTCCCTCCTGAAGCAAGCCCTGACCGCGGCAGAAAATGCGAATGCCGGACAGGTACAGAATTCCGGCGCACTCGCTCGGACCCTCATGGAGCGGATGCAGGTCCGGGCGACAGACCGGCTCCTCCGGCTGATGTCCGGAGACCAGGCAGGAGAGATGCGGGAGCAGGACGGAAAGATTCTGGAACAGCTCCTTGAGGCGGCGGCCCGCACGGTTCGGGAAACGGCACCTCGGTCCCTTCCCGACGAGGCGAGCCGGTCGGTTGCCGAGGCGGCATCGACCACGGTCCGGAGCGGGGGGGGGCGGAAGGGCAGCATGGCGGAATCGGCTGAACTGAAAGAGATCATCGATAAGGCCGCGGACCGGTATGGAGTCGACCCCTCTCTGGTCCGGTGCGTGATCCGGGCGGAGAGCGGTTTTCATCCCCGGAGCACATCTCCAAAGGGGGCCATGGGGCTCATGCAGCTGATGCCCGCCACGGCCCGCGACCTGGGAGTAAAGGATGCCTATAACCCGGAGGAGAACGTCCATGCCGGCACACGGTACCTGAAATCCCTCCTGGATCGTTACGACGGGGACGTCTCCCGGGCATTGGCTGCCTATAACTGGGGCATGGGAAACGTGGATCGCCGTCCCGACCGCCTTCCGGAGGAAACCAGGCGATACGTATCCGGAATCATGAGAGAATACCAGAGATCGTCGGCGTGATCGGGACTGTCCGCCCGATTGTGACCAGCCCCTCCTTTCTGTGCAGATCCCAAGGAATTGTTTGACTTCTTCGGCAAAAACAGAGTAGAACGGCTCTCTCAAACGGAGGAGGAAGGGGATGCCGGATTACTGGGTAAAGATTACCGAACGGGAAGAGGATGAGATTCAGCACCATCACTATCTGGTAGCGGCGAAAAGCGACGTCGAGGCCAGAAGGATGGCCATGCGGTTCGTGGAACGGTTTTTTGACGACGACGAGAACCCCGAGCAGATCGACAGCGGCTTTTCCTTCTACAACCGGGCGATCGACGTCCAGATCAGCGACATCAAGGAAACGACCCGGGAACGCTTCAAGGATTTTCTCCTGAAATTGCACACCATCGGCTGAAGTCAGGCCGCGGGAAAGAGCCGCCCGGCATTTCCGCCGGCGACGCGGTCCGCTCCGCCCTTTCCAGTCCCGACTTTTCATAATTCCACCTGATCGCGGGTCTCCTTTCCCGGGAATTTTCGCCCTTGCATGAAAAAGAAACGCCGGGCTCTCCTGGAGGAGCCCGGCGTTATTTTTTTGACGCTCTGTTATGCCGTTCGGACCGTTTCGCCTCTATCTGAAGGCTGCCTTGACGCCGGCGTCCCTCAGGACAGCCACGACGGCCTGGTTGATCGTGGCATAGGCATTCTTCTCTCTTGCCGTGAAGTCTTTCGGATCGCTCACCTGGACCGTCTTGATCTTATACTGGTTCTTGTACTTCAGGACCCCGTCCCGCTCGATCCGGATGCTGAAGTCAAATTCTTCTTCCGTCCAGCGGTCGATGATGAGCTTCAGGTCCGGAATATGGGTAAGCGGGCTTTCATGGGCGACCTGCATGCCCGCCATCCACATGGCGTCACGGAAACAGTCCATGACGAAGTAGTCCAGCGGGACCGATGCTTCGTACGCAATCCTGGAGTCGGCGCTGAAGTAGGCGTATCGCTTCGTCTTCTGGTCGTTGTTGATGAAATCGTTCAGGTCGATGGTCTTCCCGCTGTAAAACGAAGTGACGTCCTTGGGGATTTCCGGCTTGTACAGGTGACGCTGCAGCGCGACCTTGTGTTCTGCCACCACGCAGCCCGCCAGCATCCAGACCGCCGCGAGCAGAAGGGAAAAAAACATGACGCCGCGGGCCGTCTTCGTCCGCTTGCCGATTCGATCCATGATGTCCGCCTCCTTGGATGGGATTTTCTGAGCGAAACCTTATCACAATCGCAACCACCGTGAAATGGGAAAAGGGATGCCGGAGCGCTCCTGCGTCCCCGGGCGGACTGATCTGGAGGAGGACCTCCGGGCGCGTGATCTCCTTGAAAGAATCGTTTGAATGAAGTATAAAAATCCCGGGTTTTTTAAAACCGGCCCGGGCAGGCCGTCCCATTTCCCATCTGCAGGATCTGAAATCTCTTTTCCTCCGCTCTGTAATTCGAAGCCGCTTCTTTTTCATGTGTCCCGTTCTTCTCTTCGTGAGGGACCGTCCGGTCCGCCATGAACCGTTAAATTCCGGATCCGGAGGAGAAGACCATGAAAGAGAAGGTCCTGATTCTTGCCGTCGCTTTGTGGATTGCCGCCTCCCCGGCGGGGGCCTCGCAACCGGCGGATTTACCGGCAGCCCCCCCGGCGGCCGGACTCTCCCGGGAAACCAAGGCCGTCCTTTTGAATGCAACGGCCGCGGCGGCGGTCATCGGCTGGGGAATCGCCGTATGGGATTACGGGCAGCGGAGCCCCCGCTTCCGGGACGAGGGCTGGTTCGAACGCACCTCCAACGAGGGAGGGGCCGACAAACTCGGGCATTTCTATTCAGGCTATGTTCTGAGCCACCTGTTCGACTACCAGTACCGGCGCTGGGGGTTTGAAAAGGAGCAGGCCATCCGGCTGGGTGTGCTCTCATCCGCCGGGCTGACGCTGCTCGTCGAACTGGGCGATTCCTTCAGCGAATTCGGATTTTCCTATCAGGATGCCCTGTTCAGCGTGCTGGGAGCCGCCGCCGGCTACGGCATGGTCCGTTTTCCCGAGGTCGCCCGAAAGGTGGATTTCCGCGTCGAATACGATCCCTTCCGCTCCAGTACCCGCAAGAAGGACGTGACGACCGACTACGACCGGCTCAAGTTCCTGGCGGCGGTCAAGCTGGACGGGTTCGACGCCTTCCGGGACACGCCTCTCGGGTCTCTGGAGCTGCATCTGGGTTACTATGCAAGGGGATATGACGAGTACGACGAACTGACCGGGCAGAACGACGGCCGACGCCGGAAGGTTTATGTGGGGGTCGGCCTGAACGTGGGGAAGCTGCTGAAGCCTCTCTGGGACACTCGGCTGTTCAACTACATCCAGCTGCCGTACACCTATGCTCCTTACAATCACCGGCTGGATTGAAAGAGGGAGCCTTGAGCCGCGTTCCATCCCTGGTGCGTGTGGAATGTGGGGGTGCAAGGCCGGCTTCGATCGAGGCAGTGCCGTGATGGCCGGCGTTCAGAAGGCCTTGAGCAGGCGGTTGGACGGGAATTCCCGAAGCATTTTCTCGAACTCCCGCAGGCTGGCGGACAGCTCTTCCAGCGCCTCCGTCCGGAGGATGGGGATGTCATCCGTCCCCCGCCTGTCCAGGGCGTCCAGGACATACGCAATCGTCAGCCGGTCCGGGTCCACCGCCGGCTGGAACCCCGCCTCGCCGGGCCGCTCCGCCGATACTTCCGCCAGAATCCCGCACTCCGTCAGCTCGCTCAGGATCGCCGCCAGAAGTTTGTGCGGGATCCCCGTCATGAGATGGAGTCCCGCTGCCGTGAGCGGCGCCCCCGGCTCAGTAAAATTCCTGCAGACGCGGTTCGCCACCCAGAGGGCGAGGGTCTTGCGGAAGGCGGGGCTTACCCGCTCCGCGTCGGGACCGAATTCCAGAAAATCCGCATTCTGGTGGGCCTGGGAAACCTCGGCCCCCGCCAGGACGATGAGCCAGCTGATCTGCAGCCAGGCCAGCAGGAGCGGCAGGGCGGCGAAACTGCCGTAGATGGCGTTGTATTCGGCCACCCCAACCTGGAAGGTGATGTAGACCCACTGGACGATCTGGTAGACCGTTCCGGCAAGGATCCCCGCAAAGAGCGCCGACTGCCAGCGGACCTTCGTGTTCGGAAGGAACATGTACAGGAACGTGAAGAGGCCCCACATGATGCAGTAGGGGGCGTATTTCAGGGTGAAAAGGATAAGAGGCTGGAGGGCTCCGAGAAACTCGAGTTTCTGTGTCAGCACTTTCGCCTGCGAGGCGAGAAAGACCGTTGCACTCCCGGACACCACCAGGAGTACCGGGGCCACAAACATGACCGACAGATAGTCCGTGATCTTCCGGGAAAGGGAGCGGTCTTTCCGGACTCCCCAGATGACGTTGAGGGCATTCTCGATATTGCCGACGAGCTTGATGATCGTCCAGAACAGGAGGCCCACGCCGACGCCGGCCACGAGTCCCCCCTTCGTCCTG
Organism: Syntrophaceae bacterium; assembly: GCA_013177825.1. Taxonomy (NCBI): domain Bacteria; kingdom Pseudomonadati; phylum Thermodesulfobacteriota; class Syntrophia; order Syntrophales; family Syntrophaceae; species Syntrophaceae bacterium. The sequence goes on from JABLXX010000004.1 coordinate 72,451, forward strand.
GCCAGGAGGGAGTTTGCGAAGGAGAATACGTTGGTCAGGATCTCCTCTTGGCCGGGGAATTTCTCCAGGAGGCGCTGCTGGAGTACGGACTGAAAATCGAAGCCCTTGGCGATGCCGAAGGCCAGGGCCACGACGGGAACGATGGAGAGTAGGGTGTAAAAGGTCAGAGCGCTGGCCTGGAGGGGGCCGCGATGCTCGGCGAATTCCCGCCCGGCTGCCAGCAGGACCCGCAGGTTTCCCACGAGAAGGGCTTTCCCCCGGGACAGGTCCCGGAGGCGGATACGCCAGATGTCGGTCCTGAAGTATCGAATCAGCCGGTCCATCAATGTCTTCACACCCTTTTCATAAATACCGTCCGCTTGCCGAACGGGGGGGCCGTCGAGCGGCACAATCAATCCAGCTCAAGCATCTTGTAACCCTGAATGTCGAAGAGCCGCAGGCAGGCGTCCACGACGTCCTGGTCGAAGATGCTGCCCCGGTCCCCCTTCATGGAATAGATGGCAACGTGGACCTCCCGGGCCGGCCGGTAGGCCCGCTTGGACGTGATTGCGTCCACCACGTCGGCAACCGCCAGAATACGCGATTCCAGGAGGATGCGCTTTCCCTTCAGGCCTCTCGGGTATCCGGAGCCGTCCATCCTCTCGTGATGCTCCCAGGCCATTCTCGCCACCGGCCAGGGAAAGCGGATTCCCTTCAGCATTGCATACCCGATCTCGACATGGGTCTGCATGACCAGGGCCTCGCTTTCGTCCAGCCTCGCCTCCTTGTTGAGAACCGCACCCGGAACGTCGATCTTGCCGATATCATGAAGCAGGGCTGCCAGTCGGAGGCCGGTGATCCGGTTCTTGTCCAGATTCATCTGTTCGCCGATGGCGCGGGCGAGGTCGGCCACCCTGAACTGGTGCCCTTCCTTGTATGTATCCCGGACTTCAAGGCTGACCGCAATGGCCCTGGCCAGGGCGAAAGCCCGCTGGAGGCTTCTCTCCGGACTGAGCTCCGTCTTTTTTTTGGAGAACAGCTGCTGCATCTCCTTCAGCCGCTCCTCGATTTCCATCTTCATCCGTTCTACGTCGATCATTGATTTCACCTCCAAGAAAGGTGGACATGCCATTGTAACACAATCACCGGCCGAAAACTGACCTGTTGTCGCGGGATCAGCTTCCCTCCGCCATCTGCACGAGAGACGGCCGGTCCAGCAGGCGGACGACCCGCCCCTCCGTACGGAGAAGGCCTTCATTGCTCATTTTCTTGATGGCCCTGGAGAGGGCCTCCGGGGTGGCACCCAGGATTTTTGCCAGTTCGCGCTGGGTAATCGGCAGCGCAACGGAATCCGCGGCCGCACCGGGTTTCAGGCTCAGCAGATACGTCGCCAGGCGCTGGGGGATCTCCATGAGCGACAGGGACTCCACGAGCGCCATGGATTCTCTCAGGCGGCGCGAGAGAACCCGGATGATGTTCAGGAGGAGAGAGGGTTCCTGGCGGGAGATCTCTTCGATGACAGGGCCGGGGATGACAAGCAGGCTCCCCTCCTCGAGGGCCATGGCGCTGGCGGGGAAGGAATCGACGGCGAAGGCCGTGCACAGGCCGAAAGGTTCTCCCGGGCCGAGCACATAAAGTGTCTGTTCTTTTCCTTCCGCGGAACTCTTGTAGAGCTTCACCCTGCCCGAAAGAATCACATAAAAGGCCCGGGCCGGATCCTCCTCCCCGATGATCAGGTCTCCCGGGCGAAAGGGTTTCCGGACGACCTGTGTCGCCAGGGCGTTCATGCGTTCCCGGCCGATCCCCTCGAACAGGGCGACCTCCCGGATCTGTTTTGCCGTATCCATGATTTTTTTCTGCCGGCGTTGATCCAGATCAATGACGCATTCTGCGTCCTCCTGTAGGGATGAATCAACGGGATGGAAATTCTAACACAGCCGTCCCACTGAAACCACGAAAGTTTACGCATAAGGAGGAAGGAAAAATGAATACCCGGGAACATTTGAAGTCCGTGAACGATGCATCCTTCGACGTTGAGGTGCTGAAGGCGGAGCGGCCGACACTGGTCGATTTCTGGGCGCCCTGGTGCGGACCCTGCCGGGCGATGGGGCCCGTCCTTGAGGAAATCGCCCGGGATTACGAAGGGCGACTGAACGTGGTCAAGGTCAATGTGGACGAGAATCCGAAGACGTCGCTCCTGTACGGGGTGCGGAGCATCCCGACGCTCCTGGTGATCCGGGACGGAGAGGTCCGGGAAACCCGGGTCGGCATGCTGCCGCGGGAGCAGCTTGCCGCCATCGTCGACCGCAGTCTCCAGTAAGAACGCGACCCGGCCCAGCGGGATGCCGGGCCGATCGCTTCCCGATGCATTCCCGCCCGCTCCCGGCACCCGGTTTCCGGGTACCGGGAAGCAGGCGGAAGGCCCTGAAAACGCGAGGAATGAACGATGATGAAGATCCTTGGAACCCTGAACCGGAACCTGGCGGTTGCGATCCCGGCAGCCATGGCGCTGGGGTTCGCCGTCGGCATGGTGATGGATGCGCGGGTCCTGAAAGGAGGGATCCTGCCCCTTACCTTCCTGATGGTCTATCCCATGATGGTGACGATGAAGCTCCGGAAGATCCTGGAGGGCGGGGACGGGAAGGCCCAGGCGATGGCCCAGGCCATGAACTTCGGGATCGTCCCCTTCGCCGCCTTCGGGCTGGGTCTGGCCTTCTTTCCCGGCCGGCCCTTCCTGGCCCTGGGGCTGCTCCTGGCGGCGCTGGTGCCGACGAGCGGCATGACCATCGCCTGGACGGGCTTCGCAAAGGGGAACGTCGAGGCGGCGGTGAAGATGACCGTCGTGGGGCTGATCCTGGGCTCGCTCCTGACGCCCCTCTACCTCAACTCCCTCCTGGGAGCGAAGGTGGCCGTCGACCTCCCGGCCGTATTCGGGCAAATCCTGCTTACGGTCTTTCTGCCCATGGCGGCGGGGTACGCGACACAGCGCGCGCTGGTCCGGCGTTACGGTCAGCGGGATTTTGAAAAGCGACTGGCACCACGCTTTCCGGCTTTTTCAACCCTGGGCGTCCTGGGGATCGTCTTCGTCGCCGTGGCCCTGAAAGCAAGGGAGATCGCCGCCCATCCGCTCCTGGTCGGAGAGGTGCTCGTTCCGGTAATCCTCCTCTATGGGGGAAATTACCTGCTCGGTGCCTTGGCAGGGAAGACGTTCCTGAACCGGGAAGACGCCATCGCCCTCGTGTACGGGACGGTCATGCGGAACCTTTCCATTGCCATGGCCGTGGCCATGAACGCCTTCGGAGAGGCGGGCGCCGAGGCGGCCCTGGTCATCTGCGCGGCCTATCTCGTCCAGGTCCAGTCCGCCGCCTGGTCCGTCGGCTGGGTGAAGCGGTTCTTCGAGCCGCGGATCCTTCCCGTTGCAGCACCCGAAGAGTCCTGACGCCGGGCCCGCGTCCGCATTTGCCTCGGCGCAATCCGGCAGGACGGATCACCGTCTGCCGGGCCCAGTTTTTCTTTGACATTAGAACGGTCGTTCTATATGCATGCCTCAAGAAAAACTGGAAACGCCATGGCATGAACCCATCGCTCCCCCCGGAGGAAAACCGGACCCTGAACGGCTCCCCGGCCAGAAGGATCCTCCATATCGACATGGACGCCTTCTTCGCCGCCGTGGAGGAGAAGCGGAACCCCGCCCTCAGGGGGAAGCCGGTGATCATTGGGGGCATGGGCGACCCGTCCCGGCGGGGCGTCGTCTCCACGGCGAACTACGAGGCCAGGAAATTCGGCGTCCACTCCGCCATGCCCCTCAAGACGGCTCTGCGCCTCTGTCCCCGGGGCGTCTTTCTTCCCGTGGATTTCGAGGCCTACGAGGCCGCGTCACGGACATTCAAGGGCGTGCTCCTGGGCATCGGTGCCCCCATGGAGGACGTCGGGATCGACGAGGCCTACCTGGATCTCTCGCTTCTGGAAGATACAAACGAGGCCGTCGCCGGGAGGATCAAGGCGGGCATCCGGGAAGCGACCGGCCTGACCTGCTCCATCGGCATCGCCCCCAACAAGCTCCTGGCCAAGATCGCCTCGGATCTCGAGAAGCCCGACGGCCTCACGATCATAGGCGAAAGCGACATCGAGACCCGGATCTGGCCCCTTCCCATCCGCAAGCTCTACGGCATCGGCCCCAAGACGGAGGCCTCCCTCCGGGAGATGGACGTCCTCACTATCGCCCAGCTGGCCGTGCTTCCCCTGGAGGTCCTGGTCGGCCGCTTCGGGGAATCCTATGGACATTACCTCCGGGAGGCCTCCCGGGGGATCGACGACAGTCCGCTGATCACCCACTGGGAACCGAAGTCTTTCAGCCGGGAGACGACCTTTCAGGCGGACGTCAGAGACTGGCAGGCCATCGCCCGGACCATCGCGGAGCAGGCTCGGGACGTGGCGTCGGACCTGGAGCGGAGGGGCTACCTGGCCCGGACGGTGACCCTGAAGGTCCGGTTCGACGATTTCCGGACTGTCACCCGGAGCTGCTCCCTCATCGACCCCGTCCGGAGCGAAGGCCTGATCCGGCGGGCGGCCTTCTCATGCCTCCAGCGCGTGGAGCTGCGGCGGAAGGTGAGGCTGATCGGGGTCCGGGTGAGCAACCTGGAGAAGGGGGATCCGGGAGGCATGCCCCCGGGAAAGGGAATCTTTTAGATTCTTTCAGGGAGGAGGCGCGCCGGCCGGACGATCAGAAAAAACCGTTCATCTATAAAAACATATTAAAACGTCGGTGGCGTGACGGCGGCAAGAAATATTGTCTTTTGCTTGCTCAAATTTGTATATTTATGAAGGAAATTACTTGGATGGTAAATTGTATCTCCTTCTGTAATGATGTACTTTTCAACCTTGCCTGATGCAGGATCCGTTAAGATTACCTCTATCTTTCCCTGAATGACGTGTGAAAATTCCTCTCCGTCGTGCTGGAAATCACCAATTGAAGCCCCTGGCTCCATAATGAAAAGTCCCGCCCAGATTTTTTTGTTCCTTGCTTTTTTTACCAGGGAGTAGATTTTAACATCGTCGTTATCAGAGATAATTGCTTTTGCCTCTTCGTATTTAACAACTCTTTCATCTTCCGATGTGTCGATCAGGTCATGTATCGAACTGTCAAAGAGTTTCAGGATCTTCTGCAAATTGGCTAAACTGATTCCTGATTTCCCATTCTCAAAAAGACTTAAGAATGAAACGGACAGCCCCGTGTTATCCGAAACTTCCTGCAATGTAACGCCTCGGGTTGTCCTCAGCTTCTTCAGCCGTTGCCCGACATTCTGTAACTCTTTTTTATCATCAATGACACTGTTCATTCATGTTCCTTTCTTTACGGCAAATTACAGTCAACATTTCTATTATATCGGCAATTCTGAAATTTCAGTATATAACAAAACGGGTATATATTGTCAATGATTATTTACTGTTAAGGATCTTGCCTCGTTCCTGTGAGATGTCTGTCGGCGCATCAAATGGCGAAACTGAAGGATGGTAACAACTGTAAGTAGAGGTATTGTTCGACATAATATGTCTGAACCGCTTTTTGAAATTAGTATAATTGTTGAGTCATGTTGCTTTAAGGGGTGATCCATCGCCCGTATCCGCATGAAACATAAAATTACGCTCCTGCCATTTTGAGTCTCTCAGGTAAAAATTGCTTCCGGTGTCGAGGGGCCGTTCTCTTCTGCCGTCATCGGCCCGAAGCCTTGCTGTCTCCAATTCCAATCCCCCCACCCTTCGCTTGACTGTGAGGACATCCTTCCTCCCTGCGCCTTGCACCAGCGCTTACCGGGCCAGTTTGTTTTGAGTATCATAGAAAAATCACCTTGACAACCGACGGATCTTTTTTTATAAACTGAAAAAAACAAAAACGTCTGGCCGGCGATGCAGCTCTTTCCGATCGAGGTCCACGGTGGTGCAATTGAATTACTGATGCTTTCGGCAGAATTGGAGCAGGCATGAATCGATTGGGTAATAATGAACAGAATCAATAGGATGCAATCAAAACACTCCCGGTGCGGATTCTGTCATCCTGTGAAAGTATCATCCCGTGTCGGGAGGATTGAGGTGTCAAGCCTGTGGCGATGGAGGTCGACACTTGACGGAATCACAAGATTTCCAGCGGTCTTTGGGTCTTAACGAACATGTCGGGTGACCATATGTGTTTAATATGATGAATGAAAATATCGATGAGGCGGGTGCGCTCGGGCTAGACGCAAAATATTAAAAACTTTTGAGTTGATTTCAATGTCCAGGGAAGGGGGTGACGGAAGGAGGTCGGGGCTGCCCAAACGAGCGAACAAGCTTCAGTAACTTAACGGAAGCATGAAGTAGCCAATACAAACGAAAGGAGCTTATTGGCGATGGCAAAAGACAAAGTGAACTGGGAATGGGTAAACGAGTGGAAGAAAGACGTGAATCCGCTCGGCATGAAAGAGGAATTCAAGTGCCTCTGGATCCCTTACGGACTTCCCGAAGTCGTGGACCCCGTGGGGACCAAGTTCGGCATCGGCATCGAGGTTCAGCCGAAGTGGAAAATCCCGCAGAAGGTCTTCGTGTCGCAGACGATAGTCGGCGCCTTCTACAGCAAACAGGGAAACCCCAATCATCCCATCAAGCCCGACGAGATCCGGGATCAGGCCCTGGCCTGCCTGGAAGCGGGCGCTCCCAACGTGCACATCCATGTGCGCGACGAAAACGGATACAACGTTCTGGACCCGGAACTGTTCCATTACGTGATCGACCCTATCCGAAAGCAGTTTCCGGAACGGCTGGTCTGCGGCTGCATGGTTCCGTTCCAGACGGGCGAATGGGAAAAATTCATCGAATGTATGGAGGACGGGCTCTTCGATCAGACGCCGATCAACTCTGTGGCGGCTTTCTGCGGGGACACGCTCTTCTGCAAGCCACCCCATGTCATGATCGAAAAGACAAGAATCTGCCAGGAGCTGGGCTGCAAGCCGCAGATCGCCGTGTACAGTGACGGGGATATCGATAACGCGGACCGCTACCTTATCAAGACGGGTCTGCTCGAGAAACCCTACTACTGGATCATCCTTCCGACGCTGCCCGGCGGATCGCCCATGCAGAATCCCAAGGCCATGGTGGAGGTCCTGATGCACTACACCAACAGGATCCGGGAGATCGACGAGGATTCGCAGATCGTCGTCTGCGCCTCGGGCCGCGCTTCAACGTACCTCACGACCTTCGCGCTTCTTCTGGGCCTGCACATCCGCGTCGGCATGGAGGATTCCGTCTGGAAATGGCCCCACCGGGACGAGAAGATCAAGAACAATCTCGAGACGTATCTTGCTACCAAGCAGATCGTGGAGCTCCTCGGGCGGGAAATCGTTTCACCCGAAGAGTGGCGGCAGACCCTGAAGATGAGAAAACCGGGCGGCAAGCTGAAAGCCTAAGCAGGGAGCCATAAGTCATCAAAACAAGGGAGAGGCTGTCTCTTTCTGCAAAGGTAGAGACGCCTCTGCCCTTTTAAAATATCCAAGGGGGAAAAAATGAATAAATTGGCAGGTAAAATTGCTGTTGTGACGGGATCCAGTTCCGGTTTTGGACGAGCCATCGCCAAGGCGTTTGCCGCAAGCGGCGCCAAGGTCGTGTGCAGTGATATCCGGAAAGAGGCCAGGCCCGAGGGATACGAAACGGATATCAATCTCTCGACGGACGAAGCCATCAAAAAGGCAGGCGGCGAGGCGATCTTCGTCAAGTGTGATGTCACAAAAGAGACGGAGGTAAAGGATCTGGTCGACGCGGCGGTCAAGAAATTCGGCAAGCTCGACATCATCATGAACAACGCAGGGGTATTTACCCGCATGGCAAAAATTCATGAATGCACGGAAGATGAATATGAATTTACCATGGGAGTCAATATCAAAGGTGTTTGGAACGGCTGCAAGTATGCGATTGCCCAGATGCTCAATCAGGGTAACGGCGGGAAGGTGATCAACCTTGTTTCCATCGGCGGACTGGTCGGCCTCGCCAACGAGCCGGCTTACTGCGCATCCAAGGGGGCCGCGGCCAATCTGACCAGGCAACTGGCGATCGATTACGGCCCGGACAAGATCACCGTGAACGGAATCTGCCCCAATTACGCTCCTACCGCCATGTGCAGGCCCTATTATGAAGACGAAGGCGTCAAGAAGTACGTGGAGGATGTTACCCCTCTCGGACGCTGGGTAACTGCGGAAGAGATCGCCAAACTGGCGGTTTATCTGGCCTCGGATGAAGCGGATTACATCACCGGGTCATTGATTCCCATTGATGGCGCGTACACCGCGCGCTGACGGGTGAGGCGATCGCCGGCCTGCGGAGATGAGCGAATCTCCACATTGAAATGAATGAGATTGTTATCATGATGGACGGATAGATAACGGTCAGCTTGTATTTTTTGTGCAACGTTTCAGTTCCCGGAGGGGGAGTGATGCGCTCTCCCTCCGGGAACCATGCATTGTGTCGATTAAGATAATATTCAGTTCTTTGGCATGTGAAAGTGAGCGGTCGAACATCATGAATGAACGGATGAAGAATGTTTATGAACGGGTTGTCGGGCGCAGGCGGGAGATCCTGATGATCGTCTCGGCGCTCGAGGCGGGGAAGCACATCTTTCTGGAAGGCCCTCCGGGGACGTCCAAGTCGACCATCCTCCAGGCCGTCTCGGAATGCACGGGGCGCCAGTACTGCCTGGTGACGGGGAACAGCGACCTGACGACGTCGAAGCTCATCGGCTATTTCGACCCGGCGGAGACCCTGGCCAGGGGATACCGCCCCGAATTCTTCCAGTACGGTCCGCTCCTGCAGGCCATGAAGGAAGGGATGTACCTCTACGTCGAGGAGTTCAACCGGCTGCCCGACGAGACGACGAACGTGTTCATCACGGCCATGTCCGAAAAGAGGCTGACCGTTCCGAGGCTGGGGATCGTGGCGGCGGACCCGGCGTTCCGCATCATTGCGGCGCTCAACCCCCTGGACGACATCGGCATCAGCCGGATCTCCCGGGCCCTGAAGGACCGCTTCACCTCCATCCGGATCGACTACCAGACGCGGGAGGAGGAGATCGAGATTGTCCGGCGGCGGACGGGAGGAGCCGAAGACGGGATCGTCGAACTGGCCGTGGACATCGCCCGGGAGACGCGGAAGCATCCGGATCTCAAGCTGGGCGCGTCCGTCCGCGGGAGCATCGACATGGTGGACGTGTACCGGAGCGGCCGGGATCTGCAGCCCGGGAATCCCTCCGGAGCGTTGAAGGCCGGGGACCTCAAGACCCAGGCGGCCTTCATGGCCTTCCGCAACAAGATCTGGCTCTACGAGACGAGCGAGAGAAAGCCGGAAGAGATCATCGAAGAGATCATGGAGAGGCTGGAGAGGCAAAAAAAAAAGTAACCCTCCGGGACCTTGAGCTTCTCCTCGAATCCGGCACCGCATCGATCGGGGCCGGCCGGGACCCCGCCGAGCTTCTCCCCATCGAGCGACGGATCGACGACCTCCTCCGGCAGGGCGACCTCAGGACCGTCTTTGGCATCTCCGAAGAATACTCCCGGACCGTGGGAAGGATGCTGGGGAACTACGGGGTTCTCCTGGCGCAGTGGGAAGAGAGCGATCCCGAGCTGGTCCGGAAGCTCCTGACCAGGACCTGGAATCGCCTGGACGAGAACGTCCGGAAGCAGTTCCTCCATCTCATGATCGGTATGATCTACCGGGTGTCCCGGAGCGAGCTGGTCCACCGGGGAGCGCCCACGGGCGATGTCGCCACGGTGCCGTTTACCTTTTCGGGGGACGAGATCGATCTCGACCGGACCATCGAGGCGACGGTCGAGCACCCCCTGCCGCGCTACGAGAACCTCTTTGTTCTGGACAGAAAGAAGCGGAAAAACGCGGCCGTCATCATCATGGACGCGTCCGGCTCCATGCAGGGAGAGAAGCTGTCCATGGCGGCGATCGCCGTGACGTCCCTCGCCGCGAACCTGGACGCCCGCGATGAGTACGGCGTCGTCCTGTTTTCCGAGAAGGTGAACGTCTGCAAGCGGATGGACCAGGCGAAGCCCCTGGACGAGATCATCAACACCGTCCTGTACGTCCGCCCCGAGGGCCGGACGAACATCGGCCTCGGGCTCCTGGCGGGTCTCACGGAGATCCAGCGGTCCACCATCGACAGCCGGACCGGCATCCTGCTCACGGACGGCGGGCAGAACACGGGCCAGGATCCCCTGGGCGTCGCCCGCCGGTTCCCGCAGCTCCATGTCGTCGTTCTGCCCGGCGGCAACCCGGAACTGGCCGGACAGATCGCCGCGAAAGGGCGGGGCAGCCTGATCTCCCTGAAAAGCATCCATGACGTCCCGCGGGCCATCGTCCGGTGCCTGTGCCGGTGAGAGGCTTGATGGATTTTGTCAGCGTCTCGGCCGGGTCAGCCGGAAATCCTGCCGGGGCAGGCCCGGATCGCGGTTCGGGTCGTAGGTCGTGTCGTTCGAATAGATGTAATCGCCATTTGCATTGACCCAGCGGCGGCTCCAGTCGCTCGTGTCCCGCTCGACCTTCCCGGTGATGGGATTGACGTAATCCTCCTGGCCGGTGAGGGTCAGATACTGGTCCTTTTGAATGGCCTGCTGGGTGCGGGTCCGGTGAGCCGTAATCTCACGGTCGATCCTGTTCAGATCCTCGAGGACCTTCCGGGAAATCTCGGCCCGTTCGCCCTGCCCCCGCAACTCTCCCGCCACCCACTGCGGATTCAGCCGGACCGAGTTCCCGACGATGTCCAGCACGGGTTTCCATTGATCCACGTCACCCGCCGGCGAACGCATCGTCGTCGTGAAGTCGTTCGCCCACAGGCCCATGGAACGGCGGGCATCGACCAGGACCGTATAGAGCAGCTCCTTGTAGGCCTTTCCGTTCTCCGTGTATTCGACGATGATGAATCCCGCCTGATAGGTCGGAGGCTGAATGCCGACCTGCATCAGTGCCCGGGCGACCGGCTCCGACAGCCGGCTAACGAGCTGTGCCAGTTTCGGAAGGGACTCCTTCTGGACGACCCGGGCGCCGGTCGCGCCCGCCCTGGTCTGCGAAAACACATACAGGAGGTAATCTTCCCAACCGGGCATGCGGACGACAGTCATTCCGTTGTAGTTCATCCCGGGGCCGTGCGTCGGCGGCAGCATGGGACCGTCGGCGTAATTGATCTTGGGTAGCCTCCGCAGCATGACCGTGCCTTCGGCGTCGCTCTTGACCGCGATGTCGCACTTGGCCTCGATGGAGTTACCGGTTCCGCCGGTCCTGTTCGGATCCACGCGGAAGATCCCCCCCTCCACGATCCAGCCCCTCGGGACCAGCATGGTAAAAGCGTGCTCTCGGGGTTCCGAAACACGGGTGAAGGCAATGGTCGGGGGGACTTTCTTTATGGATGTTGTCTGTCGGGCGTTTTTCCTGGATTCGGACGCAGCGACCGATGCGGATGCCGCTGTGAAAAACACTGAAAGGGCCACTGCAATGGCGGCCATCGGCAACATCTTCTTCATGGACGCACCTCCCGGGGGCGAGTCGCCCGACGGGCATTTTACCCATCATCGGGAAGAATTGAAAGCCGATCGTTGGAAAATGCATGGACTGCCTCCGCCTGTTGCATTGACGAATGCCGCGAATGGCATTAAGATTATATGAAAAGAATGTTTATGCCTCCGCGTTCGTTTCCATAACCTTCCGAACAACGCTCGATATACCGGCAACGATCGACCCCGTTCATCACCTCAACGAGAATCGCAAGCGGCAACCAGTGAAGGATTCCTTTCAAGCATTGGTGCATCAGGGGGTCCGTGAACGAAATTTTTTCAGGACAAGGAGGTGCCGACATGGAAAAGCGTATCGAGACGTACTATCACGGATTATACGAAGCGGCGGCCGTCCTGAATTCCACCCGCCAGATCCGGGACATTCTCCATTCCATCGTGGAGATTGTTGCGAAGAGAGTGGATGCCAAGGGGTGCTCGCTGATGCTCCTTTCCCGGAATAAAAGAGTGCTCAGCCATGTCGCGTCGTTCGGACTGAGCGAGGGATACCGGACGAAGGGCCCCGTGCTGTCGGACAAAAGCCTTGCGGAAGCCCTGGCGGGCAAAGTGGTGAATGTCCTCCATGCGTCGGATGACGACCGGATCCAGTACCCGGAGGAAGCCCGGAAAGAAGGAATCGCGTCGATCCTGTCCGTGCCGATGATGCTGCGGGATGAAATCGTCGGTGTCATTCGGGTTTACACGGCGGAGCCGCGGCAGTTCACGATCGACGACATCTATTTTATCGGGGCGGTCGCCAACCTGGGAGCGATCGCCCTCGAGAATTGCAAACTCTACAGGACCCTGAAGAAAGACTACGAGACGTTCCGGCGGGAGTACTTCACCCATATCGGTGAGGACCGGGCGTGGTAGGAAACGGGGCAGGGGCTCGGGCAGGCGGTCTCAGAGCGGCTGGCCGCACACCGGACACATGCCGCCGGGCGGGAGGTCGGTCTTCCTGAACTCCATGGTACAGTGCGGGCAGGTGATGAATGGCGAGACCTCGGAGGAAGGCCGGTCCTGCCCCCTTGGCGATGCTGCAGCCCGCTCTCTTGCTTTTGCCGCCTTTTGCGCCAGGTCTTTTCGGACCTCCGGATTCAGCGAGCGCTCGACGGTGTTGAGCGTTTGTTTGGCCAGCATTTGCGTGGGGATGCGGATATAGGTGAAGTGGTATCCGCCATCGGGATCTTTCCACTGTATGTTGAGGCGGTATGCAACGTGAATGGTTTTCTTCGGAAAGAGGAGCGCCAGCGGTCCCAGAAACAGGAATCGGCCCAGGGGGTAGGTTCTCTGGACGGAGGTGTCGTCCAGGAGTGAGACCTCGGTAATGCCGTCGAGGGGAATGCGGCCGATTTCCTTCTCGCCGTCATGCAGGATGAGGGATTCGTGTGTCGGCACGCAGGCAACCAGCCGGTCGGACGGGATCTCATCCAGCAGGGCCTGCAGATGATCGGCACTCCCCTTATGTGTTTCTCCCGTTGCTGTACTCATCGTACCTTGAAACTTACGTGATCCATGGTTTCATGTCCATGATTTCCTGCCGGCCGCAATCCGCCGCCGGGCTCTTGAAAAAACGAAGATTTCTCGCAGTAACTTCCACACGGGCGATTCCACTGAATTATAAGTACTTGACACAACCGTCTTTCTTCCGTAAGCATGGGCTCTGCCATCTTAAATGCCTGTAATTACGCTTAGTAGGGAGAAGAGCTAATGTGATGAGAGAAGTGCGTATGATCACTGGGCCGAATAAAGAGACACTTGAACAAGGATGAAGCTATGCTGAGTTTACTCAATTCATTTTCAAAACCGGCAAGCCTTAAACAACTCCCTCTCAAACGTCAACTAATCGATTTTTCCCTGGACCGACTCGTTCGCGGGGTGGACAATATCCACATCGACGTTCACATAAGTCCTCAGTTTCAGAATGTCGTCAAACGCACGATTTCTCTTCTCGTCATTAAACATAGTGGTGCCGAAAACTATTTCAAAGATTATCAAAGAGAAAACCTTAAGAATGACATCAATACGTTGAGGAAGATCTGCAGCGATGTTCTTCTGGACGGAATCAACCGGGCCAAATCGGCGGCGGAAGTTCAGATTGACTTGTTGGGGCAGATTTCTCTCGTAAAGTTCTTTATTGAGGAAATCAGGAACCAATATGAAACGTTTATCGCTAATTTTAAGGATATTATAAGAAGCTATGAATTATCCCTTGACCATGATTCGTACGAATCCTTTAAAATCAAAGAGAAGCTGAATGAATTAAACTACAACCAGAAGCGGATTCTTCTTCACGTCGGAGACGAGCTGTTCCGGTTGATGACCGAGGCCAACGGCGGAACTCTTCATGATATCCGGGAGTCGAACTTTCAATCCGATCAGATCCTTCCCGATAATATCTTCCTCAACCCGATTCTTTACACGGACAACATGGTGGACGATCTTTTTCTGATCGAGGCATATGTGCTGATCAGCCAGAGGTCGGAGGATCCCGACAATTACGCGAATCTGAAAATGATGATTTACGATCTGTTGGAAAAGACGGATTTATCCGATGGGGATTCCGGCGGCGGGGAGCCTGTCCATAAAGACGGTCCAGGATTGAAAATCGAAGAAAGGCAATTGCTGGCGGGTGGAAACGGCTTCGATCCGCTGCTGATGCAAATCGAGAACATCGACATCTTGTTCGACTGTTTCGAGAGCCGGGACAAGTATGAGAGATTGAAAAGGAACAAAGAGCCTCGGGAGACGCTCGAAGCGATCAGGTCGCAGATGAAAATTCAGGAGAGCCTGCTGACTCTCTTTTATCGAAGATTCAATGAATCTCCCGTCATGAGGCAGGTCGTTGCGGCGTATGAAGTCAGGGAGATATACGGCAAGTACTGTCCCCCTCTGCGGCTTCACCAGTTGAGGGAGTTCCTGCTCGATCCCCGATCGGGAGAACCCGTTATCCGGCAGTTGAAGGGCAGGAAACCGGATGCCATTGAGCTGCTTTATAAAACGAGCCGCCAGATACAAGGCTGCTCCACGACCAAAAAGCAACGGCATCTCCTGCAGTTCCTGAGGGATTTTTCCCGCTATCACAGGGATTTGCGCGTCTACGAGCTGCTGAGAGGCGTCATGGATGCCGTCAGCCTCGTCAACGACGACAAAAAGATGATGCTGTCGAGGGAAAACCGGTCCCTGTATGAGTTTCTGCTTCCCAGCGAACGGATCATGGGGGAGAAGCCGATCGTCAATCACGTCATCATGAAGGCGGATATCCGGGGATCCGTTGACATCACATACACCATGATTGAAAGAGGGTTGAACCCGGCATCCTATTTCAGCCTCAATTTCTTCGACCCGATCTCCGAAATTCTCTTCGACTACGGCGGGGCCAAGGAGTTTATCGAGGGGGACGCCATCATCATGTCGATCTTCGAGCACGAGGACACGCCGGAGGGCTGGTACAGCGTGGCCCGCGCCTGCGGGCTGGCCGTCAGGCTGCTCCAGATCGTCCAGCAGTACAACGTGAAGAGTCAGAAGCACAAACTGCCGGTGCTCGAGTTGGGAATCGGCATCTGCTTTCACCAGAGTCCTCCTTCGTTTCTGTTCGACGGTGATTCGCGGATCATCATCTCCCCGGCCATCAACCTTGCGGACCGCCTGTCGAGCTGCAGCAAGACGCTGCGCAAACAACTCAAGGACGAAAACCGGCTCTTCAATCTGTTTGTCTTCCAGGACATCCCGGATGAGGAATTCAAGGCCACGGCGGACGACCTGTCCCTCCGGTACAACGTCAACGGGATCGAGCTGAGTCCCGAGGGATTTGCCAAGCTGTGCAAGGAAATCAGCCTGAAAAGCGTGGAGTATCCGATAAACAGCAGCGAAAAGGTCACGCTGTACACGGGGACGGTGCCGACGATCAGCGGCGGGTCCCAGCGCCTCGTCATCCGGGAGGCCGAAGTGCTTCGGGTCAAGCCCAAAACCGTGGATGTGATCGACAAGACGTCCAGGAAATACTATGAGGTTTGCACCCAGCCCGAGATCTATGAGTTCGTAAAAACCCGCATTTAAGCCTGTGCGATCGCCCGTAGGCGGTCCCATCTTCTTTTTTTTGCCCGGCACGGACATTTCCCGTCCCTTCATCACCGGTCGATAGGCCGCACCGGAAATTGCCGTTCCGGTATTCGCTCTTTCCTTGACGCGGCGCTTTGATGAATTTAAAGTGCCCGTATGAAAATCCACTCCCGCCACACGGCACTTCAACCCGGTCATCAAAAAACAGGAAAGCTCCCTCGACCGGTTCCGTTTCTCATCCTGCTGCTTGTTGCAACCTTCAGCCTGTTCCTCTGGGCCTGCATGGAGGCCGGCGAGCCCACCGACACGCCGGAGCAGGTCACCCGTGTCTACGAGGCCAAGGAGAAGTTCGTTCTCCAGGCCATTGCCAAGGTCTTCAATGAAAAAGACCTCGGGAAAGCCACGGTCAATGCGGACGCGCATGAAGTGACGTCGGACTATGTGTATCAGGGTGAATGGAGAACCCGGGGCTCCGCCCGCACCCGCCAGATCAACTGGAAGGAAACGGAAGTGACGCTCACCGTCATTACGGAGAAGAAGTCGTCAGCGGGATGGGAGATGCGGCGGCTGCTTGGAGCGGATCAGTACAAAAAGATTTTCAAGGCCATCGAGACCCAGATCTACCGGGAGATGTACAAGACCGAGTGAGCGAAGTCCGCCGCAGACAAAACCGGGACCGGCGGAAGTGAGATGCGTCATGTCCGGCGGAATGAAGGCCCCGGACAACCTTCAAGCCCTTTCGATCTGCTTCGCCTGATAAAGAAATTCCCCCGCCCTTCGATACCCCAGTTCGATCATCTCGGACGCCCGCATTCCCATGGTCATCTCCTTGTGATTCACCCGGTCCTGATGTATTGAAATTGCGTCCATCCGGGAAAGGAACATCGACCGATGAAACTCAATCCGAAGAGAATCGCCGTCTTTTCGCTTTTGCTCGTTCTGTCCGTTACAATTCCCGCATTTGCGGAAACCAGGACCTTCATCAAGGAATACACCTACCAGGCGAGCGAGGATGACAGCCGGAACTCCAGCCGGGTCATCGCCCTGAGGGAGGTGAAAAGGCTTCTCCTGGAGGAGCTGGGGACCTACCTGGAAAGCGAGACGGAGGTGAAAAACGTTCAGCTCACCCGGGACCAGATCACAACCCTGACCGCCGGCATTGTCCAGACGGAAGTCATCCAGGAAAAGTGGGATGGCCGTGTCTATTGGCTGAAATCGAAAATCGCGGCGGATTCGGACAAGGTGGTCCAGTCGATCAACGACCTTCGCAAGGATCGTGAAAAAACAAAAGAATTGGAAATGATGAGGAAGAAGTCGGACGCACTGCTCAAGGAAGTCGAAAAGCTTCGGAAGGAGCTGGCGTCGGCGAAGGATGGAAACCGGGAGGCGAAGAAGACGGCGTATGATCTATCGATCAAGGAGTTGTCGGCCAAGGAATGGCTTGAGAAAGGATTTGCGGCGAAAGACCGCCGGGCATTCAAGGAGGCCGTGGAAGCATATGGTCGAGCCATCGAACTGGACCCTGACAACATCGAGGCCTACTATGCACGGGCGGTGATCAGCGACGAGAACCATGCCATGCAGGATTTCTACAAACTGTTAACAAAAGATCCGAAAGATTCGAAAGCCTTTCTGTATCGGGCATGGACCTATAAGGAGCTGAACAAGCCCGATCTCGCACTTCGGGAATTCGGGAAGGCAATTGAGGCGGCTCCCAGTCCCGTAGAAAAGGCGGAGGCTTATTTTGAACGCGGGAAGTTCTACTATGCCGTCATGAGGAATCACCGTCTCGCAATCCAGGATTACACACGGGCGATCGAATTGAGACCGAAGGATGCAGATTATTATTTTTATCGGGGAACATCCTATAGCGGCCTTCAAAACGGCGATCTTGCTTATTCGGATTTCAGCAAAGCCGTCGAACTCGCCCCGAGAGATGCGTCCAATTATCTGTCTCGTGGAAGTGTATTGCTGAATTTGATGAACAAGCCTGAATCGGCGATAGCTGATTACAGCAAGGCCGTTGAGCTCGAACCGATCGGGTTCAATTTTAAACAGCGGGGAATCATGTATGAGATGATCGGCAGGAAAAATCTCGCGCTCAGCGATTACAGCAAAGCCGCTGAATTGTACGGGGACGATGCTTCCAGGCGCGGGGATTACGAATTTGCGATCGATCAATACAATGATGCCGTCAAATTGAAGCCGGAACGTGCAACTCTCTTTTATAAGAGGGCCCTGGTTTATGCACTTATGGGGGATTCGAAGAAAGCGCTGACGGATTTAAAGAAGGCGATGGAACTTGATTCATCTTGCAAAGACAGCGCCCGAAAGGCCCCGCAGTTCAACAGCATCCGGAATCACCCGGGCTTCATCAAACTGGTTGGAAAATAATCGGCCGTCGGGGACATGAACTGCATCCGGTGCAACAGGGAATTCTCGTTCAAGGAAGATTGCATTGCCTCCATCTCCGGCAGCATCCTGGGCGACGAATGCACGGAATCGTTCTTTTACTGCGACCGCTGCGGGGTGTACACGAAGGAAGTGTTCTGGGACTGCTTTTCGGGAGAGGAATCCGCCTCCGTGTGCGGGCCGATACCGAAACCGGACGGGGATGGGAAGGTTGCATTGATCAAACGCTGCTCGGAGCCCTGGAACAAAAAGTGCCGCTGCGAGGCGCACGTGTCCTATTTTGACGGATCTCTGGACTGACCGACATCATTTGAACGGGGAGGCTGACGGGATGCTCGTATTCGGAAAACCGAGGGGGGAGAAGTACCACACCAGAACCATCGAGACGACCAGCTACGATTATGACGAGCGAAGGTTTGTCGTCGAGGGATGCCTGACGGATTACCGGTTCAAGGATTATCACCTGGCGACGGGCGAAGAGCGGTCGGGCGGTATCCTGCACCAGATGATCGTCTGTCTGCTCGTGAACAAAGCAAGCCTCGAGATCGAGGATCTGCAGGTTGAAATGCCGGTTATTCCACGGGACGAATGCCTGGAGACCATCGACTGTCTGGATCCCGTCAAGGGGATGAAGATCGTCGGCGGCTTTTCGGCCAAGGTGAAAGACATCGCCGGCGGTACGAAAGGATGTAACCACCTGGTGGCCCTCCTGACCGCGATGGGTCCCTCCGTGATGCAGGGATACGGCGCTTATCACGACCATCGAAGCCCCAACTTTCTGGCGGAGAATTTCCAGATCCTGATGAACACCTGCCGAACGTGGCGGGAGGATGGACCGCTGGTTGGGATATTGGAAGACAAGAGGAAAGCGGGGAAAGGGTGAAAGGCGTAGCCGGGAATTTGTGACCGATCACGTATTTACGTCCAAGGCCGTCCGGTCGAATTGGGGGCTCCTCCATTTGGTAAAGGTAACGTCGCTCCGCTTTCCCGGGAGATGCATGAAGAGAGACGCGTGACGTCAAGGGGAGCGGGCGGATTTTGCGCATGTGACGGCTATGGATGAACATGCCGGATGTCTGCCATGTCCTATCTGGCCCTGCCGGTTAATTGGAACGAAGACCAGTAATAGGGATGCGGATATTTCCTGCGCGTTTCGATCTGGGCCTTGCGCAGGGCATTGAGTTTGTCCGTTTGCCGCATTTCCTGGTAGAATCGGATCATCAGGAGAGACGTTGCCAGGTCGTCCACTTTCCAGAGGCTGGCAACAATGGAACCGGCTCCGGCATAGAAAAATCCGCGCGTCAGCCCCACCAGGTCGTCCCCGTTGGCCACCTTGCTCAGGCCCGTTTCACAGGCGCTCAGGGTGACAAGGCTGGTGTCCAGTTGCATGGAGTAAAGCTTGTCCACCGTCAGCATCCCGTTGGAACCGGCGTCGGGAGAGAGAAGAAGCGCCGATTGCAGCGGATTGTCGGGTGAAAATTGACCGTGCGTGGCAAAGTGAATGTACTGGTACTCCCCGCCATACCTGCGCACGACATCCTCCGTGGCCTGCTTCCGCACAAACACTCTGGAGTTCTGCCAGATTTTCGCAACCTCGACCGCCTCTTTCTGGGCAAAGACAAGGTCGTGAGCCGGATTGCCGAGATCGGGGTTGCCCAGGGCCAGGATCCCTCCCTTTCCTTTCCCTTTCTTCTCTCCCAGGTACTTCATGGCACTTGCACTGGGCATCAAGCGGATCCGGTAACGGTCGATCAGGTATTGTTTCCCGTCATGCAAAGCGTTGAACGGTATGTAGTGCAGAATGCCATGTGAAACGATTACGAGATTCTGGTTCTGCAACGCCGTTTCCAGCGGTTTGAACAGGCGCTGATACAGTTTTCCGGCATGCATCAACGTTGCGGGCGAGCGGGGGTTTTCCAGGGACTTCCTGAAGGCCGCCACCTCTTCCTCCAGCCCTGCGGGATTGAGCCTGATGCTTTGCAGGCTTCCGGCGGTAATGACAAAAGCGAACATGTCGTTGCCGGAATAATAGTACTCGACCAGGGACTCTTTCGGGGAGAGAAACGATGCAATCTCGGATACGGGCGTGGAATCCACCGTCACCAGTGAAGCCAGCTCCGGAACGTCGCGCTGCAGATCCTGCCGCGCTTTGACGGCAATGCTCCGGCTTTGCGACGGGTTGACGCTCTTGTCAGAAGACAGGATTTCCTCCTCCGATTTCACCGTGGCGGCCAGGACATTGCGCACCTGTTCCTCCCTGCCGGTTGACTTGACCACGAAGTCTTTCTTGCCGGCCAGGAGATCGACCAGGGCGCGGGATTTCGATCGCTCCACGTACTCGAAGGCTTTCTCATACTGCCTGTCCGCATAAAGCCCCGCGATCAGGCTGTGATACACGGCCTGCTTGTCCCCGACAAATCCGATTTTCCCGGCCTCAACATTGATGGTGGAGCGCTGCTGTTCGATAACGTCCACCGCCTTTTCATAAAACCGGATCGCCTCCCGGGTGTTGCCTTCTTTTTCGGCAATCCGGCCCCGGTCGAACAGGATAATCCAGTGCATCTCCCCCCGGTCCTGGATGTAGGGATACTTCAACAGCGCATCATAGCCCTGCTTGGCCTCGGCAGTACGCCCCACTTCATAGAGGCTTTTGTTTTTCATGAACTCAAAGGACAATTTATTGTTGGTGAAGACATCCCACCCGCTGATTGTTTTCAGAAAGGAGTTGGAGTCCTCAAACTTGTAGGAAACGGCATCGATGGCTTCGGGGTACTTCTTCAGGATGATGTAAATCTTGGCCAGAGCGATGTTTCGATCATCCTTGACCAGCATATAGGGATAACCCAGATAAAGCCCTTTGAGCTGTTCGGCGGCGGCATTGGCCTTTTCCGCCTTTCCGGCCAGGCCATAGGCAATCCCCAGGATTTCCAACACCTTGACTTCCTCGAAGCGGTTCAGTTGGTTGTCGACAACGATTTTATTGGAGAGTTCGGCCGCCTTGACGGCGTCTTCGTACTGACCCAGTTCGATCAAGGCGCTGGTCCGGAGTCTGGACGGCGTTGCGGAATGGTTCCAGGTATCGGCGATGAAATCTCCCTTGTCCACCTTGGCCTGGGCCGCATCCAGACAGGGAAAGAGTTTTTTGTAATTTTTCAGCTCCCCGTATGCGGAGCACAGATAGATCAAATCCTGAAAGGGCAGGCTGGAATACTGTTCCTTACCGGGTTCGAATTCCCGGACGACCTGGGTGTAATTCGCCTCGGCGACCAGATTCAGTCCCTTGCTGTTGAATGAAGCGGCACACCCTGAAACGATGCAAGCGGCCAATACGACGGCAATCCATGAATACCTTGTCCTTCCCGACATGCCGAACCACTCCTTTCGCGTTCTTCTTGCCTCGCCGGAGCGGAGTTCGGATTCATTCGTGACGGATGGACCATGAAACCGCTCGAGAGGATCGGATCGTGATTTGCCCGGGAGCCATGTACCACACTCAGCGACAGATTTCTGCCATTGTCTTCCGCGGAGGACACCTTTTTCCCGACGGCGGATATCGGATTGCCTATCGTATGTAATAACCCGATACTCTCCAGCGGCCGTCCTGATCAAGTATGGGGGTGACGGTTTCGACAGCCGATTGCTTGTTTTGAAAGGAAGTCTCGAACTGGATCACGACATAGTGGCCGTCCGGCGCACCGGGAACGGACGTTCTGTACTCCTTCGCCTTCAACTTTCGTGAAATCATCTTTCCCAGGGGCCCACGAACCGACTGCACCATCTGTTCCCACTGGTCCTGCCTGACTGCGTTCCGGAACAGCCCTGCCGACTCCTGCCAGCTCTCGGCATATTTCCCCTCGTCGATCAGCACCAGCCACCGCTCCGCCGCGGCCAGCGCGGCCTTTTCCATTTCATTGCCTGTTCCGCAAGAGATGCAACCCAAGAGCACGATCGTAATCAACATTCCAGCCGCTGCGACCCTTTTCATATGATTCACGCTCCATGTCAATTTTCCCGATGGTGGTTTGATTACACCGATCGGGAAGCCAAAGGGTATGGTCTTTACTCCTGTTGCGCGATGAGATGGAACCGCACCGTCGAGGCGATACCCGTCTCGTCGATGGCCCTGACAACGATGGCGTGGCGGCCGGGCGCAAGCCGGACCCGCGCCTCCCAGAAGGACGTCCCCTCTGCAGGCTGAAACTTGTCTTCTCCGTCCACACGGAACTCCACCCGCTCGATTCCGACCGAGTCCTTGACGAATCCCAGGATGCTCGTGGTCCGGCCTGCCGGAACCACCTGGTCCTCCGCATGGGAGGAGACTAGAATCTTCGGAGGGTCCAGGAGATCCGTCCCGTCGGCGGGCAGGGCGTCCAGGAAACCCAGTGCCCCGGCCACGGTGGGCGCGATGTCGTCGATCTCGACCACCGAGCGCACGATGCTTTGCCGGCCTCCGGAGGGATTCATGATCAGGAGGGGGACCTGGTCTTCGACGCGCTCGCCGCGGCCGTGCTGTCCCAGGTAGATGCTTCCCCGGGGGGAGAAGTAGTAGGGGTTCTTCGCCTCCACCAGGAGGTCCCCCGAGCGGCCGGAACCGGACAGCCCCAGGGCTCGCGCGTTGAGGCGCTCCTCGCTGTCCCGCTCCAGCCTTCTCGTCACGACCTTTCCATTGTTCCCGCTCATCAGGAAGACGGCGGGCTCTTTGCCGGGGATGCCGGTCTCGCTGAAGAAGATCCGGGACACGTAAGGCTCCTTCAGCAGGAGGGCCGAAACCGCCTCGATGTCCGACCGGGCCGGCGGGGAAGACCAGGGGGACCCGGGGGGCCGGATGGAGACAAGGGCCGCATTGCCGTTGGAGTCGGCCATGACGGCGATGTCGAAGTCCGTGGCGTTTTCGTCCAGGCGTCCCGACTTGTCCAGGGGTGGACGGTACGGGCTTCCGGCCAGGGCATGATAGACCCTCTCCGCATCGACGGTGAATTCGTCCTTCGCCACCGCGTCCGCCTGTCCATGGTCGGATGCCAGGAAGATCAGCGTCTCGTCCAGCAATCCGCGGTCTTCCAGGGCCTTAATGATTTCTCCGATCAGCGGATCGAGATGCTTCGCCAGGTAGTCCGCCTGCCGGTCTCCGGCACCTCCGATGGGGCCGGGGCCTTTCGCGTGGGACCACCCGTCCAGTCCTGAAAGCCATATGCCCATCAGCTCCGGCGGATTCTCGCTTCGGATCAGGGCCACGGCTTTTCGCGCGGCGGAGGCGTCCAGGAGGGCGTACTGGTTGACGAACGGCAGAAAATCGAGACTGATGAGGGCGTCGAAGAGGTCCGGGTTCACGACCACGTCGGCGCCCCGTCTCACGGGATCGAAAACGACCGCCGTCCGGGTCGTGCGGCCTCTCGCCATCTCCGCCTCCTTGAACGCCTCGTAAATCGTCCGCACATCCCGGGAGAGGTCCTGGTCATGAACGGGAATGCCCCCGAAGGACCAGGCGCGCCCCAAGCCGGGATCGTCTTCGCTGCCGTATTTCACGTATTCCCGCGTCCGCCGGTACAAGGGCACATTGGCGTCGAGGGTCCGGTCGAACCATTCATTCCCGGGGACTCCGTGACGGCCCGGGTAGACGCCCGTGAAAATCGTCGTGTGATTGGGGAGGGTGATGGAAGGGAGGGCAGAGAGGCACTTCGCGAAGCGCACGACCCCCCGCTCCCGGATCAGGCGTTCCAGGTTCGGGAGCCTCTTTGCGTCGAGGGCGTTGTAGGCCGACTCGCCCCGCAATGCGTCCACGACAATCACGATGGCCCGGCTCCGGGAGTCGAGGCGCTTTCGCAAAAGGCGGAAGGCCTGGAGGGACTCGACGCCCGTGATCGGTTTGATCGGCTGAAATCTCGGGGGAGCGCCGGGACCGGGAGCGAAGAGGCCGAGGCTCAGCGCGAGATCGGCGGCGCTCTTGTACCAGGCGCTGGCTTCCACGTCCTCGAAGCGGGAGGCCTTGTCCATCATCTGCGTGGCAAGCGTCTCGTCGCGGGTGGCCCTGGAAAGAACGTCCTCCAGGATAACGGCGAACTCGGCGCGGCTCAGCGCGTCGGAGGGACGGAACGTTCCGTCGGGGAAGGGCTCGAGTCCCCGAACGCCCAGAGCGAGAACGCGCCGGATGTCGTCCCGATAGGCACTATCCTCGATGTCTTTCACCGTTGGCGACGCCGCCTGCTTTTCGACATAGGGTCGCCAGGTCGCCGATCCCCGGATCGTCCGGATGCGATCCACGCGCAGCTCATGCACCAGCAGGGCCGCCAGCTCACCCCTGGTCACCTGGGGCAGGAGCCCCAGTCTCTTCCCCAGGTCGCTGCGAGGCGCAAAAGAGTATACGGACCGGATGCGCTCAACCCGGCGATCGAGATCGACCTTCCCGGAGGGGTGCGCTATGCGGCGAGCGCGCTCCAAGGCCTCGATGGCCCTGGAAAGGTAAAGACCTTGCTGAAACAGGTTTCCCAGCCGAAGAAGGCTCTCCCTGTCCTCGGCCTTGTACCGGTTCAGGACTTCCCACTCCCGCTCGGCCAGGTCGAGACCGTTAGGCGGCAACTCTCCGCGATTGCTCGCCGCGGCCAGGATCCGGATCGTCACCCTGGAGGTCCGGATGCGCTCCTCCCCGGAGCCGGCCCGGATCATTGCCTGGCGTACCTCCGACAGGGCCTCACCGGTCTTTCCCATGCTCCCCAGGGCTTCCGACAGCCCAAGGCGTGCTTCTAGCAGGTCCGGTCTTTTCTGCAGGACCGCCTGGAAGCGCGGGATAGCCTTCTCGTCCATTCCCGCCGCGAGAAGGCGGTTTCCGGCCTCGAGATCCACTTCCAGTCCCGGCGCCATGCGGACCTTGGTTTTCCTGCCCCCGGCCTCCGGATAGGACAACACGGACTTCTTCAGATCGAGGAACTGCCCGCCGAAACCGAAGGCCTCCATTTCCGCCATAGCTGCCTCCAGCGACCAGCCCTGGACCTGCATGCGGTAGATCGCGGCCATCACCCCTGTCCGGTCTTCTCCCTGCCGGCAATGGAAGAAAACCGGCCGGAGGGCGGGATCGGTAACAACGTCCAGAAAACGAAGGATCGAATCACGGCTTGGAGTATCCAGTGCGGACAAGGGGATGTGCTCGACTCGAAGGCCCAATGCCCCGGCCGCTTCGCGGTAGGGAACGTCATCCCGGAGACAGACCAGCGTCCTGACGCCGGCCCGCTTCAGCGACTTGAGTCCGCTGTCGGTGGGAGAGCCGCCCCGGTAAACGTCCGTGTCGATGCGGGCGAACCGCTCGATGCCGTCCACTTTCATGGTCTCGGCCATACCCGGAGGTTCCGCCGCCTGTTTCCTGACCGCCGGGGTGCTGCTGCAGCCTGCCTGAATGATGAGCAGCAGGGAAACGATCAGATACAGGGGTCCAATCATGAACGGCTTCTTTGATTCCATGATTTGCACCGAGTCATACCTCCTTTTGACAAGACGATGGTGCCGTTGTCGGACAGGCACCCAGGAGAAAACAGAGGAATTGATGGACGTTTCAGCGATGCAGCAGCATTGCAACGTTTCCGTGACGTTACCACAGACGTCACCGGGGGAGCAAACGCCATTTGGCCGATGGGAGACAGGCCTTTGTCATCACAACGGACTCATTTACGGACCGGGAAGACGGCGTTGGATTCCATCCTACAGCCGACTTCCCTTCTTTCGCTCCCTCATGAACCCACAATCCTGCGTGCAAGCCGGATCTGCATTGGGGAGGCAGGTCGCCATTGACAATCACTACATGTTGTGGTTATGTGCAGGGCCTCATACAATATATGGTGTTGATCTGTCGAAATTTCTCTTCTATTTCCAAGGGGTTAATCTGCCATGAGAACAATGTCTGATTCTTTCGATAAACCGGAGTTGGCGAAGAATGCCGTCACAGTGCTGGAAAGGCGGTATCTGAAACGGGATCTGGATGGCAACGTCCTGGAAGCACCGGCGGATATGTTTCGAAGGGTAGCGCAAACCATTGCCGAGGCAGATCGAAAATTCAGCAGGAAAAGCGGCGTATCCCAGCTTGCAAAGGAATTCTACCGCATGATGGCTTCCATGGAATTTCTGCCCAACTCGCCGACGCTGATGAACGCCGGGCGTGAACTGGGGCAATTGTCCGCCTGCTTTGTGCTGCCGGTGGGTGATTCCATGGAGGAGATTTTCGATGCCGTGAAATACACCGCCTTGATTCATAAATCCGGAGGAGGCACCGGTTTTGCCTTTTCCCGGCTGCGCCCCGCCAATGACGTTGTCCTGACGACAACCGGCATTTCCAGCGGTCCGATATCGTTTATGCGCGTCTTTGACATCGTCACGGAAACCATCAAGCAGGGCGGCACGCGGCGTGGCGCGAACATGGGCATCCTGCGTGTCGATCATCCGGACATCATGAATTTCATCATGTGCAAAGCCGACAAGAAGCAGCTCAACAATTTCAACATTTCCGTCGGGCTTACGGAAGCCTTCATGAAGGCCGTCGAAAAAGACGAAAATTACGAGCTGATCAATCCCCGTGACGGGCGTGTCACCGGAACGCTCAATGCCCAGAAAGTTTTCCATCGGATCGTTTCTCAGGCCTGGGAAAACGGCGAACCGGGGATCGTATTTCTGGATCGCCTCAATCGCGACAATCCCACGCCCCACATCGGGGAGATCGAATCCACCAATCCCTGCGGCGAACAGCCCCTTCTGCCCTACGAATCATGCAACCTTGGCTCGATCAATCTATCCAGGATGGTGAAGGGAGAAACGGTGGATTGGGAGCGGCTGAAGAAGGTTGTCCACCTGGCCGTTCACTTTCTGGACAACGTGGTGGAAATCAACAAATACCCCTTGCCGCAGATCGCCGAGATGACCCTCGCCAATCGCAAGATCGGGCTTGGAGTCATGGGATGGGCGGACATGCTGATTCTGCTGGGCATTCCATACAATGCGGAAGAGGCGCTGGAGCTTGCCGGAAGGGTCATGAATTTTATCAATGAGGAGGGGCACAGGGCCTCGCATGCATTGGCCGAAATCCGCGGGCCATTCCCGAACTTCAAGGGATCGATCTATGATCAAAAAGGGATGCCGTCCATGCGCAACGCAACGGTCACGACCATCGCGCCCACCGGCACGATCTCGCTCATTGCCAATGCCTCGTCAGGCGTGGAACCGCTCTTCGCGGTCTCCTTTGTCCGGCAGGTCATGGATAACGACGTCCTCCTGGAAGTGCACCCGCATTTTGAAGCCATTGCAAAGCGCCGGGGTTTTTACTCGCAAGAATTGATGAAGCGAATTGCCGAAGAAGGATCCATTCACAACATGGAAGACATCCCGGAAGATATCCGCAATCTGTTTGTTACGGCCCACGACATAACACCGGACGTGCATATTCGTATGCAGGCAGTCTTTCAGAAATATACGGACAACGCGGTAAGCAAAACCGTGAATTTCCCCAATGGTGCAACCATCCAGGATGTCACCCGCGTCTATGAGCTGGCCTATCAGCTCGATTGCAAAGGGGTTACGATCTATCGTGACGGCTCTCGGGATCGGCAGGTGTTGAGCAGAGGAAGCAAGGAAGGTCAGCCGATTCCGGAAACCCCTGCTCCTGAAAAACCAACGGCCAAACGTGAGCGTCCCAAAGTGCTCAAAGGCTGGACCTACCAGATGCAGACCGGATGCGGACCCCTGTATGTAACCGTAAACCAGGACAGCTCGGGTCTCTTCGAGCTCTTTACCACGATGGGGAAGGCGGGTGGCTGTGCGGCCTCACAGAGCGAAGCAATCGGCAGGATGGTGTCTCTGGCCTGGCGCAGCGGACTTCAGGCAAAACAGGTTATCAAACAGCTTCACGGTATTTCCTGCCACTCGCCATCGGGTTTCGGCGAGAACAGAGTCCTGTCATGTGCGGATGCTGTAGCCAAGGCGATTCAGTACCATCTGTCGGCGAATGGCGGTGGCGGTAAAGTTCCGTATCAGGAAAAGAGCGTTCTCTTCAAAGGAGCCTGTCCCGAGTGTGGGGGAATTGTTGAGCATGAGGGCGGCTGTATGGTTTGCCGTATATGCGGTTATAGCGAGTGCGCATAAAGAAAGCCCGCCGGGGTAATCCAGCCTGGAGAGATTGAAAACGCAATCAGCCTTAAATCCAATCTTCCAGATCTCCCGTAGCAGCCCTATCCGTCTCATGGATCCCATCCCCCGGGCTCTATGCCAACCGGACAATTTCTGCGCTACAATATCCGCACTTTTTATGTATTCTCTGCAGGAGAACACGTTTTCATTGACAATTTCTTTGTTTTCATATACTTCGCCAACATTCTTCCAAAGGAGGTAATAAATGAAAAGCAAATCGTTGCGGTTGCTTGGTTGCGTGGCGGTAGCGGCGGTCTTGTGCCTGTTGCTCGCGGCAGGTCCGGCGGCAGCCCAGCAAAAAGTGATCAAGATCGGGACTATTTTCCCCCTGACCGGCCCGGTTGCAAACGCGGGGCAGCGCTGCCAGGCCGCGGTCCAGACGGCGGTTGAAATCGTCAACGGCCAGCATCCCGGAGTGAAAATCCCCCTGGCAAAGAAGGGTGGACTGCTCGGCGGATACAAGATCCAGCTGGTCCACGCGGACAGCCAGGGCAAGCCGGACATCGGCAAGGCCGAGGCCGAGCGGCTCCTCAACCAGGAGGGCGTATGGGCCCTCATCGGGTCTTATAACAGCTCCGTGAGCGGTCCGGCGAGTCTTGTCGCCGAGCGCGCGAAAAAGATCTTCATGTGCGGTGCGTCCAGCAGTTCAACGCTGACAAAGCGCGACCTTAACTACTTCTTCCGCCTGGCGCCGACCGACGCGACCGAGTCAGCGGAATTCGTCGAAGTCCTCAAATGGCTCAACCAGAAGCAGAATGCCAATATCAGGACGATAGGAATCATTTACGAGAATACCCTGTTCGGAAAGGGCGCCGCCGGTGAGGCGAAGAAAGCCGCGACCGCCGCGGGATTCAGCGTAGTGGCGGACGTTCCCTACACCCCCGGGGCGACCAACCTCAACAGCGAGGTACAGACACTCAAGACCAAGAACCCCGACGCCCTCTTCGGAGCGGTGCTGGGTGCCGATTACGCCCTCATGGTGAAGACCATGAAGCAGGCAAACTGGGTCCCCAGAATGTCGATCAACTACTGCTCGGGCTACCAGGATCCGATCATCGCCAAACAGCTGGGCAAGGATGCCGATTTCTTCATGGGCTCCAACGCCTATACCCCGCAGTTCGCATCCCTGCTGCCGGCCGTTGCCGCGGTTGAGAAGATCTTCAAGACCAAGACGAAGGGTGTGCCGTTTGACGGCGACAGCATTCAGGAAGCGGTGGCCGTGATCGTGCTGGCCCAGGCGATCGAGAAGGCCGGAAGCCTCGACCCGGAAAAGGTAGCCAAGGTGCTCCGAGAGAACACATTCGACTCCCCGCTGTCCCTGGGCGGGAAAGTGCAATTCGCGAAGGGTGGCCAGAACATAAAGGCGTTCAGCATCGTGACGCAGCTTCAAAATGGAGAATACAAAAGGCTTTATCCCGCCGAGCTGGCGGATCCGAAAGC
This sequence comes from Syntrophaceae bacterium, assembly GCA_013177825.1. NCBI lineage: Bacteria > Pseudomonadati > Thermodesulfobacteriota > Syntrophia > Syntrophales > Syntrophaceae > Syntrophaceae bacterium. The sequence continues at coordinate 102,072 of JABLXX010000004.1, forward strand.
AAAGGCCGTGTTCCCCATGAAACCCTGGGACAAGAGGTAAGAAGGTGACCCGGGGGGGCGACCGGCCGGTTACCCCCCCGGCACATATCCGATATCCGGTTTGCTCACTTCGACAACGGATCGAGTGAACTTTGTACGGGAGCCTTTGGGAGCCCGATACACCGCTCCCAAAGGCTCCTGTTTGTGTATTCAATGGAAACGGTTCTCCAGGTACTCATTGATGGGATTTTAAGCGGGCTCCTGTACGCACTGGTGGCCGCCGGTCTATGCCTCATCTGGGGCGTCATGGACGTCATCAATTTCGCCCACGGCGAGTTCCTGATGGTGGCCATGTATGTCAGCTACTGGCTGGGGTTCATGGCCGGCGTTGATCCCCTGGTGTCTGTTCTTGCCGCCGGCGCGTTCGTGTTTCTCCTCGGGGTGCTGACTTACCAGCTGATCGTCAAATACACCGTCGGCAAACCACCGCTCGCGGCGCTCCTGGCCACCTTCGGGCTGGCCATGCTCATCAAGAACTTCTGCCTGAACCGCTTCTCGCCGAACTTCCGCATCCTCTCCGATACGTGGCTGGGCGACAAGACCTATCACCTGGGAGAGCTGATCATCCCCATCCCCCAACTGGTGACAGGTGTCATTGCGCTGCTCGTCATAGGGCTCATCTACGCACTGATCAACTCCACCCGGTTCGGCTGGGCCGTCCAGGCGACCGCCATGGACAAGGAAGCGGCCGAGCTGATGGGCATCAACACGGAGCGCATCTACCTCCTGATCTTCGGTATCGGTGGGGCGTGTGTGGGCATTGCCGGCGGCATCATGCCGACGTATCTTGCCGTGCATCCCGAGGTGGGCTCGCTTTTCGGGCTCATTGCCTTCATCTGCGTGGCGATGGGGGGGTTCGGGAGCATCCCGGGGGCGCTGTTCGCGGGCCTGCTCGTGGGGGTTGTGGAGTCGTTCGCGGGGTTTTACATCGCGCCCGTTTTCAAATACGTGGCCGTGTTCGGCCTGTACCTTGCGGTTGTAGCCTTCAGAAGGAAGGGGCTTTTCGGTTGGTAAATCCGACGAAAAACAGAATCTTCGGCAAGGATGCCGCCTGGCTGCTGTTCCTGGCGGTCGTGGCCGTCCTGCCCCTTGTGCCGGGTTTTGCGGATAATTCCTTCCGCATGCACGTCTTCATTCTGATCCTGTTGTACGCCAGCATGGCTCAGGCCTGGAACATTCTCGGCGGTTACTGCGGCCAGGTGTCATTCGGCCATTCGGTGTTTTTCGGGATCGGCGCCTATGGGGCAGCAATGGCCCTGGTGACGTACGGGATGGCGCCCTGGCCCGGCATCCTGATCGGCATGGCGGCGGCCGGCTTGGTGGCGGTGGTCATCAGTTATCCGTGCTTCAAGCTGAGCGGCCATTATTTCGCCATTGCCACCTTCGCCATCGTGGAAATTTTTTTCCGCATGTTCCAGGTATGGGACTGGATCGGTGGGGCCATCGGGCTGGACTATCCCGTGATCGAAGAGGGGCTCTGGAACCTGGTCTGGTATTCGAAGACCGGGTATTATTACTTCGCCCTGATCCTGTTTGTGGTTGTCTTCGGAGTCGTGCGCTGGCTGGAAGGGCACCGGTTCGGGTATTACATGAAGGCCGTGCGGGAAGGGCAGGAGACGGCCGAATCGCTGGGCGTCAACAGCGCCATGGTGAAACTCACGGCAATGGCCATCTCGGCGGTCCTGACGGCCCTTTGCGGTGTTTTCTTCGTGCAGTACAACCTGCGGGTGGACCCGTCCATGGTCATATCCCTTGACATGGCGATGAAGTTTGTCCTCATCACCATCCTGGGCGGGGCCGGCACCCTCCTGGGACCCCTGGCCGGTGCGGCAGTCCTCATCCCGCTGCAGGAGTACACCCGGGCGTTCTGGGGCGGACTGGGCGGCGGCATCGACCTGATCATCTTCGGATTGATCATCATCCTCATGGTCATCAAGCAACCCGCCGGGATCGTAGGGATTTTCCAGGGGATCCGGCAGCGGATTGCGAAAGCCCGCGGCAAGGGAGGTGCGGAAATTGGCACTCCTTGAACTGAATGAAGTGACTATGAAGTTCGGCGAGCTCGTCGCCAACGACCGGGTCAGCTTTACCGTGGAAGCCGGTTCGATTGTCGGGCTTATCGGCCCCAATGGCGCGGGGAAAACGACCCTGTTCAATTGTATTTCTGGGCTCTACAAGCCGTTCAGCGGACGCATTTCCTTCGACGGCAAGGATATAACCGGGCTCACGCCTTATCAAATCGCCCGCAAAGGGGCGGTGCGTACCTTCCAGGTTGTGCGGCCCCTCAAGGAAATGACGGTTTTCGACAATGTGCTGGTCGGCGCTTTCCTGAAATGCCATGACAACAAAACGGCATTCGAAAAGGCTGCGGAATGCATCAGGCTGTGCGAGCTTACCCCTTTCCAGGACAAGCTGGCCGGGGGGTTGCCCATCGCCGGGAAGAAGCGCCTGGAAATGGCGAGGGCGCTGGCTGCGGGTCCCAAGCTGCTCATGCTCGACGAAGTGATGGCGGGCCTCACGTCGACGGAAGTGAAGGCGGCCGTGGAAGTCATCTTGCGCCTGAAAGACAGCGGCCTGACCATGATGATCGTGGAACACGTCATGGAGGCCATTATGCCGATCGCCGACAAGGTCGTGGTGCTCGACAGCGGCCTCAAGATCGCCGAAGACGCGCCCGAACGCATCGTCAACGATGACAAGGTCATCGAGGCCTATCTCGGGGCGAAATACGCCCAGCGCTTCAAGGAACAGAGGAGTGGAGCCGGTGGCTGAGCCCATCCTGAAAGTTTCCAGCCTGTATGCGGGCTATGACGGCATCCCCGTCGTCTTTGACGCCTCCCTGGAGGTCATGCCGGGGGAACTGGTCGCGATCGTCGGCGCGAACGGGGCGGGGAAGTCCACGATCATGCGGACAATCTGCGGTCTCATGCACCCTCTCGAAGGAAGTGTACTCTTCGAGGGTGCCGATATCTCCCGGCTCCCGGCGAACCGCACCGTTAAGCTCGGCATCAGTTACGTCCCCGAAGGCCGCCGGATTTTCGCCAAGCTCTCGGTTGAGCAAAACCTCGCCCTGGGGGCGTATGCCGAAGACTCCAAGACGGAGGTCAAGCGCCGCGTGGAGGAGATATTGCAGATATTCCCCGTGCTCAGGGAACGCGCCAGGCAAATCGGCGAAACACTGAGCGGCGGCGAGCAGCAGACGCTGGCCATCGCACGCGGCCTCATGTCGCGCCCCAAGCTGCTCATGCTTGACGAGATGTCGCTGGGCCTCATGCCCACCATGGTGGAGAAAATGATGGAGACCGTCATTGGCATCAACAAAGCCGGGACCACGATCCTGCTTGTCGAACAGATGGTCCAGGAGACGCTCGAAATCGCCCACCGCGGCTACGTCATCCAGAGCGGGAATATCGTCCAGTCGGGCACGGGACGCGAACTGCTCGATTCTCCCGATGTCCGCAAGGCATACCTCGGAATGTAAGCCCTCAACTCCTTTATTAATGAATGTTTAAGCAGGAGGTGGCTTAAGATGAAAAAGCGATTATTTATTGTATTTGGAATTGTATTATTGGTTGCTTATCTGTTTGCGAACGCTGCCGCAGCAGAAGCGCAACGCGCCGTTAAGGTAAAAGAAAAGCAAATAATATTAAAAGGTTTAAGTATTGGAATGGATATCAATGAAGCACGGAAGATATGTGTAAATTTAATAGGCAAAAACTGGACTGTCAGTCAAGTCGAAGACTCTAATGCTTTGATGTCGCATGATAGGGAGTTTTTCAAAAAAAACAAGATGCGCATGTTTGGTAAGCAAGGCTTTCTTATGAAAAATAAAGATGGCAATCTGACCGGGTACGGGTTCATCATCGACGATGACGGAAACGGCAAGGTTACCGAGATTTTTTTAAGCGGGGAATTAACGGATTACATCTTTCTTACAAATGATGTTCACGCGGATTATTTTGTCGAGGAATTCAAGAAAAATTTTGGACTGCCGAATCTTCCATGGATCTTTCGCGGATGGCAATACTCAAGTCCACTGGGATATGAGTTAACGATCATGACCGATAAATCAATTGATTTGAAGAGAAACAAGCCGAATATACCTCGCAGACCGAAAATAAAATTCGATTAAGATGGGCCTTGGCGGAAGGAGGGCAACTCTGACCGCAAGGATGTGCTTGCACTTGAAGGTGACCTTCTCACCGAAAACGAACAGCATGACTGGACCAGTTTTTAGGAGACCCTCAAAGTGGTTTAAAGTAACATGAAAGGTTGTGCGAAAGAAGGTGATTGTAATTTCACTTCTATTGGTGGTCTATTTCAATTACTTGGGATGACAGAATACGAATCTCGTGGAGTTTACAGAAAGAAAGATTGAGAATGGATCCATTATGTATTCAGGGATCCTGCTATTAATAACCTGAAATCTGCAGGCTCCTGCGTTTTCCAGATCCATACCCTTTCATCAACACATACTCCCTCTCAAAAACACGTTCCTTACGGATCCTCCCCCTATACAACCACCACTTGAGATCTCTTCCCCTGAAGGACTGGAGAAGGCTAGGGAAAGATTCTAAAATTTTGTTCACCTCTTGACATCTCCACCAAACTCATTCAGGCTCTTTCCCATACCGTTGCACATAGAGGTCTCCCCCATGAAAAAGAAATACTCCACCTATCAGGACGATACCGAAATCAAAAGAATGATTTATAATCTTGTTGGGAGGATAAAGATTTCAGGTGATTGGTTAGTAAAGGTCGTCAAGATAAAATATTTATTGGCAACATTGGTTTTGTTATTAACCGGGTGTGTTGGAATACCCGAAAATGTAAAGCCCGTTGATAATTTCAGATTGGAGAGATATCTCGGGACCTGGTATGAAATTGCCAGGTTGGATCATCCATTTGAACGAGGTTTGACGCGAGTAACGGCTAATTATAGTATGCGAGATGATGGAGGTGTGAGAGTTATAAATCGCGGATATTCTGAGAGAGAAAATAAATGGAAAGAAGTTTTGGGGAAGGGCTATTTCGTTAAAGGATCAGACCAAGGTTATCTGAAAGTATCTTTCTTCGGCCCCTTTTATGGTTCGTATATTGTTTTTGAACTTGACCATGACAATTATCAATATTCGCTTGTGTGTGGTCCTGATAAATCCTATTTATGGATTTTGGCCAGAAATTCGAAGATTAATGAAGATGTACGAGAAAGGCTGATCGCAAAAGCAGCAGCTTTGGGTTTTGAGACTGGCAAATTAATATATGTCGCTCACGAATAATGATCCGTTTTGGCGAAAGTCCCCGATGACGGATCCGTGGAGGTCAAAAGGCGGGGTGCACGGGAAAACGAGTCCTTTGCTGATCTGGGGGATGATGGAGGGATTTGCGATCAGGAGGGTGACTGCTCACATAAGCCATTTTCCCCCTTGGTAAACAGGTGTTTGACAGAAGAAAATTATCAATAATCCCTCTGAAGGAGTAATAATATGTCTTATCAACAAGAAGAAGTGTCTGTTCGACTGATAAACCAGAAAGTTCAATTTTCAGGGGTATCGAATGCGAATCCCGAGCAGCCAATCCAGTTTGATTATAACCCTCCAATCGGGGACGGGATGGGTTATAACGGACTTGAATTACTCCTCATGAGCTTTACCGGGTGTAGCGCCACAGCCATCGTTTATTTATTGAGAAAAATGAAAAAGACCGTATTTGGATTAGAAGTAAATGCAAGAGGCATAAGGAAAGAGCAGCAGCCAATCAAATTTACAAAGATTTTTATTGAATACATAGTTAATTCCAAAGATGTCAGCGATACAGACATTCAAAAGGCGATCCAACTTGCCGAACAATCAGCGTGTCCTGTATGGCAGATGATAAAGAACAATGTTGAAATTGTTCCGGGATACAAAATCATTGACTAGGAGAATACCAAGAAGAGTTTGACAATTGAAATAAATTGCCAAGAAGGGGAATCTTCTGTGAACTCCACAAAATACCCAGTGGTGGAGATTATATTGTATTGATTTTTGATGGAATTTAATCTTTCCAATTTTTGATGAAATGTCATAGGAAGAACAAACATCGGAATACCCAAGCACATGATATTGATTGTTAGGCTATAACAAAAGGAGATGAATGCATGATCAAACTTGTTTTTTGTGCAAAGCGCCATCCGAATATGTCACGGGTTGAATTTCACGACTATTGGTTAAATCATCACGGCCCATTATTTAAGAAGTTTGCTGATACATACAGGGCCGTACGTTATGTGCAGAGCCACACCATTGATTCGCCATTAAACGAGAATATCATGAAATCCAGGGGGACAATGGAAGCGTATGATGGTGTTGGTGAGATATGGTGGCAGTCGGAAGAAGATTTCCTCGCAGCCATCAATTCACCGGAAGGTCAAAAACTGCGCGTAATGTTTGTTGAAGATGAATCAAAATTCGTTGATCTGAAGGCATCCTCTGTTTTTTTTACGGTTGAGCACGTTCTCATTGACGGAAAGGTATCGTAATCAAGGAGAGTGTCAGACAATAGGGTAGCAATTAAGAAAAAGGGGGTCACAGAATGTAATCTGTGACCCCTTTTGGTGTCATGGTGGGCCAGGGCAGAATTGAACTGCCGACACCCGGATTTTCAGTCCGGTGCTCTACCGACTGAGCTACCGGCCCGTTTTTGCATCGGTTGCTCCCCCGATTGGGGATGCGTTTTGTAGTAAATCTCCTTTTCCTTGTCAAGCCCTTTTTATCCCGCTTCCGGGCCGAAAGGCAGAACCATCTGTGGGCTCTCCCTGTGCTCGCCGATCACGATCGTTCCGGCGATCTTGTCGTGCCAGCCCTGCTTCTGGGGATCCACAGCCACCCAGAGGAATCCCAACAGGAATATGGATGACAGGTGATAGCCCACCCAGCGGAGAAAGGCGAGGCCCGGCGTCATGGGCACGCCGTCCAGCCGGACCACCCGGATCCGGAAGAGCATCTTGCCGGGGGTCTGCCCGGCGACGCCGTGGAAAAACGTGAAGTAGAAGCAGTTCAGGCACACGAGGGCCAGTCCGTAGAGGACCATGAATGAGGATACGGATTCGAAGATGTCCTCCGGCCAGGGGAGCCCCCCCTGAATCCAGGAAAGATTGAGGGCCGCCACCCCTGTGATGAAGAGGAACACGGCGATGGTGGTGAGGATGAACCAGTCGATGGACATGGCGAACGCCCGCTTCCAGAAGCCGACGTAGGGAATGAGGGAATTCAAGATCCTTCCTCCGGAGTTTCTTCTTCCGCGGCCCTGCCGAGTCCGCCGATCTCGTACTGCAGCATGGCCGCGACGGCCGGGGCGGCCGTCTCTACCTTGAGAACGTTCCTCCCCAGGCTGACGGAACGGAACCCCGCCTCCCGGGCCAGGCGGACCTCATCGGCGGTGAGCCCGCCCTCGGGTCCGACGATCAGGCAGTATGCCGCGGCGGTTTTCCGGAGGCTGCTGATGGTCTCCCGGAACCCCGCCTCCCGCTCCTCCTCCCAGAAGATCAGGCGGCAGGCGTCGTAGGGCAGCGAGGTCCGGACCATCTCCTCGAAAGAGAGAATGGAATCGACCTCCGGGATGTGGGCCCGCCCCGTCTGGCGGGCCGATTCCTCCGCAATCCGCTGCCACCGGGCGACCCGCGCCGCGCCTTTGTCGGCGGACAGCCGGGGGACGCTGCGGGCCGAGCGGTAGGGGATGATCCGGCTGACGCCCAGCTCCACGACCTGCCGGATGATGGCGTCCATCTTGTCCCCCTTCGGGATGGACTGGGCGAGGATGATCGGAACGAATGGATGTTTCCGTGCGGTGCGGTTCAGGATCGTGAGCGTGGCCGAGCTGCCCGAGAAGAAAGAGACGACGGCCTCGCACTCGGTGCCGCGGCCGTCGCTGAGAACGATTCCCTCCCCCTCCTTGAGGCGGAGGACATTCTTCAGGTAGTGGCTCTGGGATTCGTCGATGATCCGGGCTTCCCCCGGCTCCGGCAGGGAATCCAGAAAGATGCGCGGTCGGGTCACGCGCCGCCCCCTCCCTTTTTCAGGGCGAAGCAGATCCATTCCTTTTCCGTCACGAGCCGCTGGACCGTGAGCCGGTCGGTGATGAAGTGCTCCTCGATGGTGCCCCGCTGCTGTTCCAGGATGCCCGACAGGATGAGCCAGCCACCGTCTTCCAGGAGGGACGTCAGGTGGGAGCGCAGCTTGAGGAGGAGCTTGGCGGTCAGGTTGGCCACGATCAGGTTGAAGGAGTCCCGGATGGTGGAGACGTCCCGGTTGACGACGGCCACCCGCTCGGAGACCTGGTTGATGGCTACGTTCTCCCGGGCGATCTCGACGGCCTTCCGGTCGACGTCGACGCAGAGGACCTTCTCGGCGCCGATCTTGGCCGCGGTGATTCCCAGGATGCCCGTTCCCGTTCCCACGTCCAGGACGTGCCAGGTCATTTCGTGGCGGCCGTGCAGCATCAGGTCCTCGATGGCCTCCAGGCACATGCGGGTGGACGGGTGCTGGCCCGTGCCGAAGGCCATGCCCGGATCGATGTCGATGACGATGTCCCGGCCCGAAGAGGCATAGCGCTCCCAGGTGGGCTTGACGACGATGCTGCGGCTCACCCGGAGGGGCTTGAAATACTTTTTCCACTCCTCCCCCCAGTCGGGGTTCTCGATGATCTCCCGGTTCACGCGGACGGCAGGGAGTTCGGGAAACAGCTCCGTTAGGTTTTCCAGGTAGGCCGTCAGCGAGGCGATGCGGTTTTCCGACCGCACGTCCAGCGGGAGAAAGGCATAGATGGTCTCTTCGGAAGAGAGGCTGGGGAAATCCTCGTTTTCATCCTGCGTCACGGGGGCTTCCTGATAGACTCCCTGGACGCCAAGCTCGGTCATGAAGTTCGACAGGGCGTCCGACAGCTCCGGCGGGCTCTGGAGCGACACCTTCAGCCAGCGTTCGTGCTTTTTTTCCCCCTTGGACGATTGTTCCGGCATGGCCTCTCCCTTTCGTGAAGTGAGTCTCCTCATAACCTGTTTCCCATGACATTTCAAGCAGCTTGAATTTTCAAACCCGGCATGGTAGCGTCTCGACGCGGTTTTTCACCGTCCATGCCGGAGCCCTTCGGGCGCTCCGGCCCTCAGAGGGGTGTTTCATGGCTTACTATCCCGTCAATCTGGACATCGCCGGAAGAAGGTGCGTCGTTGTCGGGGGCGGCCAGGTGGCGGAGCGCAAGGTCGAGCGCCTGGTGGAATGCGGCGCCCGGGTCGCCGTCCTCTCCCGTCGGCTGACGGACCGGCTGGCGGAGATGGCCCGCGCCGGAACCGTGGAGCATATCGATTCCGAGTACGAACCGGAGAAGTTGGGGGAGGCCATGCTGGTCATCGGGGCGACGGACCGGGAAGACGTCAACGACGCCGTCAGCCGGGAATGCCGCCGCCGGGGCATCCTGGTGAACATCGTGGACGACCCGGAGCGATGCGACTTCATCCTGCCGTCGATCCTCCAGCGGGGCGACCTGATGGTGGCCGTTTCCACCGGCGGGAGGAGCCCCGCCCTGGCGAAGCGGATCCGGGAGGACCTGGAGGAGTGCTTCGGACCGGAATACGCCGTCCTCCTGGAGATCATGGCGGAGCTCCGGCGGAAGGTGACCGCCCGGGGGCGGTCTGCCGACGAGAACAAGGTCCTTTTCGAATCCGTCGTCCATTCCGAGGTGCTGGACCGGATCCGGACCGGCGACTGGGAGGGTGTCCGGACCCTGGTCCGGGAACTGACGGGGGAAGAGATCGACGCGAGGCCCTGAATTCATGGATATCCTGGTCTTCAAGGCGGCGCTGGCCGCCTATCTTTTCAGCGCCCTGGGCTACATCGCCTCGCTCCTGGTGCGGCGCGTCCATGTCGCCCGGATCGCGACCTGGCTGCTCGGGGCGGCCTTCGTCATCCATGCGGGCGCCCTGGTCCTGCGGTTCATGGCCATCGGGCGCGCGCCGGTGGTGGGCCTGCACGACATGCACTCCCTGATCGCCTGGATCATGACGGGCGTGTACCTGGCCTTCCAGTTCAAGACGAAAACCAGGGTCCTGGGGGTCTTCGTGGCCCCGGTGGCCTTTCTCGTGATGGTCACCGCTTCTGCCGGCCTCGGCGGGACGGTCACGGCGTCACCCAAGCTGGAACATTCCCTGGTCACGATCCACGTGATCCTGTCGCTGGCGGGGGAGGCCCTCTTCGTCCTGGCCGCCCTGGCGGGCATGATGTACCTGATCCAGGACAAGCGGATCAAAGAGAAGAAGATCAGCCGCTTCAGCCGCTTCCTCCCGCCGCTGACGGATCTCGACCGGATCAACGAACTCTGCCTCCTGTGGGGATTTCCCCTGCTCACCCTCGGCGTCCTGACGGGGTCCATCTGGGCTCGCGTTGTCTGGGGCAGCGCCTGGCAGTGGGACGCGAAGATGATCTGGACGCTCCTGGCGTGGGTCATTTTTGCGCTCCTTCTCCACCAGCGCCTGGCCATTGGCTGGCGGGGCCGCAAGGCGGCCCTCTACTCCGTGGCGGCCCTCCTGGTCCTGCTTCTGACCTTTGTGATGGAGAAGAGCTTCTTCACCACGGTCCATCGTTTCCTGTGACGCCATGAGCCTGATTCTCGTCGGCATGAACCACAAAACGGCCCCCCTGGAGATCCGGGAGCGCCTGAGCATCACCTGCGAGGACGGGAGCGATCCCCTGGCGGAGGTCCTGAATACGCCCGGTGTCGAGGAGGCCCTGTTCCTCTCCACCTGCAACCGGGTGGAGATCCTGGCCCGCGCCGGGAGCCGGGAGGCCGCCGAAGGGCTGTACGGATTCATCTTCCGCTGCGGGAACCTGGAACGCCAGGAGATGGACCGCTGCCTCTACACGCATTACGACCGGGAGGCGGTGCGCCACCTCTTCCGGGTGACCTCGAGCCTCGATTCCCTCGTCATGGGGGAGCCGCAGATCCTGGGGCAGGTGAAGGATGCCTACCGCCTGTCGGTGGAGCGGAAGGCCACGGGCGCCGTCCTGAACAAACTCCTGCACCACGCCTTCCGGACGGCCAAGCGGATCCGCACCGAGACGGGCATCGCCGCCAACGCCGTGTCGGTGAGCTTCGCGGCGGTGGAACTGGCGAAGAAGATCTTCGGGAGCCTCCGGGGAAAGACAATCCTCCTCATCGGAGCCGGCGAGATGTCGGAGCTGGCGGCGAGACACCTGATGGGCCAGGGGGCCCCGCGGATCCTTGTTGTCAACCGGACCCATGCGCGGGCCGTCGGCATGGCGGAGGAGTTCCGGGGCGAGGCGGTTCCCTTCGACGAGCTGGCCCGGGCGCTCCAGGAGGCGGACATCGTCATCAGCTCCACCGGCGCGGCCGGCTGGGTCGTCACGGCCCCGATGGTGGCGTCGGCCCTGCGGCGCCGGAAGAACCGGCTCCTGTTCCTCATCGACATCGCCGTCCCCCGGGACATCGATCCCGCCGCGGGTGACATTGACAATGTCTACCTGTACAACATCGATCACCTACAGGAAGTGGTCGACGAGAACGTCCGGGGCCGCCTGGCGGAGGCGAGGAAGGCCGAGGACATTGTCGCCGAGGAACTGGACCGGTACGAGGGGTGGTACCAGACCCTGGAGGTCGTGCCGACGATCGTCTCCCTCCGGGACAAGGTGGACGGCATCGTCCGGGGCGAGATGGAGCGGGTCTCCTCGTGGCTCGAAGGACTGAGCGACGCGGACCGGGAGCGGGTGCAGATCCTGGCTTCCTCGATTGTGAACAAGATTCTCCACGACCCCATCACGGGGCTCAAGGAGGAGAGCCAGGAAAACGGCGCCGCGGCCTACGCGGAGGCCCTGCGCCGCCTGTTCCGCCTGGACGGGGAGAAATGAAGGCAGGCATCGAAAACGGGAATCGGACGCGGTCCGCCCCGGGCGGACGGCAGATATAATGGAGGATGTTCTGGAAACGAACGTTTTGAGAATCGGGACCCGGGGCAGCGCCCTGGCCCTGAAGCAGAGCGGCTGGGTGGCCGACCGGATCCGGGAGCGACATCCGGGCCTGACCGTGGAGTTGGTCGTCATCAAGACGAAGGGCGACATCATGCAGGACGTGGCCCTGGTCAAGATCGGCGGGAAGGGGGTCTTCGTCAAGGAGATCGAGGAGTCCCTGCTCCGGGGAGAGGTGGACCTGGCCGTCCACAGCATGAAGGACATGCCGGCGGAGCTGCCGGAGGGCCTCACGATCTCCGTGACGCCGAAGCGGGAAGACCCGCGGGACGTTCTGATTTCCAAGGGGAACGTCAAGTTCGAGCGCCTCCGCCGGGGAAGCCGCATCGGCACGGGATCGCTCCGCCGCCGGTGCCAGCTCGTCAGCATCTACCCGGACCTGGAGATCGTTCCCCTCCGGGGGAACCTGGACACGCGGATCCGGAAGGTCGAGACGGAGGACCTGGACGGGATCATCGTCGCGGCGGCGGGGATCCGCCGGATGGGCTGGATGAGCCGGGTGACCCAGTTCCTGCCGGAGGAGGTCATCCTGCCGGCGGCGGGCCAGGGCGTTCTCGCCCTCGAGACCCGGCAGGGCGACGGGAAGACGGGCGAGGCCCTGGCCTTCCTGAACGACCCGGTCACGTGGGGCGAGGCGGGGGCCGAGCGGGCTTTTCTCCAGCGCCTCGGCGGCGGATGCCAGGTCCCCGTGGCGGCCCACGCGAAGCAGAAAGGCGGCGACATCGTCATCCAGGGACTCATCAGCAACCTGGACGGCCGGCTGGTTGTGCGGGACGAGGTACGCAAACCCTTCGGGGAGTTCGAGGCGGCGGGCACCCAGCTTGCCGATAACCTCCTCTCCCGGGGCGGCCGGGCGATCCTGGAGATGGTCTACCGCCAGTGCTGAGAGCCGCATAAAAAAAGAAAAGGAAGGTATCGGATGGCGGAGAAGGGAATCGTCTACATCGTCGGCGCGGGGCCGGGGGACGCGGGGCTGATCACGCTAAAGGGCGTCCGGTGCATCGCCCGGGCCGACGTCATCGTCTACGACCACCTGGTCAACGAGGAGATCCTCGTCCATGCGAAGCCCGGCGCGAGGATGATCTACGCCGGAAAGGAGGGGGGCGACCACACCCTTGTCCAGGATGAGATCAACCGGATCCTCGTGGAGGAGGCCCTGCAGGGCCGCGTGGTGGCCCGGGTCAAGGGCGGTGATCCCTATATTTTCGGCCGCGGCGGGGAAGAGGCGCTGGTCGTGGCGGCGGCGGGGCTGCCCTTCGAGGTCGTCCCGGGGGTGTCCTCGGCGGTGGCCGTACCGGCCTACGCGGGCATCTCGCTGACCCAGCGGGGATACACGTCCACGCTGGCCTTCGTGACGGGCCACGAGGACCCCACGAAGGGCCAGAGCGACATCGACTGGAAGGCCCTGGCGGGTATCGGGACATTGGTCTTCCTGATGGGCGTAAAAAATCTCCACCGGATCGTCGCGAGCCTCGTCGAGAACGGGAAAAGGCCGGAGACCCCGGCCGCCCTGATCCGCTGGGGGACGACGCCGGACCAGCGGACCCTGGCGGGAACCCTGGGAACCATCGTCGAGCTGGCCCAGGAGCGGAAGTTCAAGCCGCCGGCGATTTTCGTCGTCGGCGAGGTGGTCTCCCTGCGGGAGAAGCTCTCGTGGTTCGAGAAGCGGCCCCTCTTCGGCCGGGGCGTCATCATCACCCGGCCGGAAGCCCAGGCGGAATCCTTCGCCGCCCTCCTGGAGGAGCGGGGCGCCCGGGTCGTTCATTTCCCCGTCATCCGCATCGCGGAGCCGGAGGATTGGTCGGGCCTGGACCGGGCTCTGGATAACCTGTCCGCCTACGCCTGGATCGTCTTCACCAGCGCCAACGGCGTCCGGCATTTTTTCGAGCGCCTCCGCGAACGGGGCGGCGACGTGCGGGACCTCCGGGGAATCCGGATCGCCACCATCGGCCCCGCCTCGGCGGCGGCCGTCGAGGGCCGGGGGATCCGCGTGGACATCGTCCCGGAAGAGTATATCTCGGAGGGCGTGGTGAAGGCGTTCGAAAGGGTGGACCTGAAGGGCGCCCGGGTCCTCCTGCCCCGGGCGGCGGAGGCCCGGGATGTGATCCCCGACGGGCTCACCGCCATGGGGTCGACGGTGGACGTCGTCACGGCCTACCGGACGGTCCGCTCGGAGAAGACCCGGGAAGAGCTGGAGGCGGTCTTCGCGGAGGACAAGGCCGACGTCGTCACCTTTACAAGCCCCTCTACGGTCAGGCACTTCCTGGACATTTTGGGCGGAGTGGAGGCCCTGCCTCCCGGCCTCAAAATCGCCTGCATCGGCCCCATCACCGCCGCCGCGGCCCGGAAAGCCGGCTTGGCCATCCACATCCACCAGCAGGAGTACACGATCCCCGGCATGGTGGCAGCAATAGAATCTTTCTTCTCAAAGCATTAAAAGGAAAAGGTGCCAGACACCTTTTCCCATTTTTTCTTTTCTACCGGGAACTTTTTCCTTCTTCCTCCTGTCCAATCCTCCAAAAGGCAGCACCAAAATCCCAGGATGGAAGAAGGAGGAAGTCATGAAAACTCTGTTTGCGATCTTTGCAGCGCTGTTGGTTCTGGCTGGGGGCCCCGCCTGGGCCTCCATCGGCGACTCGGTGGACGTGAGCATCGTTACCGACGACGGTCGCACCCTGCCCCTCCACATGCAGAAAAACCGGTATGGGCTGAAGAAGGTTTATGCCGAGGCCGTCCGGGGCGATCACTACCGGATCGTCGTCCACAACCGGCTGGACCGGCGGGTCGGCGTCGTCGTCGCCGTCGACGGCCGGAACATCATCTCCGGACAGAAATCGTGGCTGAAGAACACGGAGCGGATGTACATCCTCGAGCCCTACGCCACCAACGAGTACAGCGGCTGGCGGACCGGACAGGACCGGGTGAACCGCTTCTTCTTCACCGACGTGGCCGATTCCTATGCGGCCGCCTTCGGCGACACCTCCGCCATGGGTGTAATCGCCGTTGCGGTTTATCCTGAAGTCCGGCGCTACGAGCCGCCGATGGACTTCTCCATGTCGGCGCCCATGGGCAAGGCCAAGGGCGATACGGCCCGCCGGCAGGCGGCTCCCTCTGTGCAGCGGGAAGAATCGAAGAGCGCAGGCACCGGGTACGGCCGCGAAGAGTACTCGCCCTCGCGGCAGGTGCGCTTCGACCCGGAGGCAAGGGCTGTCGAGACGATCCTGGTGAAGTACGAGTGGCGGGAGACCCTCTGCCGGAAACACGTCATCTCCTGCGGCCACGGGTACCGGGAACACGGAAACCGCCTGTGGGACGGCTACGGCTTCGCCCCGCCCCCTCCGGGGCGCCACAGATAGCAGGGCTCTGCCTATTCCTCCCGGGCGCCGGCTCGAAGACGGAGAAGGGGATTGCCGACAGTCCGTTTCTCCGTCTCACTTTCCGGTTTCACTGATCGTGATTATCTCGGATCGAAGTCCTCGGGGTTGATTTCCCGCCGGGGTTCCGGTAGGTAGATGTTTCCCTTTCGGGACGGGAAGGCGATATGATCGGAATTTCAAAACTCTACTGCGGCGCCGTGGAGGCCGCCGACGTCCTCCGCTACAACCGGGAGTCAAAGCGCCTGCCGTCGCACCTGCTCCAGTTCTCCGCCGACAAGCGGCCGGTGGTGGTCTGGAACATGACCCGGCGCTGCAACCTGAAGTGCATTCACTGCTATTCCAGCTCGCGCAACATCCCCTACCGGGACGAAATGACGACGGAGGAGGGGAAGGCCCTGATCGCCGACCTGGCGTCCTTCGGCTCCCCGGTGATCCTCTTCTCCGGCGGCGAGCCCCTGATCCGCAAGGATCTGCCGGAGTTGGCGCAGTTCGCCGTGGACCGGGGCATGCGGGCCGTCATCTCCACGAACGGCACCCTGCTCACGCCGGATCGCATCCGTGTTTTCCGGGAAATCGGCCTGTCCTACATCGGAGTGAGCCTGGACGGCCTGAAGGAGACCCACGACTTCTTCCGGGGAGTGCCGGGGACCTTCGAGCGGACGATCCGGGGCATCCGGGCCTGCCGCGATGCGGGAATCAAGGTGGGCGTCCGGTTCACTGTCAACCGCCACAACGTGAAGGACGTCCCCGCGATCTTCGACCTGCTCGAAGAGGAGAACATTCCCCGCTGCTGCTTCTATCACCTCGTCTATTCCGGCCGCGGCTCGGCCCTCGTGGAGGAGGATCTCTCCCACGACGAAACGCGGCGGCTTCTGGACCTGATCATGGACCGGACGCGGGACCTCTTCGAGAAGGGCCTCGAGAAGGAGATCCTCACGGTGGACAACCACGCCGACGGCCCTTACATCTACCTGCGCCTTCTCCGGGAAGACCCGGCCCGGGCGGCGGAGGTCCTGGAACTCCTGAAAATGAACGAGGGAAACAGCTCCGGCAACGGCATCGGCTGCGTGAGTTGGGACGGCGCCGTCCACGCGGACCAGTTCTGGCGAGGCGTCTCCTTCGGGAACGTCCGCGAGCGGCCCTTCAGCGCCATCTGGACGGACACGTCCAACGAGCTGATGGCGAAGCTCAAGGACAAGAAGCCCCACGTCAAGGGCCGCTGCGCAACCTGCCGATGGCTCGGCGTGTGCGGCGGGAATTTCCGGGCCCGGGCGGAGGCCGTCGCGGGCGACATCTGGGCGCCCGATCCGGCGTGCTACCTGACGGACCGGGAAATCGCACAATAAAGGAGGCGACGATGCAGTTCCCCCTGTACAGGCCGAGGAGGCTGAGAAAAAGCGAGAATCTCCGGCGCATGATCCGGGAGACGAGGCTTTCCGTGGACGATTTCGTGTATCCGCTCTTCGCCGTCCCGGGAAAGAGCGTCAAGAAGCCCATTCATTCCATGCCGGGAAACTTCCAGATGTCCGCGGAGTACCTTGTTCAGGAGGCGAAGGCGGCGAAAGATTTGGGAATCCCGGCGGTCCTCCTCTTCGGCATCCCCGATAAAAAGGACGAGCTGGCCACGGGGGCCTTCGCGAAGGATGGCGTCGTCCAGCGGGCTGTCCGCGAGATCAAGAGCCGCGTTCCCGACCTCCTCGTCATTACGGACGTTTGTCTCTGCGAGTACACGAGCCACGGCCACTGCGGCATGCTGGAGAAAGGCGCCGTGGACAACGACTCGACGCTGGAGGTCCTGGCGGAGACGGCGGTGTCCCACGCCCGGGCCGGGGCGGACATGGTGGCACCCTCGGCCATGATGGACGGCCAGGTGGGGGCCATCCGGGAAGGGCTCGACGAGGCGGGCTTCGACGATCTTCCGATCATGGCCTATTCGGCCAAGTACGCCTCCTGCTTTTATGGGCCGTTCCGGGAGGCCGCGGAGAGTGCTCCGCAGTTCGGCGATCGGAAGGCCTACCAGATGGACCCCGCCAACGGGGACGAAGCCATCCGCGAGATCACCCTGGACGTGGAGGAGGGGGCCGACATCATCATGGTCAAGCCCGCCCTGGCCTACCTGGACGTGATCCGCCGGGCCCGGGAGGAGTTCGACCTGCCCATCGCCGCCTACAACGTAAGCGGCGAGTTCGCCATGGTCAAGGCCGCCGCCCAGATGGGCTGGCTCGACGGCGAGCGGGCCATGATGGAGTGCCTGACCTCGATCCGGCGGGCCGGGGCGGACATCATCATCACTTATTTCGCCCCCGAGGCGGCGAAGGTCCTTGCCCGCTGATTTTGCGGATAGCGAATGGCTGACACTGGAAAAGAAAGGCGCCTGCCCGTCCTGGAGGATACGCTCCGCATGGTGGCCTGGGAGGTCACCCGGCGCTGCAACCTCGCCTGCGTCCACTGCCGGGCCTCCTCCGAGCGGGGCCCTTACCCGGGCGAGTTGACCACGGATGAAGGCCTGCGCCTCCTGGACGACATTGCCGCCTTCAGCCGGCCCGTCATCATCCTAACGGGAGGCGAGCCCCTGCTTCGGGAGGACGTCTACGACCTGGCCGCTTACGGGACGAAAAAGGGCCTGCGGATGGTCCTGGCCACCAACGGCACCCTCGTAACGGAGACCGTTGCTCGGCGGATGATTGAAGCGGGCATCCAGAGGGTCAGCATCAGCATCGACGGGGCCGACGCGGCGAGCCACGACGCTTTCCGGTGTGTCTCCGGAGCCTTCGAGGGCGCCATGGCCGGCATCGAGGCCATGAGGCGGGCGGGCCTGGAATTCCAGATCAACACGACGATCACCCGGGCGAACCTGGCCGCGATCGGCCGGATCCTCGACCTCGCCGTCAGGATCGGGGCGGCGGCCCACCACATCTTCCTCCTCGTCCCCACGGGCCGGGGGCGGGAGATGGCCGACCAGGCCATCTCGGCGGAGGAATACGAAGAGACCCTGAAGTGGTTCGCCGGACAGGACCGCCGGTCGCCCATCCAGCTCAAGGCCACCTGCGCCCCCCACTATTTCCGGGTCGTGCGCCAGCAAAAGAAGCTGAAGGCGGGAGACAGTGACTCCGGGTCGGCCGGGGCGGGGGCATCGGGTCCCCAGGGCCATCCCTTCCACGCCATGACCCGGGGATGCCTGGGGGGGAGCGCCTTCTGCTTCATCTCCCACACCGGCCAGGTGCAGCCCTGCGGCTACCTGGAGGTGGACTGCGGCCGCGTACGGGAGCGGGGGTTCGAGGCGGTGTGGAAGGAATCGGCTGTTTTCAAGGACCTGCGGGACCTGAACCGCTACGGCGGCAAGTGCGGCCGCTGCGAGTTCATCCGGGTTTGCGGCGGCTGCCGCGCCCGCGCCTACGAGGCGACGGGGGATTACCTGGCGGAGGAGCCTCTCTGCATTTACGAGCCGGGGGGCAGTCGATAGAGGGCGGGCCGGGAGCATGCCCGGACCGGGGGAAGAGGAACAACGGGGCGCAGGGAATGCGCCGACTGGGAGAACGGAGCGAGACAATGAAGAGAGTGTGGCTGACGGCGGTGTTGATCCTCACCTTTCTGGCCGGAACGGCCCTGGCCGCGGGGCCTTCCTTTCAGGACATGGACACGGACAAGGACGGAAAGCTGTCCCGCCAGGAGGTGGATGCCGCGGCGGAAAAGGTGTTCAAGGAGGCCGACAAGGACCGGGACGGCTACCTGAGCGAGCAGGAGTTCAAGGCCATCCAGGGGGCGCGGTCGAAGTTCAAGGACCTGGACAGGAACAAGGACGGCAAGCTGTCCATGGACGAGCTCAGGAAGTCGGCGGACAAAAGATTCCAGTACCTGGACCGGAACCGGGACGGCTCCATTGACGCGCCGGAAAGCAAGATCCGCCGGGCGCCTGAAGTGAGCCCTCTGTTCAGAGTTTATTTCTGAACGTTGTTGCGACGGGCGGAGACCGGCCGGAACGGCCGAGCCGCCCGTTTACGGTGAGTGATGATGGACGGCAAGGACCGGGAGATTCTGAACATCCTCCAGAAGGAGTTTCCCCTGGAGGCGGCGCCCTTCAGGGCGGTCGGGGAGGCCGTGGGCCTCCCGGAGGGCGAGGTCCTGCGCCGGGTCCGCGCGCTCCGGGAGAAGGGGGTGATCCGCCGCATCGGGGCCTCCTTCAACCCCCGGAAACTGGGGTTCGTCAGCACCCTCTGCGCCGCCCGGGTCCCCGATGAGATGGCCGGCTCCTTCGTGAAGACCGTAAACGCCTATCCCGGCGTCACCCACCATTACCGCCGGGATCACGAGTACAACTGCTGGTTCACCTTCATCGCCCCGTCCGAGGAGGCCCTGGAATCTTCGCTCGCGGAGATCCGGGAGAAAACGGGGATCGAGATCCTGAGCCTCCGCGCGGTCAAAACCTACAAGATCGACGCCACCTTCGAGCTGTAATGCCGGCCGTTACGCCAGCGCCCGCCGGCACAGCTCCGTCACGAAGAGGGGTTCCAGGCCCTCGTCGCGGGCGACCTTCCGCAGATTCAGGAAGCACATGGGGCAGAGGAAGACCATGGCCTGGGCGGCCGCGTCCTTTGCATCCCTGATGTTCCAGCCTTTCACCTCCGCCGCGCGATCCCGGTCGCGGGCCATCAGGGGCGCGCCGCAGCAGAGGGCATTGATCCGCTCGTACTTCCGCGGCGGGCGCTCCACGCCGAGGAGCTCAAAGATCCGGTCGAGGTAGTAGTCCTTGCCCGGGGTGTAGCGGGATGCGCAGGGAGCCTGGTAGGCCACGCGGAGCGGGATCTTTTTCAGCTGGTCCTTCCGCTTGAGCAACTCCCGGTAGAGGTACTCGAAGATATGGACCGGGTGGAATGGGACCTTCAGACCGTACTCCGGTGCAAGGGACGTCAGCAGCGTGTAGCAGTCGTCGTGGAAACAGACGACTTCTTCCGAGTTGAGGGCCGCGAGATTGTCGATGAACCGCTGGGCCTCCTTCGCGACGGGGCTCGGCCGGCCCAGGTGGATGTAGCCGACGGTGCAGAAGTAGTCGGCCCCCTCGACGACCGTCAGTCCCTCGAACAGCGGGTTCTCCAGGAGGTCCCGCACCATGTCGCCGACGATGCAGATGTTCATCACCGGCTTTCCCGGGTCGCCCTTCTTCACGACGGTGGGCAGGCCGGACAGGCCGGCGAAGTTCTTGAAGGCCTGCTCGGGGATTCCGAGGGCTCCCGACGCTTCCTGACGCTCGTTCAGGAGATCGAAGGGATTGGCCTGGGTCGGGCAGACCATGTTGCAGGAGGCGCAGGTGACACATGCCCCCACGATGGGCGGCGTTCCCCCCGCCACGAGGTCCCGCATCTCCGTTTGGGCGCGCTCCAGATCGTAGTTGACATAGGGACAGAATTCCAGACATCGGCCGCAAAAATCACACCGCTCCGCATGAAACATGACCATCCTCCTTATTCACTCCCGTGACCGGCTCTCACCCCGGTCCTGAATTTTCTTCCGGATCGCCTCCACCGCGCTGTCTTTCATCTTGACGAGTTCGCGCCGCTGCTTCGCCGTGAGCTCCTTCACGGCATTGAACTGGATCTCCGTTTCGATCTTCGCGAAGGCCGCCATGGTCGAGAGGACCTTTTCCGTCTGCTTCAGGATGCCCTTCTCGTCCAGCTCGTCCGCCGCCAGAAGCTGATCCAGGTTGTCCCGCTCCTGGCGGAAGGTTTTCTTCAGCTCGGCGCTCTTTTTGACGTCGCCTCTGGTCTGTTTCCGGATGCGGCTGATCTGCTCCTCTGAGATCCCTAACATCTGGACGACCTTCGGGCGTTCCCACCAGTGCCGGTCGGAATCGTCGTCGCTTCGGGCGGGGGCGGCGGAAACGACGGGGTTTGCGATCAGGAGGAGCAGTAGTGCCGCCATCAAACCAGGGAGGATTCCCCTTCGATGAATGCCGCTGTGCATGGTTCTCCTCCTTTCCGTCGGCTTCGGTATCAGCGCCTGTATTTCTCGTCCAGTTGGGCGTTGATCGCCCTCATGATGACCGCGGTGGCTCCCTCGAACTGTTCCCTGAATTTCTGCTGTGAATCCCGGGACAGGAGCCGGAATTTCTCGGGGATTCGAAATTCCTTCAACTGGTTGTCCAGCGTGATGGGCTCTCCGATGCGGTAGGTGATCCAGCCGCTCTGTGCGACGGGACTGCTGCCGGGATAAACGGCGTCGGAATTGTTGCAGCCCACCGGTATGATCGTCTTCCCCGTGTGCAGGGCCACCTGGGCGATGCCCGTCCGCCCCTCTCCGAGTTGGGATCCCCGGGTGCCCTCGGGAAAAATGATGACGCTCAACCCCTTCTCGAAGAGAGCGTAAAGGCTCAGGTCCGCCACCTTCTCCATGATCTTCTCGTACAGGTCGCGGATGAAATCCACGAAGGTATCTCCCATCAGGCCGGCGACTTCCGCCAGGCCTTTCCGGTAGGCTTCCGGGTCGTCGCATTTCCGGTCGACGACGTCGCGTATCTTTCGGTATTCTTCCCGGTCGATCATCTTCCCGAACCGCTTCTTGTATAATTCCTCGATGAGGTAACCCATGGACGGTACCGGGATCAGGTTGCAGAGATCCAGGCCCTTGGCGAGCAGGTCGTTCCGGTAGTACTTGCCCTTCACCCAGACCGTCGTGAACGGGAATTTCAACCGCCAAAGCTTGTACTGAAACGGCCAGTAGTTGAACCGGTCCGTGTGGTTCATTGCGTAGATGACGTTTTCGTTCCGGGGGATCCGCTCGGCGTTTTCCAGGCGGATGTCCACATGCCGGAATATTTCGTAGTTCGGTCTCAGGAAGAACGTGCCCAGGAACCGCTGGACCTTTGGGTCCGATACAAGATGGATGTTATTGAGGTATTCGAGATCCACCATCGCTTCCGTTCCCTCCTTTTTGCAGCCTCGTTCAGGATGATATTTCCCCCACCAGGATCCGCCGGATCCGATCCAGCTCCTGGGGCGTGTCCACTTCGATGGAGTCGTGTTCCGTGACCACGACCCGGATGCGGTAGCCGTGCTCCAGGGCCCGGAGCTGCTCCAGGGATTCGAGATGCTCCAGGGTCCCCTCGGGGAGCTTCGTGAAGGTGTCGAGAAAGTGCTTCCGGTAGGCGTAGATGCCGTGGTGCTTGTAGTATTCCGCCGTTTTTCCCCGGTCCCGGACATAGGGAATGGTGGAGCGGGAGAAATAGAGGGCGTTTCCGTCCCGGTCGAAGACCGTCTTCACGGCGTTCGGGTGGGTGATTTCCTCGTCCCGCCGGATCCGGTAGATGAGGGTGGACATGGGCAGGGAGGGATCGCCCACGAGCGGTGCGACGACCTCGTCGATCTGGACCGGTTCGAAGACGGGCTGATCGCCCTGGACGTTCACCACGATGTCGTCCTCCCGGAGGCCCAGGATCCCCGCTGCTTCGGCGATCCGGTCCGAGCCGGAGCGGTGCGTGTCCGCCGTCATGACGGCCCGTCCTCCGAAGGCCTCCACAGCCGCGAAAATGCGCGGATCATCCGTGGCGACGGCAGCCAGGTCGGCCGTTCCGGACATGAGGACGCGCTCGTAGACGTGCTGGATCATGGGCTTTCCCGCCAGGTCCGCCAGGGGCTTGCCCGGGAACCGCGTCGATTCGTACCGAGACGGGATGATGACGGCGATCGTCATGGTCACTGAATGGCGCAGCACTGGCCCAGATAGGGGTCGCGCTGCGAGAGATGGTTTGCGACGTAATCCTGCACGGCTTCCTCCAGGGGGGCGGACGGGACGGGACAGCCCGTAGAGGCGAGGCGGTCCGTTTTCGCTTCCGTGAAGTACTGGTACTGCTCGTCCAGCCCCGGCGGCATGTCGATGTAGTCGATGACTGCGGGCCGGTCCATGGCCCGGAAGACCGCCGCCATCAGGTCGTTCCAGGTCCGGGCCTTTCCGCTTCCCAGGTTGAAGATCCCGTTGGCCTCCGGGTGGTTCAGGAGCCACCACATCGCCTCCGCGCAGTCCTTCACGTAGACGAAGTCCCGCATCTGCCCGCCGTCGGCGTACTCGGGGCGGTACGACTTGAACAGCCGGACCTTCCCGGTGGCGCGGATCTGGTGGAAGGCCTTGAAGACAACGCTCGTCATGTCGCCCTTGTGGTACTCGTTGGGGCCGAAGACGTTGAAGAACTTGAGGCCCGCCATGTGCCGGTCGGCGCCGCGCCGGAGCGCCCAGAGGTCGAAGACCTGCTTCGAGTAGCCGTACATGTTGATGGGCTTGAGAAGCGCCGACGTCGCGTCGTCGTCGGAGAAGCCCAGGGAGCCGTCGCCGTAGGTGGCCGCGGAGCTGGCGTAGAGGAAGCGGATGCCGTTCCGGATCGCCCAGTCGGCCAGTCGGCAGGAATAGAGGTAGTTGTTCGTCCAGAGGTAGTCGGCGTCCTTCTCCGTCGTGGACGAGCAGGCGCCCATGTGGACCACGGCCCGGACGGTGAAGGGCACCTGGTCGGCGTAGACCATCTTGAGGAAGTCGTCCTTGTGGATGTATTCGACGAACCGCCGGTTCACGAGGTTCTTCCACTTGTCGGAGGTCCCCAGGCGGTCGACGACGACGATGTCCTCGATGCCTTCGCTGTTGAGCTTCCACACGAAGGCGCTGCCGATGAAGCCGGCGCCGCCGGTGACGACGATCATGCCTGCATCTTCCTTCCGCATGGTTGAAAGGCCTCTCGCGCTTCCCGGCCCCGCTACAGGGCCTCGGCCGCCTTCTTCACCGCCGCCCGGATCTGCTCCAGGCGCCCCTCGGGCATCCGGATCGGGAGGCCCAGGAAGAGGGTCCGCCCCAGGAGGTCGTGGGCCTGCGGGTACTGGCGGATGCTGTAGTCCACCTTCCCCCGGTAGATGGGATTCGTGAAGGGGAAGCTCTTCGGGTTGGCCGTGGACCAGGCGATCAGGTGCTCCCAGTTGGCCAGGTAGTGCCACTTGTTCTTCTTGAAACAGACCGTGTCGACGCCGCCCGCGCCGAGGGCCGCCTGGAAGGCCTCCGCCTGTGCCTCCGTGGGGAAGTTGAAGGCCAGGTGCGTCGCCGTGTCGCCATCCGGGTCCGGGATCGCCCGGAAGCCGATCACGGGGATGCCCGACAGCATTTCCTTCACGGCGGCCTTGTTCTTCTTCTGCTCCGCGATGATGAAGTCGAGCTTCCGGAGCTGGGCGAGGCCCAGGGCTCCCTGCAGTTCGTTCATCCGGAAGTTGAACCCGAGGATGGTGCGGCCTTCCATGGCCCGGCTGACGTTCGGGTTGTGGTCGTGACCGTGGTCGTGGTACCAGTCGGCCCGGTCGTAGAGGTCCTTCCTGTCCGTCAGGACCATCCCGCCCTCGCCGGTGGTCAGGGTCTTGTAATAATCAAAGCTGAACGTGCCCATCTCCCCGAAGGTGCCGAGCTTTCTTCCCTTGTAGCTTCCGCCGACGGATTGGGCGTTGTCCTCCAGGACCATGAGCTGGGAGCTGCGGCAGGTCTCCATAATCCGGCCGATGTCCGCCGGGGCGCCGCACATGTGGACGGGAATGACGGCCTTCGTGTAGGGCGTCATCTTCCGGATGATGTCGTCGGGGTCCATGTTCAGGGACGCGTCGATGTCCGCCGCGACGGGGATGGCCCCCACCTCGAGGACGGCCTCGTACGTTGCGATAAAGGTAAATGCCGGAACGATGACCTCATCGCCGGGGCCCACGCCCATGGCGGAGAGAGCCACCGAGAGGGCCGTCGACCCGGACGTGACGCCCAGGGCGTGGGCGGCTCCGTGATAGCGCTTGAACTCCTCCTCGAACTGGCGGACCTTGAAGACGCCCTTCCGCTCCTTATCGAATCCGTAACGCGCGAAGACGCCCGTTTCCAGGACGTCCAGAACTTCCTTTTTCTCCTCGCTGCCGATCAGTTCCATTCCGGACATGGCTTTTTCTCCATCCTTGTCGTTTTTGATCGTGGGAAGGGACGCTCAGAGAGCATCCCGGTAAATGTCGATGGCGTCCTCCCGGGTGACTTTCCGGGGGTTGTTGGCCAGCGGGCGCGCCACGGTGAGGGCGACGTCCGCCAGGGCCGGCAGATCCTTCTCGGCGATGCCGAATTCCTCCAGGGTCATTGCCAGGCCGCAGTCCTCGATGAGGAGCTCTACCGCGTCCAGGGCGAGCGTGGCGGCGTCCCGCATCGAGACGCCTTCCACCTCCTGCCCCATGACCTCGGCGAGGACGGCGAACTTCTCGATGGCGCCGGGAAGGTTGTAGGCCATCACCGCGGGAAGCATCAGGGTGTTGGCCATCCCGTGGGGGATGCCCCAGGCGCCGCCGAGGGGGTACGAGAGGGAGTGGACCGCCGTGACGCCCGCATTCGCCAGGCCAAGGCCCGCGTAAAGGCTTCCCAGGAGCATGCGTTCCCGGGCCTCCAGGTCGCTTCCGTTGTGAACGCAGGTCCGCAGGTTCTCGGCGATGAGGCCAACGGCCTCCAGGGAAATCGTTTCGCTCATGGGTGATGCGTTGATGGAGGTGTACGACTCGATGGCGTGGCAGAGGGCGTCGATTCCCGTGGAGGCGGTGGCCTGCGCGGGGAGGCTCAGGGTCAGTTCCGGGTCCAGGAGGGCGACTTCGGGGTACAGGTAGGGGCTGTTCATGCCCTCTTTCTTCTTCAGGTTCTTTCGGACGAAGACGGCCGTGAAGGTGACCTCGCTGCCGGTGCCGGCGGTAGTGGGGACCATGATGGTCGGGAGGCCCGGACCGGGGACCTTGTTCAGTCCCAGGTAATCGACGGCCTTGCCCTTGTTGCCGGCCAGGGCGGCCACGGCCTTGGCCACGTCCATGGAGCTGCCGCCGCCGATCCCCACGACGAGATCGCACTTGCCCTTCAGGGCGGCCTTGGCGCCCTCGTCGGCCCTCTCCAGGGCCGGTTCCGGCTCCACGCCGTCAAACAGCGAATAGCGCAGGCCGCTCTTGTCGAGCAGGTCCTTCACGGTTTTCCGGAAGCCTGCCTCGGCCAGGGCGTGATCGAGAACGATCAGGGGGCGTGCCCCCCCCAGTTCCCGGATGTGGTCGGCCAGGCTGCGGAAGGAGCCCGTGCCGAAAACGATTTTTTTTGCCCCCGTATAGGTGAACGGTCGGATCATCGTTTTTTCCCTCCTGTTCCGCCGCCGAAGCGGCCAAGGTGTTGAAACAAGGGATGCTTATACATGATGAGGGACTCGATGGAAAGGGAAAAAACGGGACCGCCGGTTCGGGCAAACCCCGGTTTGCTTTGCCTTTTCCGGGAGGTGTGATAGGTAGGGACCCATGAATCCCTGGAAAACGTCGCGCCGCATCGTCCTCACCTGCGCCCGGGGCATGGTTCCCTTCCTTCTCACGGAAGTGGCCGGGCTGGGATTCCCCGTCCGCACCGAGACGGAGACGGCCGTGGAAACAGAGGGGTCTCTCACGGATTCCCTGCGCCTGAACCTCCGCCTCCGGACGGCCCACCGGGTCCTCTACCACCTTGCGACCCTGGAGGCCGACGGTCCCGGGAGCCTCTACGGGGGGATCACCGACCTCCCGTGGGAAGAATACATCCGCGAGGACGGCTACCTGACGGTGACCTGCACGGTGAATCACCCCACCATCAACGACTCCCGCTTCGTGAACATGAAGGCGAAGGACGCCATCGTGGACCGCATGACGGCCCGCCGCGGCCGCCGTCCGGATTCCGGGCCGGAGCGGACCGGGGCGGTCGTTCACGTTCACTGGCAGGGAAACCGCGCGGAGATCTTTCTCCACACCTCCGGAGAGCCGCTGTCCCGCCGGGGGTACCGCCGGATCCCCATGGCGGCACCCATGCAGGAGACCCTTGCGGCAGGAGTCCTGATGGCGGCCGGCTGGAAGGGGGAAGGGAACCTCGTCAACCCCATGTGCGGGAGCGGCACGCTGGCCGTCGAGGGAGCCCTGATGGCCCTGAACCGGGCCCCGGGACTGCATCGTGAGCATTTCGGGTTCATGTCCGTCCGGGGTTTCCCGGAAAAGGAATGGGACGTCCTCCTCCGCCAGGCCCGGAAAGAAGGCCGGAGAAGTATTCCCGGCCGCATCGTCGCCACCGACATCGAGCGGGAGGCCGTGGCGGCGGCCCGGAAGAATGCCCGGCGGGCCGGGGTGGAGGAGCACATCTCCTTCTCCGCCGGCGACTTCATGAGAACGGAGGTCCCCCCCGGGGACGGACTCGTGATTTTCAACCCCCCCTACGGAGAGCGCCTGGGGGACCAGGCTGTTCTCGGGGAGCTGTACGGACGCCTCGGCGACTTCCTGAAGAAATCCTGCCAGGGATACACCGGCGCCGTTTTCACCGGCAACCTGGCCCTGGCCAAGCGGATCGGCCTCCGCACCAGCCGGAGAATCCCCTTCTACAACGGGGATATCGAGTGCCGCCTCCTCCTCTACGACCTCTATGGCGGCAGCCGCAAGGGAGACCGCGGGGTTTGAATTTTCCTCCTCCGTAGGGTAAGAAGAAGTTCATCGTTTCGGTGAGGAGAATCTCATGGGCGACATGACAAAACATCCCATCGGCGTGTTCGACTCCGGCGTGGGAGGGCTCACGGTAGTGCGGGCGCTCATGGAGCGGCTCCCCTTCGAGGGCATCGTCTATTTCGGAGATACCGCCCGGGTTCCCTACGGCGTCAAGTCCGTCGAGACGGTGACCCAGTACGCCATCGAGATCACGGACTTCCTGCTGAAGAAGGGAGTCAAACTCCTCGTCATCGCCTGCAACACCGTCGCCGCCGTGGCCGGTGACGCCGTGCGGAGCCGCTCGCCCGTGCCGGTCCTGGACGTCATCGACGCCGGCGCCCGTTCCGCCGTCCGGGAGACACGCTCCCACCATGTCGGCGTCATCGGGACCCCCGCCACGATCAACAGCAACGCCTATGCCCGGGCCATTCATGCCCTCGATCCGGCGACCCGCATCTTTTCCCAGGCCTGTCCGCTTTTCGTGCCCCTCGTGGAGGAAGGGTGGCTCGATCACACAGTGACGCGGATCACGGCCAACGAATACCTGAAGCCCGTCCTGGCGGAGCACCTGGACACCCTGGTCCTGGGGTGCACCCATTATCCCCTGCTGAAACCACTCCTCGGAGAGATCGCCGGTCCCGATGTTCACCTGGTGGATTCGGGGGAGGCGATGGCGGATGCCACGGCGGACCTCCTGACGGAGCTTCACCTGGGAAACCCGAGCCGGGAGAAGCCCTCCTATTCCTGCTATGTCAGCGACGTTCCTTTCCGGTTCCAGACCATGGCCGAGCGGTTTCTCGGCAGGACGATCGGCCACGTCGAGCTGGTGAAACTCTGAATGATGGAACGGGTCGTTGTCACCGGACTGGGAACCCTCAACGCAACCGCCAAGAGCGCCCCTGTCTTCGCGCAGGCCCTGCGGGAGGGCCGCTGCGGGATCGGGCCGTTTTCGGTCTTCGATCCCTCGACGTTCCGGACACAGATCGCCGCGGAAGTGAAGGATTTCAATCCCCGCGACCACATCCCCCGGCCGTACCCGATCAAGCGCATGTCCCGGGCGGACCTTCTCGGATTCGCCGCGACCCTGGAGGCCCTGCAGGACGCCGGGCTAGCCCCGCTTTCGCCGGTACTGGCGGAGGAGACGGGCGTCGTCATCGGCGGAGGCGGGGGGGGGCTCCTGGAGGGGGAGCGGTTCTACGGCGAATACCTGCGCACGGAGGGCAGGCTGGCCCGCTTCTCTGCCCTGTCGGCGGTCTACTGCGCCTCATCGGCGGACCGGATCGCGAGCCTCCTGGGGCTCCGGGGACCCAAGACCACCTTCATGACGGCCTGCTCTTCCGGGGCCACCGCCGTCGGCTACGCCCGGGACCTGATCCGGAGCGGAGCAGCCCCGGTCGTCATCGCCGGCGGGACCGAGCCCCTCTGCCGCATCACCTACGCCGCTTTCAACGCTCTCCAGGCGGTGGACCCGGAACCCTGCAAGCCCTTCGCCGGAAACCGGGCGGGTCTTTCCCTGGGAGAGGCGGCGGGGATCCTGGTTCTCGAGTCCCTCGGACACGCCCGGGCCCGGGGGGCCCGGATCTATGCCGAGGTGCTGGGCTACGGCGTCACCTGCGACGCGCACCACATGACGGCCCCCGACCCGGAGGCCTCCGGGGCGGTCCGGTCGATGCGGGAGGCCCTGCGCGACGCCGGCGTTTCCGCGGAGCGGGTCGATTACGTCAACGCCCACGGCACCGCCACGCCGGCCAACGATGTCATGGAGAGCCGGGCCATCCGGCACGTCTTCGGCGACCGGGCCGGGCGAATCCCCGTCAGCTCCACGAAGTCCATGACGGGCCATACCCTGGGCGCCTCGGGAGCCCTCGAGGCGGTCGCGTCCGTCCTGGCGATCCGCCACCGGTTCATCCCGCCGACGATCCACTGCACCGTGCCGGATCCCGAATGCGATCTCGACTATGTCACCGAGGGGGCGCGGGAAACGGACCTGGCGGTGATTCTGTCCAATTCCTTCGCCTTCGGGGGGAACAACACCTCGCTCGTCATCGGGCGGTTCGAAGGAGGGAACGGGTAGCATGGACCGGCGCGTCGCGATCACCGGCATCGGCATCGTCTCCCCCCTCAGCTCCGGCCGCGAGGCCTTCGGGAAGGCCCTTTTTGCCGGGGAAAGCGGGATCGCCCCCGTGACCGCATTTCCCGTGGAGGCGCTTTCCTGCCGGCTGGCGGCGGAAATCCGCGATTTCCAGGCGAGGGACTTCATCTCCGTCAAAAACCTCCGGCGCATGGACCGCCTCTCCGCCGTGGCGACGGCGGCGGCCCGGATGGCCTTGGACGACGCGGGGCTCGCCGTAACGCCGGCCAACCGGGACCGCACGGGCATGATCCTGGGGACGGCCTGGGGCGGCACCGACGTGACGGTCTCCTTTGCCCGGGTCCTGGTGACGGAGGGACCCGGATCCGCCAACCCGATCCTCGTGCCCAACGTGGTCATGAACGCCCCGGCGGGGCATGCCTCCATCGAGCTGGGGTTCCGGGGGATCAATACGACGGTCAACCACTACGCCGTCTCGGCGGAGTCGGCCCTGGCCTACGGCGCTCAGGAGATCCGGCGGGGCGCCGCGGACGTCCTTCTGGCCGGCGGGGCCGACGTCCTGGCCCCTTTCTACTTCGAGTCCCTGACGCGCTTCAAGGCGCTGTCGCCCCTCCAGGGCGGGGGCTCCGAAGGCGCCCGCCCCTTCGACCTCCGGCGGAACGGGCCGGTGGCAGGGGAGGGCTGCGGGATCCTCTGCCTGGAGCCGCTGGATGCGGCCCGGGAGCGGGGCGCAACCGTCCATGCGGAGATCGTGGGGCAGGGCATGGCCTCTTCGCCGGCGCCCATGACCGGCTGGCCGGAGGACCCGCGGGGCCTTGTCCTGGCGGTCCGCCGGGCGCTCCGGTCCGCCGGTTGCGGGCCGGAGGACGTGGACGCCGTCTTCGCCGCCGCCAGCGGCGGCCTTCAGCCGGACCTCCTGGAGGCGGAAGGGCTGGAGCAGGTGTTCGGGCCAGGTGGAAAGATGCCGCTCGTGACGGCCCTGAAGGGCGCCCTCGGGGAGAGCTTCACCTCCGGGGGGATGCGGGCGGCGGCCTTGGCCCTGGCGCTCCGGGACGGCGCCGTGCCCCCCACCCTGGGACTGGAAGACCCGGTCCGGCCACTGAATATCGTGACGGGGCCGTCCGTCCGGGCGAATGTGCAAAGAGGACTCCTGAACGGGATCTCCCACGGGGGGAGCTACGTCTCCCTTCTGTTTTCCAATATCGGGGAAGAATCATGAACATCGGAGAATGGATTGAAAAGAGGGCCTTTACCCACCCGGACCGGGAATTCCTGAAGGACGGTGAGCGGGCCTTCAGCAACCGGGCCTTCAACGAGCGGGTCAACCGGACGGCCCGGGCGCTCCAGAACCTGGACATCGTGAAGGGCGAGCGCCTGGCGCTCATCATGGGCAACACGAGCGAATTCCTGGAGATCTTCTTCGCCTGCGCCAAGACGGGGGCCATCCTGGTGCCTGTGAACTACAGACTGGCGGGGCCGGAGATCGAATACATCCTCCGCGACTCGGCCCCCCGGGGGCTCGTCTACGCCGTCGAGTTTGCCGAAAAGGCGGCTCCCCTCAAGGAGCCGGGCCTGGGGATCCGCCACTGGATCCGCCACGGCGGAGAGCCCCTTCCCGGGGAATCGCTCCTGTCGGACCTGACGGCGGCCGAGTCGGATGGCGAGCCAAGGCCGATGGAGGAAGTGACGGGCGAGGACCCCCTCTTCATTATGTACACCTCCGGAACGACGGGCGATCCGAAAGGGGCCGTCCTGACCCATGGGAACATCCTCTTCGGGGCCGTCCATTCCCTCATCGGCTACGGCGTCAACCGGACCTACCGGTCCCTCGTCGTGGCGCCCCTCTTCCACATCGGCGCCCTGGCGGCGTCGGTCACGCCGGTCATCTACGCCGGCGGCTCCGTCGTCCTGTCGGGGTTCTTCAACGCCTCGGAAGTCCTCCTGACCATTGTCCGGGAGCGGATCAACTACATGTTCGCCGTCCCCGTCATGTTCCAGATCATGGCGGACACGCCCGAGTGGGCCGGGGCGGACCTGTCCCACGTCCACTTCTTCATTTCCGGGGGGGCGCCGATCCCCCTCCCGGTCATCCGGAAGTACCAGGACGAGAAGGGGATCGGCTTCGTCCAGGGCTACGCCCTCACGGAGACGGGGCGGCTCACGTCGCTGGACCTGGAGGACGCCGTCCGGAAGGCCGGGTCCGTGGGCAAGGAGGTCTTCCACGTGCGGCTCCGCATCGTCGACGAGGAAGACCGGGACGTCGCCCCCGGGGAGCCCGGGGAGATCGTCGTGAAAGGTCCCAATGTCTTCTCCGGCTACTGGCGGAAGCCGAAGGAAACTGCGGAGGCCAAGAAAGGCGGCTGGTTCCGGACGGGCGACATGGGGCGGCGGGACGAGGACGGATTTCTCTACATCATCGGCCGCAAGGTGGAGATGATCATCTCCTCCGGGGAGAACATCTACCCCGCCGAGGTGGAGCGGGCGATCCAGTCCCTCCCGGCGGTGAAGGAAGCGGCGGCCGTGGGCATGCCGGACCCGAAGCGGGGAGAGGTGGTGGCGGCCTTCGTGCTGCTCAGGGAGGGCGAGGCTGTGACGGAGGAGGACATCCTGGCAGGGCTCCAGGGGAAGATCGCCCCCTTCAAGATGCCGAAGCGGATTTTCTTCGTCGACTCCTTCCCGAGGAATCCCGGCGGCAAGATCCTCAAGCGCATCCTCCAGAAGCGCCTGCGGGAGGGATGATGGAGATCCTGCCCTGGACCGGTGAGCACCGGGCCTTCCGCGAGGAATTCCGCGGGTTCCTCGCCAGAGAGGTCATTCCCTTCGTGGACCGGTGGGAGGCCGACGGCATCGTTCCCCGGTCGGCCTGGCTGGCCATGGGCGCAGCAGGGTTTCTCTGCACCGACGTGCCCCGGGAGTACGGCGGCCGCGGCCTCGATTTCCTCCATTCCGTCATCGTCGTGGACGAGATGGCGAAGACCAACTGCTACGGTCTCTCCCCGCGGCTCCACAGCAACGTGGTCGTCCCCTACATCACGTCCTTCGCCTCCGAAGAGCTCAAGCACCGCTACCTGCCAGGCTGCATCCGGGGCGAGATCGTCACCGGCATCGCCATGACGGAGCCCCACGCCGGGAGCGACGTGGCGGCCATCCGGACAAGTGCCGTGGAGGACGGCGATTTCGTGGTCCTGAACGGCCAGAAGACCTTCATCTCCAACGGAACCAACGGCGACCTCTTCGTGGTGGCCGCGAAGGACCCGGCGACGGAGGACCCCCACCGGGCCGTGGACATCTACCTGGTGGAGGGGAAGACCCCGGGCTTCGAAAGGGGGCGCCGCCTGAAGAAGGCGGGCTGGCACAGCCAGGACACGACGGAGATCTTCTTCCACGACTGCCGGGTGCCCCTGACCCACCGCCTCGGCGGGAAGGGCTCGGGGTTCAAGAACCTGATGCGGCACCTCCAGCCGGAGCGCCTTGTCGTGGCCATCGGCGCCGTCTCCGCGGCGGAGTGGGTCCTGGAGCACACGATTTCCCACGTGAAGAAGACGGACGTCTCGGGGACGGCCCTGTCGTCGTTCCAGCACGTCCGCTTCGAGATCGCCGAAATGGCTACGGAGGTCCAAATCGGCCGGACCTTCGTGGACAAGCTCATCGCCGACCACATCGAGGGGAAGAACGTCGTCCGGGAGGTCTCCATGGCCAAGTGGTGGACCACCGAGACGGCCTGGCGGATCGCCGACCGGTGCCTCCAGCTCCACGGCCGCCTGGGCCTCGACGAGAGCGGCCCCCTCGCCCGGGCCTGGCGGGACCTCCGCGTCACCCGCATCCTCGCCGGCACCAATGAAATCATGAAAGGCATCATCGCCCGGATGACGGGGATATAATGAGAAAATAGGTCGGATTTATTTTCTATGTTGCAGTGCAAAATAATCTGACCTACTTTTCGAGGGAGCCATGAACGTCCGGATCGTCAACCTTCACCCGGGGTGCGAGAACAACGCCCTGTTTCTTTCCCGGGCCCGGCGCTACTTCGAGTTGAACGGCCACCGGGCCGGTGGCGAGAGGGAGGCGGACCTGGTGTTTGTGGGGGCCTGCGTCGTGACCGACTGGATGCGCCGGCGGTGCGAGGAAGCCATCGCCGGGGCGATGCACAGCCATCCGCTGGCTCATTTCGTTGTCTTCGGCTGCCTGGCGGCCTTTCCCGGGGAACTGCAGGCGTGCCTCGGCGGGGAGGCCGCCCGGATCCGGTTCATCCCGTACGGAGCGAGCGCCGAACTGGACGCCCTCGTCGGGGCGCGCGTTCCTTTCGAGACCGTCCACGTCTCCCGTCTTGAAGGGCACCGTCCCTACCAGCCCCGCATGGGGCCGGATGACCGCTACCTCCTGATCTCCCAAGGTTGTGTCAACGACTGCAGCTACTGCAGCATCCGGCTGGCCAAGGGGCGGGTCCGTAGCCGGCCGGCGGAGGAGATCGAGGCGGATGCCCGCGAACTGTACGATCAGGGCGTCCGGACCGTGACCCTGCTCGCGGACGACTGCGGCTCCTACGGCCTCGACCGGGACGACGACCTTCCGGGGCTGCTTGGCCGGATCTGCAGGATCGCCCCGGACCTCCGGATCAAGCTCTACACGGTGTTCCCGGCCCTGTTCCTGCAATACGCCGACCGGCTGGCACCGTTTTTCGCCGCCGGGCGCATCCCCTACGTCTGCCTGCCCGCCCAATCCGCATCCCCGCGCATCCTGGACCTGATGAACCGCCGCTACGACCCCGGCCGCCTGGCGGATGCGGTTCTCCGGCTCCGTGCCCTCGATCCCGGCGTCTTCGTCTATTCCCACTTCATCTTTGCCTTCCCAACGGAGACCTGGGAGGAGCTTGCGGAAAGCGTCTCCTTCGCCGGACTCTTCGATCACTCCGTCTTCATCGGCTATGGTGGAAACCGGGTGACCCGGGCGGCGGCCCTGGCCTCCCGGTGCGACGACGCCGACCGGCAGGCAAAAGCGGATTACCTGGGGCGACTGGTGGCGGAAGGAAAGCTCGCCTCGTTCGTGGTGCCCTATGCCTGATCCCGCAGCGGCCCCGAAGCCCGGCATCTTCGTCTTCAACCCGAGCCGGCGCTGCGCCCCCGGCGCATACCTCTTTACCCAGGCGGTCCGCTTCTTCCTCCTGAACGGCCACCCCCTGGTGCGGGACGTCCGGGACGCCGGGATCATCCTCGTGAACTCCTGCTGCGTCACGGAGGGAAAGATCGGCACGTCCCTGGCGGCGCTCGAGACGGCCAGGAGTCACGGGAAGGGGAAGAGCGTGGTTCTCCTGGGCTGCCTGGCCGGCCTGCCGGACACCCCGTTCGATCCGGAGGGGGTGTTGTGCGTCGGGCCGAAGGACCTGGACCTTCTCGATACGCATTTTCCAAACCGGATCCCTGTCCGGGCGGCCGCGGCGAGCCGCCTGCCGCCGGAGTTCTTCCTGCCGGGACAGCACCTCGGTCCGCAGGACGCCTTCCTCTTCATCGGCCAGGGATGCGTGAACGCCTGTTCCTACTGCAACATCCGCCGCGCGAAGGGAGGCCTGTCGAGCGTGCCCGTGGAGTCGATCCTCTCCCGGGCCCGCAGCGGGCTCGAACGAGGCGTGCGGGAATTCGCCCTGCTGGCGGATGACTGCGCCAGCTACGGCCGGGACATCGGGAGCGACCTGGTCGATCTGATCGGGGGGCTCCTCGGGCTGGACGGCGGCTTGTCGCTCAAGCTGAGCTACGTGTTCCCATCCTTCGTGGAGGATCGCTTCGACGATCTGGCGCCGCTCTTTGCCACCGGGCGCATCCGCTACGCGAACATCCCGCTCCAGTCGGGCTCGCAGCGCATCCTGGACCTGATGAACCGGCGCTATCCCATCGGCCGGGTCGTGGAGCGCGTGCGACGGCTCCGGGAGATCGCGCCCCGGTCGCTCCTCTGTACCCATGTCCTCATCAATTTTCCCACGGAGACCCGGGAGGACTTCCGGGCGTCCCTGGCCCTGGCGGACGCCTTCCGCGACACGTACTTTCTCCACTATTCGGACAACCGGGGGACTCCCGCGGCCCGGCTGGAGCCGAAGGTCCCGCCGGAGGAGGCGCTGCGGCGGCTGGACGCCGCCTCGGACTTCGTGAACGCCCGGGGGCGGGGGGTGGTGATCCGGGATTTCGACTGCGATCTGCCCTATAACGTCAGCCGGGATCGGGGTGCCTGACATGGCCCTGCCGCTCATCAAGGTCGTCCAACTCACCCTGACCAACCGGTGCCAGTTGAGCTGCCAACACTGCGGGGTGGCGGAGCTCAGAAACGTCATGCCCGGCGAGCTGACCCTGGAGCAGATCGACGATGTCTTCCGGGACCTCCGGCTGGCCGGCTGCCTGGTGGTGGATCTCTTCGGCGGCGAGCCGACGCTCAGGAAGGACCTGTTCGAGATCATCCGGCGCGGAAAGGCCTCCGGATTCATGATGTCCCTGGAGACGAACGGCTGGCTCCTGGACGGGGCCTTCGTCCGGGAGCTGGAAGCGGCGGGCCTGAACCAGATCTACCTCAGCCTGGACGATTCCCGCCCGGAGGAGCATGACCGGCGGAGGGGAAGGGCGGGGAGCTTCGAGCGGGCCGTCCGGGCGTTGGAGCTGGGGGCGGCGACCTCCATGGCCGTGCATGTCTCCATCGTGCCGCAGACGGCCGAATTCTTCACCGGCGGTGCCATGAACCGGTTCATGGCCTTCGTCCTGGCGAAGGGGGCCGAAAAGGTGCGGCTCCTCCTGCCCCGCTTTTCCGGCCGGTCGGCCCATCCAGACGGGACTCCCTTTGCGGCCCGCCGGGAGCGGGATCTCTTCGCCTGCATCGCCCCGGAGTACGCCCCCCACATTTACGTTCACACGCCGGGAACGCCGTTGGGAGAGACGAATAAGTGCACGGCCAAGAACATCTTCTGCCACATCATGAGCAACGGCTGGATCGCCCCCTGCCCGTACCTTCCCCTCGTCTTTGGCGATGCGACCCGGGAATCAGTCGTAGAGGTGTTCGAGCGGATGCAGTCCCATCCGCTGGTTCGGCTGGGCGGCGACACCTGCCCGATGCGGAATCCCGACTACATCGAGGAGCACATCCGGCCGATGGGCACGGGACGTCCCTTCTATCCCGTTGCCTCGAAAAACCAGGTGGATCTCGGCGCCCCCTGCCCGCCGGACTGCCGCGGCTGCGATGCCGCCGGAAGGCCGTCGCGCAGGCCCGCCGAGGCGGTGATCCGCGACCTTCAGGCCGTGGACCCGAACTACCGGAGCATCGAGTTCTACGGCGGGGACGCGCTGCTCCGGGCCGATCTGATCGGCATCCTTGGCCGCGTTCCCCCGGGCATGGATATCCGCCTCTGGACCACGGGAAGCTGGCTGCCGGAGGATCCGGGGTTCCGGGAACAGTTACGTTCCTTTCCCGTCCGCGCCATCCGGGTGATGATGCCGCTTGGCGAGGCGGGGACACCGGGCGGCCTGGGAGACGCTCTCGGACGGATCCGGGCCGTGCAGGGGCTGGGCATCCCCATCCATCTGTACGCCCCGGCGGACGCCCCGGCGGAGGCGCACCGGATTGTGGCCGAAAACGCGGCCCGTCTGGGGGTGGAGCGGATCTATCTCTTCCGCCGGGATCCGGTGTCGCCCCTGTCGAACGCAGTCGCCTGTTTCGGCAGGGCCCTCGGCCGGGCAAGGCTTGCCTGGGCCGCCCGACCATAAAAAAAACAGGCCCGGTTCAATGCCTCTCCTGCAGGAGGAGGCGGAATGGCGCGAATTCACGGGACGATGCCCGATTATGCCGCAAGCCGGGGGAATTTTTCATTGTATTTTGGGAGATGGATAGGTATACGGCCATACTAATCGTCCAGGCACACCCGGTCTTCGCGGTGAGGAATCATCGGCGGAGACCGCAGGAATCCACGCGGGGAGGGAAGGTTCCGAAATGCAGGAAATCTTGACGGCCGTCACCTACCTGTTGGTCTGGCTCCTCTGCGAGCGGGTCATCGGGATCGAGAGCGGACTGGTGAATCTGGTTGTCTCGCTGGGGGCGGCCGTGGGCGTTTACGTCTTCATCGCCGTCCGGGACCACCGCAAGAAGAAAGAAAACGGAGAGCCCTAGCGGACGCCGGTTTCGAATCCACGAAGACCAGTGCCGCCGCCGTCACCGCCGGTCTCATCCGCCGCTCGGCCGTTTCAGCGGCGAACGCAGGATGAAGGCCCGTCCCTGTGCCGGGACGCCGGATTTTTCCGCTGCCGCGGTTGCAGGCCCGTCCTTTATCCCCCCGTCACGAGTACCTTCGCTCCCCGGATTTTTCCTTCCTTCAGCTCCGACAGGGCGTGGTTCGCCTCCGCCAGCGGGTAGGCCTGCACCTCCGGCCGGATCGGGATCTCCGCCGCCATGGCCAGGAATTCCGCGATGTCCCGGCGGGCCACGTTGGCCGCGCTTTTGATCTCCTTCTCCATCCAGAGATGTTCGGGATACTGGAGGGCGAGGAGGACCTCCTTGTCGCCCTCCTCCTTGCGGATCGCGTTGATCACCAGGCGGCCCCCCGGTGCCAGGTTTTTCAAGGCCTCCACGACGGGCTTCCAGGCGGGGGTCGTGTCGATCACGGCGTCGAGCCGTTCCGGGGCCGTATCGGCCGTATCCCCCGCCCAGACGGCGCCCAGCTCCCGGGCGAAGGCCCGCTCCCGCTCGCTCCTCGCGAAGACGAAGACGGGGGTGTCGGGGTAGCGGTGCCGCACCAGCCGGAGAACCAGGTGGGCCGAGGCGCCGAATCCCGTGAGGCCGAGCCGTTGACCGTTCCGCAGGCCTGTCAGCCGGAGGGACCTCCAGCCGATGGCCCCGGCGCACAGGAGGGGAGCCGCCTCGACGTCGTTAAACGCCGGCGGCAGGGGATGGGCGAAAGCCTCCGGAACGGTTATGTATTCGGCGTACCCGCCATCGGTGTCCCGTCCCGTTGCCTCGAAGTCCGGGCAGAGATTCTCGTTTCCCTCCAGGCAGAATGGACAGCGGCCGCAGGCGCGGTAGATCCAGCCTACGCCGACCCGTTCTCCGACCGGAAACCGCTCCGCCCCGGATCCACGCCCGACGACGCGGCCCACCACCTGATGGCCGGGGATGACGGGGAAGCGGGGCGGTGGCGTCCGTCCCTCGATCTCGTCCAGCTCCGTGTGGCAGACACCGCAGGCGGAGACCCGGAGAAGGACCTCGCCTTCTCCCGGAACGGGCGTGGGAACCTCTGCAAACGCCAGGGGACTTCGATTTTCGGTGAAACGGGATATACCCTTCAGGAACATTGCCTTCATGGGGAGCAACCCTACTTTCCCTTCTTCATGGCCAGCTTGAGGGCCGTGAGGAGACCCTTCTCCCGGATGGCCTTCGCGGCGATCCCCCCGGGGGTGATCTCGAAGAACTTCTCCCCGTAGCGGGCGAGCCTGTCCTCGTCCAGGACGATGCCGAGGCCCGGGGCCTCCGGCAGCGGAACGGTGCCGTCGGCGGAGACCCGGATCGGTTCCGCCAGGATCCCGTCGCGGTACTCGGGGATCCAGGCGGGAGGTTCGTAAGGGTACTCGAGAGGGTGTTTCCGGGGGCCCGCGGCGTAAAGCTGGAGATTGACGAGGAAGCCGATGCCGTTCGTCCAGGTGTGAGGACTGAAGTCCAGGCCCTGGGCGGCGCAGGCGTCCATGACCTTCTTCGAGTCGCCGATGCCGCCGCCCATGGTGGCGTCGGGCTGGTAGATGTCGAAGCTCCCCTTCTCCAGCATGATCTTGTACTCCTGCCAGCCGGCGTTTAGCTCCGCTCCGGCGATGGGAACGTCGGAGCGGCGGCGGAGCTCCGCCAGTTCATCCCAGGCGTACATGTCCAGGGGCTCCTCAAGCCAGGAGACGCCCAGGTCTCTGCAGGCCCGGGCGAACTCGGTCGCCCGCTCGAGATCCCAGACCGGAGGCTTCTCGATGATCGTGACGGGCCATCCCTGGTTGGCGTCGACGCCGATCTCCATGGATTCTCCCACGGCCCGACGTACCGCCTCCACCTGGGCGACGTCCTCCGTGAGGGTGGCGCCGTGGACCCGGAGCTTCACCGTCCGGAATCCCATCTCCCGGAGGCGGAGCACCTCCTCGGTCCGCTGCGCCGGGGGGTGGACCTCGCCGGTGGAGGCGTAGACAGCGACAGGCCGGTTGTCCGTGCCGCCGAGAAGCGCCCAGGCGGGCTTTCTCTCCATCTTGCCCCGGATATCCCAGCAGGCCGCTTCGATCCAGTAGTTCCGCCAGCCCAGATAGCTGATTTCACGGAGACGCCGGCGGACCAAGTCGATGTCCGTCGGGTCCAGGCCGATCAGATAGGGGCCGATGAGCCCGCCCAGGCCCTCCCGCTCCCGTTCGAAGGCCATGCCCGCCGCCAGGCCCTGGAGACCCCCGTCGGTGGTGAGGCGGATGAGGGTGAAGCGGTTCACCGTCTGGGGATAGCCGGGAATCCAGGACGGCCAGAACGGTTTGGGAAGGGGGACGGCGACGTGGAAAAGTTCGATGCGGTCGATTTTCATGGCAGCCTCCTTTTCTTCAGGAAAGAAAGCCCGTGATCCCGCCGTTCCGCGACCAGGCGGTCTTCGCCGCGGGCAGGGATCCGGGGCAAACCCGTCAGGCGAGGCGCCTGATCAGCCCCGCCAGTTCCTCCCGGTTGAATCGATAGGCGATCCGGCAGAAATGGCAGTTCACTTCCGCCTCTCCGGGATTGTCGAGGATCGCCTTGAGCTCGTCGGCCCCCAGGCTCAACAGGACCCGTTCGATCCGGCTGCGGCTGCAGGAGCACCGGAGGGTCAGGGGCTGGGTCTCCAGGATGCGGAACGGGATTTCGGAGAAGATGTCCCGGAGCAGGTCTTCCGGAGTCTTTCCTTCCTGGAGAAGCGCGGTTACGGGAAGCATCGCCTCCAGGCGGGAAGCGATGCGTTCCACCGACTCCGGATCCGGCGGGGGGAGTGACTGGACCAGGAACCCCCCGGCGGCGGACACTCGGTCGTTGGATTCCACGTAAACGCCAAGGGCGATGGCGGAGGGG
Organism: Syntrophaceae bacterium; assembly: GCA_013177825.1. Lineage (NCBI taxonomy): Bacteria > Pseudomonadati > Thermodesulfobacteriota > Syntrophia > Syntrophales > Syntrophaceae > Syntrophaceae bacterium. The sequence goes on from JABLXX010000004.1 coordinate 143,161, forward strand.
ATCTGTTCCGATTCCAGGAGGTAATAGGCCAGGTCCTGAGCGATCTCCCCGGAACGGAGGCGAACGATGCCCTGGTAGGGTTCCTTCAGGCCGAGGTCTTTCAGGACCGTCAGGAAGCCGTTTTTCCCGAGCGCGCCGGACACGTCCAGCTTTCCATCCCGGTCCGGCACATCGGCCTCCGGGTTCTGGACATAGCCGCGGACGCTGCCGTCCCGTTCCGCCTCCACGACGATCTTCCCCAGCGGGCCGTCGGCTTCGAACTTCAGGGCCAGTCCCTGGCCTTCCTTGAGAAGGGACGCCAGGAGCGCCCCGCCCGTGAGCGACCGGCCAAGAGCGGCGGCGGCCACGGGAGACGTCCCGTGACGGCGGGCGGACCGGGCGACAAGATCCGTGGTGACACAGGCCAGGGCCAGGACCCCGCCGTCGTCGGAGATGGCTCGGACGAGGTAATTTTCAGGGTGATGGTGTTTTTGAGGCGTTTCCGTCATGGTCCCTGCCGAGCGAACGGTGAGCGTTGAGGGCCTCTCCGGAGACCCCCGCGGGTGGTCGGCGCGCACTGGGGATGTAACAAAAAACCCTTTATGTTGCAAGTGGTTGTTCTTGTTCTGCGGGGTGTGTCATGGATTCCATAGGGGGGTGAAATCGACTTGACAGGACGCCCTAATCGTGGTAGCGGCTCCACGGTCCAATCACGCCTCCCTCCAACGGGGGCGGTCGTAAGAGCGGTTTCATCGCAAGGTCCGCATATCTGCCCGATTCGCGTTCTGATCGATAATCCTGGGTGGAATGACGGGACGGACGAAAACATTCTGAGATATCCCGAGGTGGTGTCCAGTGGCTCAATCAAGCGAAAAAATCGGTGCGGTCATGGTAGTGGGGTCCGGAATCGCCGGCATTCAGGCGTCCCTGGATCTGGCAAACTCCGGCTTGAAAGTTTATCTGGTGGAAAAAGGCATCAGCATCGGCGGCGTCATGGCCCAGCTGGACAAGACCTTTCCCACCAACGACTGTTCTGCCTGTATCCTTTCCCCGAAGCTGGTGGAAGTGGGCCGCCATCCCAACGTGGAGATTCTCACCCGGCGGACCGTAGAATCCGTAGAGGGTGAGCCGGGCCGCTTCAAGGTCCGGATGACGAAGGCGCCGCGGTTCGTCGACCTCTCCAAGTGCACCGGCTGCGGCGACTGTGCCAATGTCTGCCCCATCTCCGTTCCTTCCGACTTCAACGAAAACTTGAGCGAGCGGAAGGCCACCTATCGGCATTTTCCCCAGGCCATTCCCAGCGGCTTCGCCATCGACAAGCTCGGCACCTCCCCCTGCAAGGCGAACTGCCCCACCCACATCAGCGTGCAGGGCTACGTCGCCCTCATCGCCACGGGGAAATTCAAGGAAGCCCTGAAGCTCATCAAAAAAGACAACCCGTTCCCCATCGTCTGCGGCCGGGTCTGCAACCATCCCTGCGAGACCGCCTGCATGCGAGGCAAAGTCGACGAGCCCATCGACATCATGCACCTGAAACGGTTCGTGGCCGATCTCGACCTGAAGGACGAGACCCGCTACATCCCCGACAAGAAGGAGAGCAAGGGCAAGAAGGTGGCCGTCGTCGGCGCCGGCCCCGCCGGCCTGACCTGCGCCTACTACCTGGCCGCCGAAGGCTATGACGTCGAGGTCTTCGAATCCCTCCCCGTCGCCGGCGGCTGGCTGGCAGTGGGCATTCCCGAGTACCGGCTTCCCAAGGATGTCCTGAAGGCCGAGATCAAGGTCATCGAGGACCTGGGGGTCAAGATCCACCTGAACAGACCCGTGGGCAAGGACCTCCCCTTCGCCCAGCTCCAGAAGGACTTCGATGCCGTCTTCATCGGCTGCGGAACCGTCAACAGCAGCAAGCTGAACATCCCCGGGGAAGACATGCAGGGCGTCATCCATGGCGTCGATTACCTGAAGCGGGTGAACCTGGGCGAGAAAGTCTTCCTGGGCGACAAGGTCGCCGTCGTCGGCGGCGGGAACGTCGCCATGGACGCCGTCCGGACGGCCATCCGTACGGGCTCGAAAGACGTCTTCATACTCTACCGCCGGTCCCGGGCCGAAATGCCCGCCTCGCCGGAGGAGATCGAAGAGGCCCTGGAAGAGGGCATCAAGATGGAATTCCTCGTGGCCCCCAAGCGGGTCGTGGGGGAAGGCGGCAAGGTCACGGGCATCGAGTGCACCCGGATGGAACTTGGCGAGCCCGACGCCAGCGGGCGCAGGCGGCCCATCGAGATCAAGGGCTCCGAGTTCATCGTCCCCTGCGACGCCTTGATTCCCGCCATCGGCCAGGAGGCGGACCTTGATTTCGTGCCTGCCGAGAGCGGCATCTCCATCAACAAATGGAAGAACTTCGACGTCGACGCGGTCACCTTCGCGACGAACGTCCCCGGCGTTTTCGCCGGTGGCGACGTGGTCACGGGACCCCAGACGGTCGTCAAGGCCGTCTTTGCCGGGAAGGAAGCGGCGGTGTCCATCGACCGGTATCTCCAAGGCGAGGACATGGCGGCGGGCCGGGCCAAGGACTGGACGAAGGATCTGGCCGACAAGGCCGACGTGAGCGCCGTTCCAAAGGCCCCCCGGGTCAAATATCCCCACATGAAGCCCGACGAGCGGCGGACGACCTTCCAGGAAGTCGGCATCGGCTTCGGCGAGGAGGAGGCCGTCCGGGAAGCCCAGCGCTGCCTGGCCTGCGGCATCTGCTCCGAGTGCTACCAGTGTGTCGACGCCTGCATCGCCGGCGCCATCAAGCATGACGATACATTTGAGGAAGAGACCATCGAGGTCGGCGCCGTCATCGCCGCCCCGGGCTTCGAGACCTTCGACGCCTCCATCCGTGGGGAATACGGCTTCGGCACCTACGCGAACGTCGTGACGGCCATCCAGTTCGAGCGGATCCTTTCCGCCTCGGGTCCCTACTTCGGCCACGTCCAGCGCATCTCCGACGGCAAGGAGCCCAAGAAGATCGCCTTCATCCAGTGCGTGGGCTCCCGGGACACCTCCTGCGGTAACAGCTGGTGCTCCTCCGTGTGCTGCATGTACGCTACGAAGGAGGCCATCATCGGCAAGGAGCACGCCAAGGAACTGGAGCCGACGATCTTCTTCATGGACATCCGGGCCCATGGAAAGGATTTCGACCGGTTCGTCAACCGGGCAAAGAACGAATACGGGATCCGATACATCCGCTCCATGCCCTCCAGCGTGAAAGAGCTCCAGCAGTCCAAGAACCTGCTCCTCAAGTACGTCACCGAGGACGGCAAACTCGTCGAGGAAGAATTCGAGATGGTGGTCCTCTCGGTGGGTCTGACACCTCCCCCGGAGGCGGCGAAGCTTGCCAAGGCCCTCGGGATCGACCTCGAAGAGCACGGATTCTGCCGGACCGCCCTTGAGAATCCCGTCGAGACCAGCCGGAACGGTGTCTTTGTCTGCGGTGCCTTCGGCGGTCCCAAGGACATCCCCGAGACGGTCATGGAAGCATCGAGCGCCGCGGCATGCGCCGCCGGTCTCCTGTCGGAACGCCGCGGAACGATGATCACCGAGGAGGAATTGCCTCTGGAGACGGACATCCGCGGGGTCGGTCCCCGGACAGGCGTTTTCGTCTGCCACTGCGGCATCAACATCGGCGGCGTGGTCGATGTTCCGGGAGTCGTTGAGTACGCCAAGACCCTGCCCAACGTGGTCTTCGCCACGGATAACCTCTTCACCTGTTCCCAGGACACGGCTGTGAAGATGGGCGAGGTCATCAAGGAACAGAACCTGACGCGCGTCGTTGTCGCCTCCTGCTCCCCCCGGACCCACGAGGGTCTTTTCCAGGAGAACTGTGAGAAGGCGGGACTCAACCGCTACCTCTTCGAGATGGCAAACATCCGGGACCAGGATTCGTGGGTCCACATGCACGAGCCCGAGGCGGCCACCGAGAAGGCCAAGGACCTGGTCAGAATGTCCATCGCCAAAGCCCAGTTCCTGAAGCCCCTGAAGCCGGGACAGCTGGGCGTCAACAAGAACGTCCTCATCATCGGCGGAGGGCTCGCGGGCATTACGGCGGCCCTCTCCTTTGCGGACCAGGGATTCAAGTCCTACATCGTCGAGAAGAAGCCGTCCCTGGGCGGCAACTACGCGAGCCTCTACTACACCCTCGAGGGGCTGGACACGAAGAAGCACCTGGCCGGCCTGATCGACCGGGTGAAGAAGAGCGAGCTGATCCAGGTCTATACGGGGACGGAGATCAAGAAGATCGAGGGCTTCATCGGCAACTACAAAACCACCGTCGCCACCCGGGACGGAGAAGAACAGTTCGAGCACGGCGTGGTCGTCGTGGCCACCGGCGGCTATGAGCTGGAGACCAAGGAATACCTGTACGGCCAGTCTGACCGCGTGCTGACCCAGCGCGACCTGGAGAAGTTGATCGCGGAGAAGGATGCAAAGGCCGCGGCAGCCAAGAGCGTCACGATGATCCAGTGCGTGGGCTCCCGCATCCCCGAGCGGCCCTACTGCAGCCGCTACTGCTGCTCCGAGGCGATCAAGAACGCCCTGAAGCTCAAGGAAATGGACCCGGAGAAGGATGTCACGGTCATATACCGCGACATCCGGACCTTCGGTCTCAAGGAAGACTTCTACAAGAAGGCCAGGGAGCTGAATGTCAAGTTCGTCCGCTACGACGAGGACCGGAAACCCGAAGTGAGGGCCGAGGGGGACAAGCTGGTGATCCGGCTGCTCGATCCCATCCTCAACGAGACGGTGGAACTGAAGACGGATCTCCTGGCGCTCAGCGTCGGCACTGTTCCGAATCCGGAGAATGAAGAAATCGGCAAGATGCTGAAGGTGCCGACCAACCAGGACGGATTCTTCCTGGAGGCCCACGTGAAGCTCCGCCCGGTCGATTTTGCCACCGACGGCGTCTTCATGTGCGGCATGGCCCATGCGCCGAAACTGAGCGAGGATTCGATCGTTCAGGCAAACGCCGCGGTCTCCAGGGCCTGCACGATCCTGACGAAGGACTTCATCGAGGCCGAGGGCAAGACGGCCTATGTCAACAAAGAGCGGTGCGCCGCCTGTGGGCTCTGCGAGGTCAACTGTCCCTTCAGCGCCATCGCCGTGGATCTTGCCGAAGGATGCGCGGCGGTCAATACCGTCCTTTGCAAGGGCTGCGGGGTCTGCACGGCCTCCTGCCGCATGAACGCAGTAGACCTCAACGGTTTCAACAACGAAGAGGTGCTGGCGCAGATCGCCGCCCTGTAACCGGCGGCGCGGATACGCGGTTGAATTAATCCCAACAGAAACGGAGCCGATATGTCTGGACAGCAAGCCAAGGAAAACTGGGAGCCGAAAATCGTGGCCATCGTCTGCAACTGGTGTACTTACGCCGGGGCGGATCTGGCCGGGATCAGCCGGATCCAGTATCCTCCGAACGTTCGCATCATCCGCGTCCCCTGCACGGGACGGATCAACCCCTTCTACGTCGTGAAGGCCCTTCAGGAAGGGGCCGACGGCGTTCTGGTTTCCGGCTGCCACCCCGGTGAATGCCACTATCTGTCGGGCAATCTTTCGGCCCGCCGGAAATTTGCCACACTGAAACGTTTCCTCTCCTACATCGGCCTGGAGGGAGATCGGACCATTTTTACCTGGGTATCCGCCTCCGAAGGGGAACGGTTCGCCAAGGTCATCAAGGGGGTAACGGAGCGGGTGACCGCCCTCGGGCCGGCGAACAAGCTGGCGAAGAAGCTCTGAGCCATTGTGAGCCGTCCCGGCGGATCGGGAGCACCCGGCGGGAGAGCCCGATCCGGAAACGCTTTCGCGGGGCGTAGGTTGCCAGACGAAATTTCGTATTCAACTCGAAGACGAGGACTCGAACAAAGTGGAAAACATTCAGAAAAAGCTGCGGGAAGAGGCAGGTAGACTCCTGGAGGAGAAGAAGGTGGATGTTATCGTCGGCTACGAGGCGGGAACACTGCCCGCAACGGCGACCCCCTGTTTCATCACCCTTCCGGAAGAAGCTCAGAAGCTGGTATGGAATTCCTTCTGCACCCAGAACCTCGCCAAGTTCGTCCATGACCTGATCTCCCAGCACCGGAACGCGCAGAAGCGGGTCAAGCCGGAGGACCGGAAGAAGAAGGTGGTCGGCGTGGTGGCCCGGGGCTGTACGAGCCGGTCCATCGTCCTGTGTCTCCAGGAGAGACAGTACAATCGGGACGAGGTCGTGATCCTCGGCGTGCCCTGTACGGGATACGTGGAACGCAAAAAGCTCGCGGCGGCCCTCGGCGGCGAGGAGGTCCTCGAAGCAACCGTCGCCGGCGACTCGATCACCGTGAAAACGCCCGCCGGCGAAAAGAAACTGGCCCTGAAGGATGCCCTGGCGGACTGCTGCATCACCTGCCGCTTCAACAACCCGGTCATCTCGGACGTGATGCTGGGAGAGAACGCCGCGCCCATGGACGCCGATAGGGAATACGAGGAAGTGACGGCCTTCGAAAACCTGCCGATCGAGGAGCGCTGGGCCTACTTCGAGAAGGAGATGGCCAAGTGCATCCGTTGTTATGCTTGCCGTCAGGCCTGCCCGTCCTGCTACTGCGCCGTCTGCTTCATGGACCAGAGCCAGCCCCAGTGGGTCGGAATCGGCGAGGACGCCACCGACACCCAGGTCTTCCAGTTCATGCGCCTCTATCACATGGTGGGACGTTGTGTGGACTGCGGTTCCTGCGTGTCCGTCTGCCCCATGGGAGTGGATCTGAGAAAGTTCCTCAAGAAACTCGACAAGGACTGCCTCGAGATGTTCAACAACCGGGTCGGCTCCTCGATGGAAGACGTTCCGCCGCTGTCGACCTACAGCGAACACGACAAGGACGATTTTATTTTCAACCCGTAGAGAAATGGGAGAGGCGCCGGTCGGATCCTTCGGGGACGGCCGCTGACCGAAGATTTCGAGACGAACGGAGAGGACATGAAGACATTTCTCGATGAAGTGAACGAAAAAATCCACGGGGTCCCCATCCAGCGATGCTATCACTGCCGGAAGTGCACCGCCGGCTGCCCCCTGGCCTCCGTCATGGAATACAACCCGAACAAGATCATCAAGATGATCCAGTTGGGCAAAAAGGCGGAAGTACTGGGAAGCTCCACCATCTGGCTTTGCGCGTCCTGCGAGACCTGCATTACCCGCTGCCCGAACGAGGTGGACATCGCCCGCATGATGGACGCACTCCGCGAGATGGCCATCACCTCCGGCGTCGGGGCCCGGGAAAAGAACGTTCTCCATTTCCACGAGGCCTTCCTGGCGAACATTCGCTCCAACGGCCGCATCAACGAGACGATGATGACGGTCAACTACAAGCTCAAGTCGGGAGATCTCTTCTCCGATGCCGCAATGGGGATCAGCATGTTCATGAAGGGAAAGCTCGCCCTGATCTCTCCCAAGACGAAGGATATCCAGTCCGTGCGGGGCATCTTCGATAAGACGAAGAACGCCTGACGCAACAGTCCACCTGAAGGAGGCAAGCGTTGAAAGTTCAATATTATCCGGGATGTTCCCTCCACGGGACGGCGAAGGAATATGACCAGTCCGTCAAGGCGGTCAGTCGGGCCCTCGGGATCGAGCTGAAGGAAGTGGAGGACTGGTCCTGCTGCGGGGCGACATCGGCCCACGCCACCAATTTCAAGTTGTCCGTGGCCCTGCCCGCCCGGAATCTGGCGGCCGCCGAGAAATCGGATCTCAAGGAAGTCATGGTTCCCTGCGCCGCCTGCTTCAATCGCTTCAAGTCGGCCCAGCACCATCTTGCCGAAGATGCCGCCCTGAAGACGGAAGTGGAAAAGATCCTGGGGCGGAAAGTCAAGGGAACGGTTTCCGTCCGCAATCCCATTGATATCTTCTGCAAAGACATCGGGCTGGATGTCCTGGAGGGCAAGGTTGCCCGGAAACTGACCGGCCTGAAACCCGTTTCCTATTACGGATGCCTCCTTCTGCGTCCGCCGGAAGTGTGCCAGTTCGACGATTACGAAAACCCTGTGCTTCTGGACAAGCTGCTCAGGGCGATGGGTGCGGATGTTCGTCCCTGGTCCTACAAGACCGACTGCTGCGGCGGCAGCCTGACTATCAGCCGGACAGACATCGTGATCAAGATGGTGGATAAACTGGTTGCCATGGCCCGGGAGGCGGGAGCCAACTGCGTCGTGACCGCCTGTCCGGTCTGCATGGCCAATCTGGACATGAGGGCCAGCGAGAATGTCCGCCTGCCCGTCTTCTATTTCACGGAACTGGTGGCTCTGGCCATGGGACTCCAGGGGCCCTCGTCCTGGTTCAAGCTCCACAACGTGGACCCGACTCCCCTGGTGAGCGGGCTGGGCCTCCTGTAGCGTATAAGACCCTTTCGGCCGGCCGCCGCGAACCGGCGGTGATAAACATCTTTCATACAGAAGAAAAAGGGACGTTATGGAAAAACGGTTGATCAAGAAGGACGCCCTCGGGGGCATCATCAGGAAGATCGGTGAGGACGGACCCGTGTTCGCACCGGTGAAGGTGGAGGACAATGTCCTCTTCAAGCTGCTGGAAAAAGGGGAGGAGCCCCTCACGGCCTTTTCCAACAGCAAGAACGCACCGAAGAACTTCTTCTTTCCGCGGACGGAAGTGATGATGCGCTACACGCGGACCCCGAAGGGGACGGAATTCGCGAGCCTGGAAGCGGAAAGCGGACAGGCCGTCCTCTTCGGCGTACGCCCCTGTGACGCCCGGAGTTTTGTCCTCCTGGACATGCTCTTCGATCAGGAGAAGTACAAGGATCCATTCTGGATCGACAAGCGGAATAAAACGACGATCGTCGCTCTGGCCTGCAGTCGTCCGCCCTATACGACCTGCTTTTGTACGTCCGTAGGCGGGCACCCCGTTTCCTCCGAGGGGGCCGACGTCCTGCTGACCGATCTGGGTGATCAGGTCCTGGCTGAGTTCATCACCGAAAAAGGAGCGAAACTCCTGAAGTATTTTGGCGATGCTCAGGCTGACGAGGGAGCCGCGAAAAAGAAAGAGGAAATCGCCGCCCAGGCGGAGCAGGCCATTTCGTCCAAAATCCCGGCGAAAGAAATCAAGCCGATCCTGGACGAGAACTTCGAGCACCCCTTCTGGAACACGATCCATCAGAAGTGTCTGGCCTGTGGAACCTGCACCTACCTGTGTCCGACGTGTCACTGCTTCGACATCAGCGATGAGATGAAGTACGGTGACGGCCGGCGCTTGCGGAACTGGGACTCCTGCATGTATCCGCTGTTCACGAAGGAAACGTCGGGGCACAACCCGAGGATGACCCAGAAGGAGCGTTGGCGCCAGCGGACGATGCACAAGTTCAAGTATTACGTGGACAATTTCAACGCCATCGCCTGCGTGGGCTGCGGGCGCTGCGTGATGTACTGCCCTGTGAACATCGACATCCGTAAAATTGTTCAGGACATTTCGACATTATAATATCGGGAGAGCGCAATGCAGAATCCATACGTACCCTACCCCGTGGAAGTGATCAAGATCGTCACCGAGGTGGACACCAAGGACATCAAGACCTTCCGCTTCGCCTTCCTCAATAAGGAGGACGAGGAGAAGTTCCGGTACATCCCGGGCCAGTTCGGAGAACTGTCCATCTTCGGCAAAGGCGAATCCCCCATCGGGATCGCGTCTTCTCCCACCCAGAAGGGATATGTGGAATTCACGGTCCAGAAGGCCGGCGTCGTCACCACGGCCCTCCACGAAATGGAGGAAGGCACCCGGATGGGGCTCCGCGGGCCGCTCGGAAATTCCTGGCCCATCGAGTTCCTGGAGGGAAAGAATATCGTCATCGTGGGTGGCGGCTTTGCCTTCACGACGCTGCGTTCCCTGATCAATTACATGATCCACGGGGACAACCGGAAGCGTTTCGGCAAGATCACCGTGGTTTACGGCGCCCGCAATCCGGGACTCCTCATCTACAAGGATGAATTGGAGACATGGTCCAAACGGGACGATATCGATCTCAACGTAACCGTCGACAAGGGAGATGCCGGCTGGAAAGGGCGGGAGGGCTTCGTGCCCACGGTCTGCAAGGAAGTGGCGCCCAGTTCTGAAAACGCCGTGACGGTCATCTGCGGTCCCCCGGTCATGATCCGCTTCACCCTGCCGGTCTTCTTCGATCTCGGCTTCTCCAAGGAGAACATCATCACATCGCTGGAGATGCGGATGAAGTGCGGCATCGGAAAGTGCGGGCGCTGCAATGTCGGCAGCAAGTACGTCTGCAAGGACGGCCCCGTGTTTACCCTGGCGGAGCTGGACAAGCTGACGAAGGAATACTGAAGCGGCGGGCCTTTCGAAAATCGTCGGCTGAATTCTCAAGCCGCAATGGAAGTCGATTCCGGGGAGCTTCAGGCTCCCCTTTTTATGTCAAGGGGGAAACAGCCTTGTATGCAGTAGTGGCAGCAAAGCAGTTGTCCGAGGCGGTGTTCCGGATGGACATCCTGGCGCCGGAGATCGCCCGGAAGCGGAAGGCCGGCCAGTTCGTGATCCTCAAGATCGACGAGAAGGGGGAGCGGATTCCGCTGACCATTGTCGATTCGGATCCGGTCCGGGGGACGATCACGATCATCTACCAGGTCGTGGGGAAAACGACGGCGGCCATGTCCGCCCTGAAGGAGGGCGATGCCTTTCAGGACGTCCAGGGCCCCCTGGGAAATCCCACGGAGATTGAAGTCTTCGGCCACGCCGTCTGCGTTGGGGGAGGCGTCGGCGTGGGCGTTATTTATCCCATCACGAAGGCTCTCAAGGAGAAAGGGAACCGGGTGACCTCCATCATCGGTGCCCGGACGAAGGACTTGATCATTCTTGAGAGCGAGATGCGGGCTGCCAGCGATGAACTCGTGGTCTGTACGGATGACGGCAGCTACGGGTTCAACGGATTTGTCAGCGCCGTCCTGCAGCAGATCATTGATCGCGGCGAGAAGATCGATCACGTCTTTGCCATCGGCCCGGTGCCCATGATGAGGGTGATCGCCAACCTCACACGGCCTTATGCGATTCCAACCACCGTCAGCCTCAATCCCATCATGGTGGATGCCACGGGAATGTGCGGAGCCTGCCGGGTGGAGGTCGGGGGCAAAACGAAATTCACGTGTGTCGACGGCCCGGAATTCGATGGGCACCAGGTGAACTTCGACCTTCTGGCAAGCCGCCTCCGGATGTACTGCGAAGAAGAAAAGCAGTCCTACGAAAAACACAGGTGCGGGTGGAATGGAAACTGAACCGAAGAAAGAAAAGAAAGAGAAGGTTCCCCGGCAGAAGATGCCGGAGCAGGCACCGCAGGAAAGAATTGCCAATTTTAACGAGGTTCCTCTGGGCTATTCGCCCGAAACGGCGATCCTCGAGGCGAAGCGCTGCATCCAGTGCAAGAAGCCGGGGTGCATCGAAGGATGTCCGGTCGATGTGCGGATTCCCGAGTTCATCAAACGGATCGCCGAAGGAGATTTCCTGGGTGCCGCCCGCAAGCTGAAAGAGACGAACGGCCTGCCCGCCGTCTGTGGGAGGGTCTGTCCCCAGGAGGACCAGTGCGAGAAGTTCTGTATCCTGGGGAAAAAAGGCGAGCCGGTGGCCATTGGCCGTCTCGAACGGTTTGCCGCCGATTACGAGCGGGACACGAACCAGGTGGTTGTTCCGGAAAAGCCGGCTCCGAACGGCAAGAAGATCGCCGTCGTGGGAGCGGGCCCTTCCGGACTGACCATCGCCGGGGACCTGGTGAAGCTGGGCTACGAGGTGACTATTTTCGAGGCCCTCCATAAGGCGGGCGGCGTCCTGGTGTACGGAATTCCCGAGTTCCGGCTTCCCAAAGCCATCGTGGAGGCGGAAGTGGACTACCTCCGCGGATTGGGGGTCAAGATCGTCCTGAACGCCCTGGTCGGCCGGATCAAGACGGTGGACGAACTCTTCGAAGAAGGTTATGACGCCGTCTACCTCGCCGTCGGGGCCGGCGCCCCGGTTTTCATGAACATCCCCGGCGAGAATCTGAACGGCATCTATTCGGCCAACGAGTACCTGACCCGCTCGAATCTCATGAAGGCTTACCGGTTTCCCGAGTACGACACGCCCATCGTCCGGGGGAAAAACGTGGCTGTCGTCGGCGGCGGCAACGTGGCCATGGATTCCGTAAGGACGGCCCTGCGCCTGGGGGCGGATAATGCTTATATCATCTATCGGCGAAGCGAGACGGAGATGCCCGCCCGGATCGAAGAAGTCCACCACGCCAGGGAAGAGGGCGTGCAGTTCAAGCTGCTTACCAACCCGGTGGAATATCTGGGCGACAAGGACGGCTGGGTGACGGGGATCCGTTGCCTGCGCATGGAATTGGGTGAACCGGACGCTTCGGGAAGAAGAAGCCCCGTTCCTGTTGTCGGCTCCGAGTTCGTCATCGACGTCGACACGGTGGTCGTTGCCGTGGGGACCATGGCCAATCCCATTGTGCCTTCCACGACCCCGGGTCTGGAAACGAACCGGTGGGGATACATCGTCACCAAGGGGGAGTCCGGAGAGACGACGCGGAAAGGCGTCTATGCCGGCGGCGACATCGTTACCGGTTCCGCCACGGTGATTCTGGCCATGGGGGCGGGCCGCAAGGCGGCCCAGGCGATCGATGCCTATCTGTCAGGGAAGAAGTAGAGCCGGCATTTGATACGGGCTGCTCTGCGAGAATGAACAGGGACGTCTGCCGGCACAGCGAATGATGAAAAGCATGCCCTGACAGAGGCGAAATACAGATGGATGTGGCACAAAAAAAGCGTCTCGAAATGAGACGCTTTTTTTGTCTATGGGATGATGCTTTTGCGTTCTTATCGGATCAATGGTGCTCTTCCATGGCCCCGGCGATGTACATCATGGACAGAAGCATGAAGACAAGTGTCTGGATGAAGGAAATCAGCACTTTCAGAATGAGGATGGGCAGCGGAATCAGCAGCGGAACCAGGATCAGCAGGACGATGATCACGATGTGTCCGCCTTCGATGTTTCCGAAGAGCCGCACGGAAAGGGACAGCGGGCGCGACAGGTGGCTGATGAGCTCGATGGGAAGCATCAGCGGGATGAGCCACCAGACCGGTCCGAGGAACTGCTTGAAATACTTGAGACCCTGCACCTGGACGCCCACAACGTGGGTCAGTACGAAAACGATGAGTGCCATGGCGATCGTCATGTTAAGGCTCGATGTTGGCGAGATAAATCCGGGAACAAGGCCGAGGAGGTTCGAAACGAGAATGAAGAGTCCCAGTGTCGCGATCAGGGGAAAGAACCGTTTGCCCTGCTCCCCCATTGTATCAACGAGCAGGGAATCGAGGGCTCCCACGATGACCTCCATGACGTTCTGAAAACGCCCCGGATAAACGGACAGTCCGCGCGTGGCCAGAAATCCGCAGAGGGCCAGAAGCACCATGATCAGCCATGTGTGCGCGACATGGTTGGCAACGCCGGGAATGTGGACAAAGAGAAATTCACCGTGCATGTTTTATAAAACCTCCTCAACGCGATTTTTTTTTGAGAATACCAGAACTGCTGTCAGCACGATGTTCATGACCACCACGGAGAGACCGACAAGCAGGCCGATGATATCCACAAGGGACTGGCTGATCAGGATGTACAGCACGACTGCCGTAACGGCCAGACGCAGGTAATATTTCAGCAGGAGGGCGGACTTCGCCTTTCCCGTAAGATTGGAAAATATCCCCCTCAGGTCCCGGTCCAGCCAGTGGAAATTGATGATGCTGATGAACCCGCCGAGAAGAATTCCGTAGGTAAACGAAGAAGACAGCAGCAAGGCGCTGACGACCAGGCAAACGGCCAGAACGAGCCAGTTGGTGATTTCAAGTCTTGCCTGGAGAGGGTCTTTTTCGATGCGGTTCACTTTTTATGTACCGGATGATGGGTTCATCATCCTGCGCGCTTTTCTGAATTACCAGGTAGATGTTCCGGAATCCGACGATTACCCCGATCGCCAGAAACAGGAACATGAAGTAATGATGCCCTGTTTCCAGTCTCCGGTCCAGCCAGGCTCCGAAATAGAGCCCTCCGAAAATGGTCAGCACCATGGCAATGCCGACGGTGCTTGCATAGGCCAACTGAATCAGGGACTGTCTGTCTGATCTATCCCATTTCATCGCGCCCCCTATCATGGCCACCGGGGAATGTCAACGAAAAAAAGGTCGATGATTTAAGCTGTCATTTCAGTAGGATATGAGCGAAAAACAGGGGGCTGGAAAGCCCTTCCGCCGGTCGTTTCGCCTTGCCTGCATCACGGCGGTATGATATTGACGTTTTCCAGTCATGGTGTAACGAAAACAACCAACATTTTGGAGTAGGGAAAGACCCGCAGCGGGAGGTTATCCAGGATGACTCTGCTCATTGGCGGCGCGATTGCGACCGTATTCGGTCTTATCGGCATCATGTTCTGGGGACATCAGTTTCTTGTCATCGTCCAGGGCGGGTTGCCGATTGCCCTGATCATGGGCGGAATTCTCGCCATGTACGTCGGATTTGACGACATCCAGGACAAGATCCGGGAAGACCGCCACAAACACGAGGAAAAACTGGACAAGGCCCGTGAAGAGATCGAACTGGCCAAGGCAAAGGCCGAACAGTACAAGGAAGAAGTAGAGCGGCTGCGCCGTGAGGTAAGCCACCAGAATCAATCCCGAACAAATAATACTTGACAGCGATACATCGATCCCATAGGAGTGAAACCTCATTTTTTGTGATCGAGGAAACGGTCGTGATTCCGGACACCATGCCCCGAGCATCCATGAGTATTCTTCTCGTCCAGCCCTATATGTATTGATGCCTGCTTCTCGCCGACCGGCGGGAAAGCAGGCTTCCTCCAGATTTTTTGTCCGTCCCTATCATCCCCGTCAGTAAAAAAGCCCTAAAGCGGGAAATTATGATTCTATGATGTTTTATGACATCCAGGCTCGATATTATTTCTGTTCTTCATGCTACGCCTACCGACGGCCTGTCTGGTCGTTCATCGGGCGGGCAGACAGGCCATTCATGAGTGGAGACGGCACCCATGGTATGGGTCCCGGGAATCCTGAAACTGCTGCATCCGGCTGACATGCCGGCAATTCATTCATCATCATAAAAAGGAGAACAAACATGAAAAGAATCGTCTGGATCGCACTGGCAGTCCTGCTGCTGGGGGTAGGCTCCGGCATTCCCGCCGCTTGGGCGGGACCAACCCAATTGACGTACAGCATCTTTTTCCCGCCGAACCACGGTCAGAAAAAGGCGGCCGACGCATGGGCCAAGGAAGTGGAGCGCCGTACGCAGGATCGGGTGAGAATCCAGATCTTCGCCGGGGGATCCCTCACCCAGGCGGATCAGTGCTACGACGGCGTCGTCAAGGGGATCTCCGATATGTGCATGTCCGCGTTCGCTTACACCCGTGGACGTTTCCCCGTCATGGAGGCCTTGGATCTTCCTCTCGGGTACCCGAACGGCCGGACCGCCACGAGGGCTGCCAACGATTTTTACCAGAAGATGAAACCCCGGGAACTGGATCAGGTGAAGGTTCTCTATCTGCATGCCCATGGTCCCGGACTTCTGCATACGGTGAAGCCGGTGCGGTCACTCGAAGACCTGAAGGGAATGAAGATCCGTTCGACCGGTCTCAGCGCCAAGGTGATTACGGCTCTGGGGGCCGTTCCTGTGGCCATGCCCCAGGGATCGACCTATGAGTCCCTGCAGAAGGGTGTTGTGGAAGGGACGATCGGTCCCATTGAAGTCCTCAAGGGATGGAAGCAGGCAGAGGTGATTAAATATACGACGGATTGCCGCAATATCGGATATACAACGGCCATGTACGTTGTTATGAACCTCAAGAAGTGGAATTCTCTGCCGGCAGATGTCCGCAAGGCATTCGAGGATGTCAGCGCCGAATGGATCGATGTCCACGGCAAGGCCTGGGACGACCTTGATGCGGAAGGCAGGGCTTTCAGTCTCGGACTGGGTAACAAGATCATTCCGCTGTCGAAGGGGCAGAGCCTACGGTGGCGGAAAGCCGTCAATCCCGTGATCGACGAATACGTGAAAACGGTCAAAACGAACGGCGTGTCGGGAAAGAGTGTGGTCCAGGAAGCGGAACTCCTGATCAAGAAAGCGGGCCGTTCGGGGAAAAAATAGCGGAGCAGGCGGACCGGCACCACGGAGGGAAAAGGCATGCCCTGGAGAAGGGGATATCTGAAGACGATCGGCTATGCGAACGGCATTGCCTGTGCGGGCATTGTGGCCATGATGCTCCTGACCTGCGCGGATGTGATCCTTCGCCTTGTCCGTTCTCCCATCCCCGGGACCTATGAGATCGTCGGCTTTCTGGGAACGGTCGTTGCGGCGTTCGCCATGGGTCAGACATCCATTGACAAGGGGCACATTGCCGTGGAGTTTTTTACTTCCATGCTGCCGGTCCGCTGGCAGTTGTACATCGAAGGCCTGGAGGCCTCGGTCGGCGCCGTTCTTTTCGGGCTTCTGGCCTGGCAAAGTGCTGTCTATGCCCGGGATCTGCAGGCCAGCGGCGAAGTGTCCCTGACCCTGGCCATGCCGATTTCACCGTTTGCCTGGGGAATCGCCGTCGGCTGCGCTCTTCTCGTCTGCGTGTTACTGGTCGATTTCGTTCGCTTTGCCAGAAGGGTGGTGTCGTCGTGACGCCGATCGCCACCGGCATCGCCGGATTCGTCCTGCTTGTTGTGTTGATGTTTCTCCGGATCCCCGTCGGGTTCACGATGGCCCTTGTGGGCTTCGTCGGCTTCGGAGTCCTGGTTTCCTGGGATGCGGCGCTGGGTCTCATGGCCCGGGACGTCTTTTCCGTCTTCAGTTCCTACAACCTGACGGTCATTCCCCTGTTCGTACTCATGGGCCAGGTGGCCTTTCACTCGGGAATCAGCGGGCGTCTGTTCAATGCCGCCCACCTGTTTCTCGGGCATTTGCGGGGTGGGCTGGCAATTGCCACCATCGGCGCCTGTGCCGCCTTTTCGGCCATTTGCGGTTCAACGAGCGCCACGGCGGCGACCATGGCATCCGTGGCCCTTCCGGAGATGAAGAAGCGCGGGTATGATCCGGCTCTGGCAACCGGCGTCGTGGCGGCGGGGGGAAGCCTGGGCATCCTGATCCCGCCCAGTACGATCTTCATCATCTACGGGGTGATGACGGAGCAGTCCATCGGGAAGCTCTTCATGGCAGGCGTTCTGCCGGGAATCCTCCTTTCGCTCCTTTTCGTGCTGGCGGTAGTGATCTGGGTCGCCTTGCGGCCGGATCTCTGCCAGAAGGACAACCGGGCTCCATTTCGCGCGATGATCGCCTCGCTGGCCGGCGTGATTGAAACGCTGGTCCTGTTTTTCATGGTCATGGGCGGCCTGTTCGTCGGCATCTTCACACCCACGGAAGCGGCCGGCATCGGCTCCCTGGGAACGATCCTCATCGCCGTGGTCGGGAAAAACATCACATGGCGAAAATTTGTTCTGTCGTTACAGGAAACGGCCCGGATTTCCTGCATGATTATGCTCATCGTGGCGGGGGCCACCGTCTTCGGCCATTTCCTGGCTGTGACGACCATTCCCTCGGAGGTCGGCGGCTGGGTGGCGGGCGTTGCTCTTCCTCCGCCCCTGATCATGGGCCTCATCATCCTGACCTATCTCCTGCTGGGGTGCCTGATGGATTCCCTGGCGATGATCATGCTCACCATCCCCATCTTCTTTCCCGTGGTCATGACGCTCGGCTACGACCCGATCTGGTTTGGCGTCGTCATCGTTCTGATCACCGGCATGGGTGTCATCACACCGCCGGTCGGTATCAACGTCTATGTCGTGGCCGGTGTGGCCAAGGATGTGCCCCTGCAGGTCATCTTCAGGGGGGCGACGCGGTTTCTCCTGGCGCAACTGGTCATGGCGATCCTGCTGATTCTGTTTCCCTCCATTGCCCTGTGGCTTCCAGGTTTAACACAGTGACCCAAAAAACGGGGGAGACCATTCGGACTCCCCCGTGTGTTTCCCGGCTACCATCATTCCCATGGAGAGGATTTGTCTCTCCAAGCCGGATCAGAAGGTCTTCTTCTTGATCAGGCCCCGCTCCCTGCCGGCTTTTTCCAGTTCCTCCCGGAATTTCGGATGGGCGATCTTGATAAGTTCCTCCGCCCGCTCCGGTTCCGACCGCCCATACAGGTCCGCCGCCCCGTATTCCGTGACAACATAGCCCGCGTAATGCCGCGGTACGGTGACCCGTGCGCCCCAGGAAATGTAAGGAACGATTCTGGATACCGTGTCGTTCAGGGTCGTTGACGGTACCAGGTTGATGGCCCGGCCGCCCTTGGACCAGAAGGAGCCGATGACGAAGTCCAACTGGCCGCCCGACCCAGTCCGCATCAGGTTCCCTACGGACTCGGAGACGATCTGGCCCGTGAGGTCCACCTCGATGGAGCCATTGATAGCCACGAGATTTTCTTCCTGGGCAAGGGTTGGAATGTAGTTCGCGTAGATCGTCGGCCGGAACTCTACCATGGGATTGTTTGCCAGGAAGTCGTAGAGTTCCTTGTCACCCATCGTGAAGGCCAGGATGATCTTGCCGGTGTTGACCTTCTTGTACTTGCCGGTGACGACTCCCTTTTCGACCAGCTTGTGGGTTCCTGCCGGGGCCATCTCCGTGTGGATTCCCATGTCCTTCAGTCCCGAGTGTTCCAGGAGCTTGCTGATCATGGCCGGAACAGCGCCGATGCCCACCTGGATGCAATCGCGGTCCCGGAGAAGCTTCACGACGTTTTCCGCCATCTTGATTTCCACATCGGAAGGCGGTGGTGTGGGAACGGCGATGATCGGATTGGGATTGTCCACAAAAGCGGTAAAGCGGCTCACATGGAAGCTTGTCTGCCCGTAGGTCCGGGGCATGTTCGGGTTCACTTCTCCGATGATCCAGTCGGACTGGTCCATGATCTGTTCGGTGTAGAACGTGTCCAGGCCCAGGTTTACGAAGCCATGCTCGTCCGGCGGGGTAACCTGGAGAATGATTCCTCCGCGGCGCGGATAAGTGCGCTGGCGATGGATGTTCTTGATGGAGATGTCCGAGCTCTGGGCGGGCCAAAAATTGGACCATTCCGTTTTGGCGAGTTCCTGAAGGTGCGGCGTGCTGTAGAATCCGCAAACAAGCTTGAAGGTATCCCGGTATTCCGGCTTGAAGATTTTGTAGGGTCTGAGGACAAGAGCGAAACAGTACTCCACGTCCTTGAGTTCATCCTTCCGGTCTGCGATGGCGTCCATGATCAGCATGGACGGCTGACCCAGAAGCAAGGGGGTCCAAAAACGGTCGCCTGATTGAACGATTTTTGCCGCTTCCTGTGCCGACATCAACCTGCTGTTGTAGATATCCTTCCAGCTCATGCGATCCCTCCTTTGCGGTTTCAAATGATCCTGTATGGATTGGTCTACACTGACGGACTGGACGCTTTCCCCTGGCCGGGTGGCTTTTTCCGTGAGGATCCGCTGCCTTTCTCCACCTCCTTCCCGAAGCGATTCATGTCTGGCGGTTTATAATGGATGGAAACTGTTTTCTGATGCGAGACGCAGAATGTGATTAATTGTCTTCATAGCACAGGTGGTTGCCGGCTGTCCAATTTCAGCCGGCGCGCCGTTCACACGGCGCTTCCCTTTCAGGCGGTTTTATAATAGGGGAAATGACATCTTTCCCATTCATCCGGAGGAGAACGATGGACTTTTTCTTCAACCCCAAGGGAATTGCAGTTGTCGGCGCCACACCGAACCCGGCGAAGGGAGGCAACGCCATCCTGAAAAACCTCATCACGGGCTTTCGGGGGGGCATCTGTCCCGTCAATCCGAAATACGGTGAAATCGAGGGAATCCGATGCGTCCCATCCCTTCGGAAAGTTCCAGATTCTGTGGACCTGGCGATTCTGTTCGTCCCGGCCCCGCAGGTTCTTACGGCCCTGGACGAATGCGCCGGGAAGGGGATCCGGGGCGCCATCATCGAGTCCGGAGGATTCGCCGAAACGGGTCCGGAAGGCCGGGAACTGCAGAACAGGATGGTAGTCAGGGCGCACGAACTGGGGATTCGGATCTGGGGTCCCAACTGCATGGGGCTCGTCGATGCCGTCCGCAGGCATGTTTTTTCCTTTATGGATCCCAATGCTCTCCTGCGGGGACTTGTCCCGGGAGATGTTTCCCTGGTCGTGCAGAGCGGCCTCCTCTCGGCGGGGTTCCTGGTGGACCTCATGACCCACGGGGTCATGGGTATCAGCAAAGCCTGTTCCATCGGGAACAAAGCGGATGTGGATGAAAACGATCTGCTGGAATATCTGGCTGGAGATCCGGATACAAAGGTGATCGGCATGTATCTGGAATCCTTTCGGGACGGCCGCCGATTCCTCGAGTTGTGCCGCACATGTCCCAAGCCGGTCGTCGTGCTGAAAGGCGGGAGGAGCAGCCGGGGCGCGAAGGCCGCCATGAGCCATACCGCCTCCCTGGCGGGAAACCATGCCATCATCGCCGGCGCCCTGGCCCAGGCCGGCGTCACGGAGGCCAGGGACTTCAAGCAGTGGATGGATCTCTGTCGTTCCATGGCTGTTGCTCCGCCGGCGGCATCCGGGAAGGGGAGGATCGCGGTCCTTACTTTCAGTGGCGGCGCCGGGATCCTGGCAGCGGATTTCTTCGAAGACGTGGGACTGGAGGTGGCTGATCTGTCTGCGGAGACCACCTCCGCTCTGCAGGAAATCTTCCCATCCTGGATGCCTGTTGCCAATCCGGTGGATGTGTGGCCCGCCATGGAAAAGAACATGGGGACCGGTGTGGACGTCTACAGCACGGCCCTGCGCTCCATCCTGGCCGATCCGGGTGTGGACGGCGTCCTGCTCCTGGCCTTTGTCGGCAACTTCCGTATCACCATGGACCTGGAAGACCTGGCCGCCCAGTCCCGGAAGGCGGGGAAACCCGTCTTTCTGTGGCTCCTGGGAACCCGCGACAACGTCTCCGAGTTTCAGCAACAGGCCCGCACCCTGGGCGTGCTCGCGTTTCAGGAGTTGTATCGCGCCGTGGAGTGCATCGAGGCCGTTTTACGGAGGCGGCCCGCTACGACCGCGATTGCCCGGAAGGTCCCCACCCCGGTAACGGCCGGTGTAACGCCGGAAATCGAGGCTCTGATGCGAGGCGCCCGGGGGACCCTGGACGAGGAGCTTTCCAAGCGGATTCTCCGCTCCCGGGGGATTCCAGCCGTAGAAGAGGCGCGTGTCGCGGACGAGGAAGCGTGCCTGAGGGAAGCGGAACGAATCGGTTATCCCGTGGTGCTCAAGGGACTGCAGCCCGGCCTGGTTCATAAGAGCGATGCCGGACTGGTGCATCTGAACGTTACCGATTCCCGGGGAGCCCGGGAGGCGTACGGCATGATCCGGAAAGGCCTGACCGACGAAGGAGAGGTTCTGGTCCAGCGTCAGATCCGCGGGAACGGTGAGCTGATCGCCGGCCTGATCCGCGATCCCCAGTTCGGCCCCTGCGTGCTGTTCGGCCTCGGCGGGACCCTGACGGAAGTGCTTCGGGACACGGCCTTTGCCGTGGCTCCGCTCAGCGAAGAAGAAGCGCTGCAGCTCATCGGGCGCATCCGGGGGCAGGCTCTCCTGAATGGACATCGCGGCGCTCCACCGGTGGACAGGGAACAGCTGGCGAAGGTTCTTATCGCTCTGGGAGAACTGGGGATGTCCGTCCCGCGGATCCGGGAGATCGACATCAATCCGTTCCTGGTCACGGAGAACGGTCTATGCGCGGTGGATGCCACGATCATCCTGGATTGAGGAAGCGAACCGGGAAGATCGGTGTCCGGGTGCAGCCGTTGCCGTGAAACGCCGATCTGGACGGTTCAATTGATCTTTTCGATGTCCTTGTCCTTGCCCAACACGACCAGGGCCTCGCCGTCCTTGATCACATAGCCGGCAGCGGGAACCATGGAAATCCGGTCTGTAAGGATGTCCCGCACCGCGATGACCTCGATGTGGTACTTGCCCCGGAGCTGCAACTCGCCGATGGATTTTCCGAGAAAGCTCGTTGGCGGCGCGATCTCGGAAATCATATAATCGTCGGACAAGGGGAGGTAATCCAGCACGTTTGGCGAACGGAGCCCCTTGGCCAGTTTGGCGGCGACTTCTTTTTCGGGGATGATGACCTCGGTGGCACCCACGCGCTCCAGAATCAGCGCGTGGTCCTCGCTGGGCGCCTTCACGATGATCGTTTTCACGCCCATCTGTTTGAGGTGAAGGGTGATGAGGGTGCTGGCGGCCAGGTCTTCTCCGAAGGAAATGATAGCCAGATCCTCTTCCTGGATCCCGATCAGGTCCATGATTTCCTTGTCCGTTCCGTCGGCGAGGACGGCCTTGGTGGCGAAGTCGCGAATCCGCTGGATGGCTTCCCTGTTCTTGTCGACGGCAATGACTTCAAAGCCGTTTTCGAAGAGTTCCTTAGCGATATTGAAGCCGAAAATGCCCAACCCGATCACGATGACCCGCTTCATCTCGACACCTCCTTATCCCACCATGACCGATTCTTCCGCATAGGTGATGCCCCGTTTGGTCTGGCTCCAGGAGAAGGCCAGCGTCAGGGGGCCCACTCGCCCTGCGAACATCATGATAACAATGGCCAGTTTCTGCAGATCGCTCAGTTTGGGCGTTATGCCCATGGACAGCCCGACGGTCCCGAAGGCGGAGACCGTCTCGAATATGTACTCGACGAAGAAATGGCGGGTCAGGGCGGGGTCATGTCCCGGATTGGATCCCACCAGCAGGAGAAAGGACGTGATGAGGCAAACCGAGAAGGCCGAGGCGAAGATGATCAGAATGGTCTTGGTCAGGATATCCGCCGGCATGGTTCGATTGTATATGTTGACCGCGTCAAGGCCTTTCATCCGGTTCCAGATCATCAGCATCAGCAGGGCGAAGCTGGTTGTCTTGATCCCGCCGCCGGTCGACCCCGGGGAGGCGCCGATGAACATCAGGAGCATCACGACGAGAATCGTTCCGTTTGTCAGCTGTCCGATGTCCACCGTGTTGAATCCCGCCGTCCGGGGAGTGACGGACTGGAAGAGGGTGACCAGAAATTGCATGCCCGCGGGCATGTCCTTCAGGATGTGGTTGAATTCGAACAGATAGAAAAACGCAGCCCCGGCGACGATCAGGGTGGAGGTTGTCAGGAGAACGATCCGGGTGTGCACGGACAGGCGTGGCTGCCGCCCGCGGAATTTCGAGAAGATCTCGTACTGGACGATGAATCCGATTCCGCCCAGGATGACGAGCGCCATGACGGTCATATTCACCAGCCAGTCTCCCTGGTAGCGGACCAGGCTGTCCGCGAACAGGGTATAGCCGCAGTTGTTGAAGGCCGAGACGGCGTGATACAGGGCCGAGTAAAAGGCCTGCCCGGTGGGCTGTTCCTGGACAAACCGCAGGAACAGCAATGCCGTTCCCGCACTTTCGATCACGAACGTGTACAGAAGAACCCACTTCACAATCGTCAGGAAGTCACGGCGGGGGGTATGAAGAAAGGTGGATTGGATGATTTCCCGTCCCTTGAAAGGAACTCCCAGTCCCGCAATCCCGAGGAGAACCGTTGAGAAGGTGATGATGCCCAGCCCGCCGAGCTGAAACAGGATCAGGGTTACGATCTGTCCCGTGAAGGAGAGATCCCGGCCGATGTCGATGGTGGCAAGCCCCGTCACGCAGACCGCGGAGGCCGACATGAACAGGGCGTCCAGGAAGGAGAGCGGACCTTTTGCGGCGGAAACGGGGTGCCACAGAAGAAGGGCTCCCGCCAGGATCAGGAGCGCGAAGCTCAGGATGAACAGCCTTGCGGATGACAGGAGCCTGGAGAGAAACAGGGCCGGTTTGAAGGACATGGAATGCATTCCCTTCAGGAATCAGGAACCCGTCTCGAGTGCGTCCTTTTCACCCCGAAAGGCCAGGATGGTCAGCAGGACGGCTCCCACCGTAATGGCGGAATCGGCCACATTGAAGGCAGGCCAGTGCACCGACCCTACGTAAAGATCCAGAAAGTCGATGACTTCCCCAAAGCGAATCCGGTCTGCCAGGTTCCCCAGCGCGCCGGAAAGGATCAGGACCAGCGGCGTTCTCCAGGAGGCCTGGATAAACCGCTCCCTGACCAGGGAATAGAGGATCAGGCCGATCGCGAGGAGGGTCACGGCAACGAAGAATACCAGACGGATATGCGGCGATGCGCCGGCCAGGAATCCGAAGGCCGCCCCGGGGTTACGAACATAGGTGATGCTGAACAGACCGGGAATGACCGGGATGGATTCGTAGAGATTCATCGTGGCGGTCACCCACGCCTTGGTGACCTGATCGGCCAGAACCACCAGTATGACGATCGCCAGAAATGGCGCCTGTTTCCTGAGTGTTCCCATATCCGGTGCCTTCGGCCTGCTTGAGGGAGGCATTTCCGATTCCCGGAGCCTCTACGGCAGGTTCCGCTGGCAGCGTTCGCACAGATCGGGATGCGAGGTGTCCATTCCCACCGTGTCGCTGTAATTCCAGCAACGTTGGCATTTGGCTCCCGTCGCTCGGACGACGCCGACTGCCAGCCCATCGATTTCCTGGCTTTCATAGGGATTCACCAGGGTCGTACGTTCCGTCACGTCGATCTGGGACACGATCAGAAGCGCCCGCAGGTCCTCCAGGTGTGACGCCAGGAGGGACTGGAGGGATGCCGGCGGAGCGATCCGGACCCGCGCATCGAGAGAGTGGCCGATCGTCTTGTCTTTTCTTGCAAGCTCCAGAGCCTTGGCGATTTCCCCCTTGACGGCGATCATGGATTTCCACTGCTCGCTGAGTTGAGGATTCAGCAGGGCCGGATCTGCCTTCGGGAACTCCGTCAGGTGAACGCTGGCGGCCTTTCCGTCCCAGGCCGGCAGAGCGGACCAGATCTCTTCCGCAGTAAAGGTCATGATGGGGGCCAGCAGGCGGGCCATGGCGTCGAGAATGATCGTAACGGTCGTCTGGGCGGAGCGACGCTCCCGGGATGCCGGTTTGGATGTGTAAAGACGGTCCTTCAGCACGTCCAGGTACAGGGCGCTCAGGTCCACCGTGCAGAAATTGTGCAGGGTGTAGAAAGCGACGTGAAACTGGAAGTTTTCGTAGGCATCCACGACCCGCTGCGCGACCTCTTGCAGGCGGTGCAGGGCCCAGCGGTCCAATTCCTCCATGTTTTCAAGGGAGATCGCGTCTTTCCTGCGGTCGAAATCGTAGAGGTTGCCCAGGATGAACCGGCTCGTATTGCGGATCCTCCGGTAGGCCTCGACGAGACGCTTCAGAATTTCCTCCGAAATCCGGATGTCCACGGTGTAGTCCTCAGCGGCCACCCACAGGCGCAGGATCTCCGCGCCGTATTTATCGATGATGTCCTGTGGATCGACGACGTTGCCGACGGATTTGGACATTTTCTTGCCCTCTCCGTCCACGACGAATCCATGAGTCAGGACGTTTCGGTAGGGGGCCCGGTTCCTGCTTCCCACGGACTCCAGCAGGGAGGAATGGAACCAGCCCCGGTGCTGGTCGCTTCCTTCCAGGTACATGTCCGCGGGGGATCGATAGCCCGGCCAGGTCTCCAGAACGGCGGCATGGCTGACTCCGGAGTCGAACCAGACATCCAGGATGTTGGTTTCCTTTCGGAACTCGGTTCCCCGGCAATGGGGGCAGACGGTCCCGGACGGTATCAGGTCCTTGGCCTCCCGTTCATACCAGACATCGGCCCCGTATTGTTTGACGAGGGATACGATGTAGTCCAGCATTTCCTGTGTCAGGAACTCGTTCTGGCAGGCCGTACAGTAGAAAATCGTGATGGGCACGCCCCAGAGCCGCTGGCGGGAGATGCACCAATCCGGACGGTTTTCGACCATGCCGTAGATCCGGTCCCGTCCCCAGGAGGGAATCCATCGTACCGTATCGATGGCCTCCAAAGCCTTCTTTCGCAGGTCGTTGCGCTCCATGGAAATGAACCATTGTTCGGTGGAGCGGAAAATGATGGGCTGCTTGCATCGCCAGCAATGCGGGTAGGAATGCTCGATGTCGACGAGGCCGAGGAGGGCTCCCTTTTCTTTGAGTTTTTCATTGACGGCGTCGTTGGCATCGAAGACGAACTGACCGGCGAAATCCTCCACGTCGGGCGTGAACTTTCCATCCTCGTCCACCGGGGCATAATTCTCCAGACCGTATTCCATCCCAATTTCGTAGTCTTCCTGGCCGTGTCCCGGGGCGATGTGGACGCATCCGGTTCCCGCTTCCAAGGTGACGAAGGGCGCGAGGATGAGAAGGCTCTCGCGGTCGATGAGGGGGTGGCGGCACTTGAGCCCTTCCATCACACGACCGGGAAACTCGTCCAGAATCTCGTAGGGCTTCCCCTGCCAGCCGAAGGCGTCAAGGCAGTAATCCAGGAGATCTTTGGCCAGGATCAGGACTTCTCCCTCCACCCTGACGGCGATATAGATGAATTCTTCGTGAAAGGCGATGGCCAGGTTGGCGGGAATCGTCCAGGGCGTGGTCGTCCAGATGACGACGCTGACCTTTTCACCCTTCAGGGCGGGTCGAACCGCACCGATATCGGAAATCATCGGGAACTTTACATAGATGGAAGGTGTCGTATGGTCGCCGTATTCCACTTCCGCCTCGGCAAGCGCCGTTTTGCAGGAGGCGCACCAATAGACGGGCTTTTTCCCCTTGTAGACGCTTCCTCCAAGCCAGAGTTTCCCGAACTCGGCGACGGTTACGGCCTCGTAGTCGTAGGTCATGGTAAGGTAGGGCTTCGGCCAGTCACCGAAAACTCCCAGCCGTTTGAACTGCTGCCGCTGCAGATCCACGAATTTCTCCGCGTAAGCTCGGCAGAATCTCCGCTTGTCCGCCTGGGACATGTCGTAGCGCTTTTCGCCGAGCTCCTTGTCGACCTGATGTTCGATGGGGAGGCCGTGGCAGTCCCAGCCGGGCAGGTAGATGCTGTCGAATCCGGACATGTTCTTGGACTTGATAACCATGTCCTTGATGATCTTGTTGAGAGCGGTGCCGAGATGGATGTTCCCGTTTGCATACGGAGGGCCGTCATGCAGAATGTATACTGGCCGCCCCTTGGAGACGTCGCGGATCCTGCTGTAGATATCAGCGTCATCCCAGGTGCGAAGCATTTCAGGCTCCCGCTGAGCCAGGTTGGCTTTCATCGGGAAATCCGTTTTCGGTAGGTTCAGGCTGCCCTTGTAGTCCATCATCCGCTCCTGTTTCAGGAATTTTATGTCCGATGAGGCCTACCATAGAAAGGAATGTATTATCAAGAATAAGAAAAAGCCCCCGGCGGTCGGCCGGGGGCTTTTGTCATAGATGTGAATTTTCGTTGCGGGCTTTTTTACATGCCCATGCCGGGATATCCGCCGCCGCCGGGCATGGGGGGCATCCCCGCGCCCTTCTCTTCCGGCTTGTCCGCGATCATGCACTGTGTCGTCAGCATGAGAGACGCCACGGATGCAGCGTTCTGCAGCGCGAAGCGGGTCACTTTCGTCGGATCGATAACGCCGGCCTGGATCATGTCTTCAAATTTCTCATTGGCGGCGTTGAACCCAAAGGCCCCCTTCTTTTCCTTGACCTTTTCCACCACGATGGAGCCTTCCCACCCGGCGTTGGAGGCAATCATCTTGAGGGGTTCCTCCAATGACTTCTTGACAATGTTGACACCGATCTGCTGGTCCCCGGTGAGTTTCAGCTTGTCGAGGGCCTGGACGCAGCGAACATAGGCCACGCCACCACCTGGAACGATTCCTTCTTCAACCGCCGCGCGGGTTGCGTTCAGGGCGTCTTCGACACGGGCCTTCTTTTCTTTCATTTCAGTCTCTGTGGCGGCGCCCACACGAATCACGGCCACCCCGCCGACGAGCTTCGCCAGGCGTTCCTGGAGTTTTTCGCGGTCGTAATCGGAGGTGGTCTCCTCAACCTGCGCACGGATCTGCTTCACCCGACCCTCGAGCGACTTGCGGTCTCCCGCCCCATCGATGACCGTGGTGTTGTCCTTGTCGATGATGATCTTCTTGGCCCGTCCGAGATCCTCTACCCGGGCATTCTCGAGCTTGGAGCCGAGGTCTTCGGAGAGCATCTTTCCGCCGGTGAGGATGGCGATGTCTTCGAGCATGGCCTTTCGCCGGTCGCCGAAGCCGGGTGCCTTCACTGCGGCAACATGGAGGGTCCCGCGGATCTTGTTCACCACCAGTGTGGCCAGCGCCTCGCCCTCGATGTCCTCGGCGATGATCAGGAGGGGACGTCCCATCTTGGCGATCTGCTCGAGGATGGGGAGCAGGTCCTTCATGCCGCTGATCTTCTTCTCGTTGATGAGGATGAAGGCATCTTCGAGGACCACTTCCATTTTTTCAGGATTGGTTACGAAATAGGGGGAGATATAGCCGCGGTCGAACTGCATGCCTTCCACGATCTCCAGCTCCGTCTCGAGACCTTTCGCCTCTTCCACGGTGATGACGCCTTCCTTGCCGACCTTGCTCATGGCCTCGGCAATGATGTTTCCGATCCCCGCATCGTTGTTGGCGGAGATCGTTCCCACCTGGGCGATTTCCTTCTGATCTTTCGTGGGTTTGCTGAGTTTCTTCAATTCTCCGACGACCATCTCGACGGCCTTGTCAATGCCCCGCTTAAGATCCATCGGATTGCTGCCGGCAGCAACGGTCTTGGCTCCTTCGCGATAAATGGCCTGTGCCAGTATGGTGGCGGTCGTTGTCCCGTCTCCTGCGACGTCGCTCGTCTTGCTGGCAACCTCGCGGACCATCTGGGCACCCATGTTCTCGAACTTGTCTTCCAGTTCGATTTCCTTGGCTACGGTTACGCCGTCCTTTGTCACGGTTGGTGCGCCGAATGACTTATCCAGAATGACGTTTCTTCCCTTGGGGCCCAGCGTGACCTTTACGGCGTCGGCCAGGGTATTGACACCCTTGAGGATCGACTTCCTGGCCTCCTCGTCGTACTGTAAAACCTTTGATCCCATTCTATCATCCTCCTTCTGAGCTGTATTTACTTTTCAATGATTCCCAGAATGTCATCCTCTCGCATGATGAGGTATTCCTTGCCTTCCACCTTGACTTCCGTGCCGGCATACTTGCTGAAGAGGATCCGGTCACCGGCCTTGACGTCCAGCTTGATCAGCTTTCCATCCTCCGCGGTGCGGCCCTTGCCTGCGGCGACAACCTTGCCTTCCATCGGCTTTTCTTTGGCTGTGTCGGGGATAATGATGCCTCCCTTGGTCTTCTGCTCCTCGTCCACCCTCTCGACGATGACCCGATCCTGAAGCGGCCTGATCTTCATTCTGCAACCTCTCCTTTCTTTGGTTAATCTCTTATTTTTACAAGAATTTCAGATAGGATATAGCAATTCGCGGATATATTAAACATCAATTTCCCCCTGTCAAGTCGAGGCGGCAAGTTTTTCCTCCATCGGCCGGGAAATAGGACTTGACATTTTTGTCAACGGAGGCTAGGAATGTGGCACTCGGCCGCGAAGCACCGCTGTACAAGGGCTGGCGGCGCATCGGCAGGTCGGGAAAAACGAAAAGGAGGTAAACGATGAGGAGAAAAAGAATGATGTATGCGGCTGTTGGTTTGTTGGTCGTGTTGCTGTGGGCTCCATTGGCCATGGCGGCGGAAGCTGCGGCTCCCGGAGCGGCGGTGAATTACACGAAGGCCATTATCATCGGTTGCAGCGTGTTGGCGGCCGGCCTTGGTGTTGGAATCGCGGCGAACGGAACCGGTACCGGTATGGGACATGGTCTTGGCGGAGCCACGAGCGCCGTTGGTCGTAACCCCGAAGCCCAGGGCAAGATCCTTCTCACCATGATGGTGGGTCTGGCGATGATCGAATCGCTGGCGATTTACGCCTTGGTTATCGCGCTGATTCTGCTTTATGCGAATCCGCTGCTGAAGCTCATTGCATAAGGCAAGAGCGATCCTGTTATCATAGAAAAAACGGGAGAAGGAGCGCCGCAAATAATGCTCCTTGCTCCCGTTTTTTTTACTCTTATGCATCGTCGGTGTCCGGAGCGGCCGTGCGGAGTCGCTTTTTCTCAGACTGGCGGTGCTTGTCCTGAAGCATCCTCTCTTTGGCACGCTGGGAACGGCGCCGTTTCTGCCGACGGATTCTTTCCCGCTTCTGCCTCTCTTCCGTGAGGAATCCCTTCTGCTGCCTCTCGATCCGATCCAGAAGAATCCGTCGGGCGAGATAGCGATTCAAGGTTTGGGACCGTTCTTCCTGGCATTTCACCGACAAACCCGTGGGAATGTGGACCAGATGCACGCAGGTTGATGTTTTGTTGACCTTCTGGCCTCCCGGACCGGAAGAACGGGTGAAATGCTCCTGAAGGTCGCTTTCGGAAACACCGAGTCTGGCCATCCGTTCGGCCAGTTCCTGAAATTTTTCGCGCCGGACCGTCATGCTTCATTTCCTTTGCCGCCTGCGGCAAGAACTTTTCTGATGAGGGTGCTTACAGCAACACGTTGCCTTCCGTTCATCCACCGGGGAGGAAACCCGGCATCCGGTGCCCTCCCATACTTCCGGAACGTGCAGAGGCCCTGAATTCCTGCAGCATTTTCGGTTGAATTTTTGGAGTCCCCCCTGTAGTATGCCGACACTGGCGGAGTTCGCCATCCGTCGGGAACAGCGGATGGGCCGGCTGGTCCGTCAGGACCGGATCACTCT
Source organism: Syntrophaceae bacterium (assembly GCA_013177825.1). Classification (NCBI taxonomy): domain Bacteria; kingdom Pseudomonadati; phylum Thermodesulfobacteriota; class Syntrophia; order Syntrophales; family Syntrophaceae; species Syntrophaceae bacterium. The sequence continues at coordinate 173,928 of JABLXX010000004.1, forward strand.
GGATACCGCCATGGGAAAACCCGACAACCGGATGCTTCAGCGACCCAATATCAAATTTCCCGTCTGGCTGACGACCTTTTTTCTTCTGCTCTTTCTGGTCCTCATGGCATTGACGGTGAATCATGCCCTTCGCAAAGGGGTGGCGGAGCCGTTCAGCCGTCAGGAGCTGACCTTCGCCCTGGGTGCCGCAGGGCTGATCCTGATTCTGTTCGCGGGCGGTATCGTTCTGGCCTACGTGAGCAGGCGCCGGAGATTTGTCCGCGAGGAACTGGAACGGCTGAAGGAAGTGGAGGCCTGGGAGGAGCGCCTCCTCCGTGAAAAGAAGACCGTCGAGGGAATCATCGAGGGTTCCCCCATCCCCACCTTTGTAATCGACCGCGACCACAGGATCATTCTCTGGAACAAGGCCTGCGCCGACCTGACCGGCCTCGATCAGGCCGACATGATCGGCACGGACCGGCAGTATATCCCTTTTTATGGCCCGGGCCAGAAGCGGCCGGTCATTGCTGACCTGATCGTGGATCAGGATATGGCGGGGCTGGAGCAGTTTTACGGCACGAAGAAAGTTCAACCCTCGAAACAGGTGGAAGGGGCTTACGAGGCCAGGGACTACTATGAAAACCTGGGAGGAAAGCCCCGGCACCTCTATTTTCTCGCCGCACCGATCTTTGACGAGAAAGGACAGATCATCGCCGCCATCGAGACCCTCCAGGACGTATCCCAGGAAGTCGAGATGGCGCTGCACCTCAAGGATTCGCAGGAACAGCTGGCCAGGGAAAAAAGAACCGTCGAGGGAGTGATCGAGGGCTCCCCCATCCCGATGTTCGTAATCGACCGTTCCCACCGAATCATCTTCTGGAACCGGGCCCTGACGGAGATGAGCGGTTACGGAAGCAACGAGATGACCGGAACGGACAGGCAATACCTTCCGTTCTACAAAGAGAAGCGACCGCTCATTGCGGACCTGATCGTGGATAACAACATCGAGGAACTGGATCGATATTACGCGAAAAAAATGGTCCGGCCCTCTGCAGTTGTGCAGGGCGCCTATGAGGCCAGGGACTATTACGAAGATCTCGGAGGCAAGCCTCGCCACCTTTATTTTCTCGCGGCACCTATTTTCGATGAAAAAGGGGAGATCATCGCAGCCATCGAAACGCTCCAGGATGTGACCAGGGAAGCGGAGATGGCCATGAACATGAGGGAATATGCCGAGACTCTGGAAAACGAAGTTACGGAGAACGTCAACCTCCGACAACAGATCGAGGCCGTTCATAATTACCTTCGGTCCATTGTCGAGAGTTCACCGGACAATCTCTTTGATCTCGGTCCCGACGGGACGGTGAACTTCATCAGCCGCGTTCCGAAATTCATGAACGGGCTGACAGCTGAAGAGATGCGGGGCCGGCACTTCACAGAGTTTATGGGATCGGAGCATCGAACCGCTCTCCTGACCCGGTTCGAGGATGCGAAAAAGGGGATCTTCACCCCATTTGAAATGGAGGTTACCCTCGGCGACGGGACCAAGCGAAACCTCCTCCTGACGGCCCGGCCGCTCCGCGGTACGGACCGGCTCGTGGTCGTCGAACGGGATATCACCGAATTCAAGGAACTGGAGGAAAAGTTCTACGAAAGCCAGAAGCTGGCAGCGGTCGGCCAGCTTTCCGCAGGCATTGCCCATGAAGTCCGGAACCCTCTTTCGTCCATCAAGATGAGCCTGCAGATCCTGGAGAAACGGCTGCAGCCCACAGGAAACGATCTCAAGCGCTTCAGGATCGCCCAGCGGGAGGTCGAGCACCTGGAGCACCTGGTGAACGACGTGCTCATTTTTGCGCGTCCGGAGGAACCGAGAAAGAGGATGACCGACATCCGCCGAATCCTGGAGAACGCCATGGAAATGGTGGAAAAGTCCCTGGCGGACAAGACCATCCGCGTCGAGTATCGCTTCCCCGAAGCCCTTCCTGCCGTGGCGGTGGACGGAGCCATGCTGGAGCAGCTTTTCCTGAACCTGTACCGGAATGCCATCGACGCCATGGAGACGGGCGGTACGCTTGTGGTAGGCGCCGGGAATCTCCAGGAGAGCGGCAATTCCATGCTGGTCGTGGAAGTCGAGGACAACGGCTGCGGCATCGATGACGAGGAGATGCCGCATGTGTTCAACCCTTTTTTTACCCGCAAAAGCTACGGAACGGGGCTGGGGCTGACGCAGGTCAAGAAGATCGTGGATCTTCATCAGGGAAACATTGAGATCAGGAGCCGCAGAGGAGAGGGGACCCGGGTGATCGTGACGCTGCCGCTTGGTACGGGAAACGGCAAAGCACCCGTTACGGCCGTTGAGAGGAACGGAAATTGAGCCGGATCCAGAGGAGAGACGGAATGGCCAAGATTCTTGTCATCGATGACGACGAATCCATCTGCGAAACCCTCGAGATGTACCTTTCGGAGGAAGGCTATGAGGTCGTGACGGCCAATACCGGGACGACGGGGCTCAACCGATATGTGGAAGGTCCCACCGACGTGGTGATCCTGGACATCCGCCTGCCGGACATCGACGGATTCACCGTCCTGGAGGATCTCCGGGAAGAAAACGAAAACGTGAAGGTGATCATGATTACGGCCCACCACGACATGGACTCGACCATCAAGGCCATGAAGGGGGGCGCCTTCGATTATATCCACAAGCCTGTCAATGTGGACGAGCTGGATGTGGCCATCAAGAAGGCCCTCAAGACCAACGAGATGGAAAAGAAGATCGACGGCCTCCTCATGGAGCCCTCCCGGCGCTTCAAGGTGGGCGATATCATCGGTGCAGGGCGGTTGATGAGGGACATCTTCAAGACCATCGGCGTGGTCTCTCAAAGCAAAACCACCGTAATGATCCAGGGGGAGAGCGGGACGGGCAAGGAGCTCATCGCCCGGGTCATTCACAACAATACTTCTCCCGACGAGCCTTATATCGCCATCAACTGCTCCGCCATCGTGGAGACCCTGCTGGAATCGGAGCTCTTCGGTCATGAGAAGGGGTCCTTCACCGGGGCGTTCACGCGAAAGCTCGGGAAATTCGAGTTGGCCAGGCAGGGGACCGTCTTTCTCGACGAGATCAGCGAGATGTCTATTAATCTTCAGGCCAAACTTCTCCGGGTTCTTCAGGAAATGGAGTTCGAACGGGTCGGGGGCAAGGACCGGGTGCCCGTTCACGCCCGGGTCATCGCCGCGACCAACCGGGACCTGAAAACCCTGGTGGAGGAGGGGAAGTTCCGGGAGGATCTCTATTACCGGCTGAACATCTTATCGATCCGGATCCCCGCCCTACGGGAGAGGAGGGAGGATATCCCTCCACTCGTGGACTACCTTCTGGCGAAGATCAATGTGGATCTTCACAAGCGGATCGTGAGCGTTTCCGAAGACATGATGGACGTCTTCATGAAGTACGACTGGCCCGGAAATGTCCGGGAGCTCGAAAACCTGCTTGTCCGGGCGGCCGTTGTCGCCAAGGGGCAGGTCCTGGGAAAAGGCGATTTCCCGGAACTTCTGGGGGAGCCGCAGCCTGAGGTTACGGCTGGAGAGAAGGCCGAAGAAACAAAGCTTCCGTACCGGGATGCATCCGGGAGGATCATGACCCTGGATGAACTGGAGGAAGACCAGATTCGAAGAATTCTGGCCGATGGGGGCCGGAACAAGGGAGAGATCTGTGAGAGTCTCGGCATCTCCCGGCCCACGTTCGAACGAAAACTGGAGAAGTACGACATCAATTTCGAAAAGGAATGATTCGAGGCGGTCCACCGGCCGGCCGATCGGAACAGGAAAACCGACAGAATGAACAAGTCCAGTCAGTCCATCTTTGCCGGCACAGCCGCGGACCCGTCCCAGTTTCCCCGGGAAGGCCTTCCCGAGGTCGCGTTTGCCGGCCGCTCCAATGTCGGGAAATCATCTCTGATCAACGCCCTTCTGAATCGCCGGAGCCTGGCCAGGACGAGCAAAACCCCCGGAAAGACGCGAGCTATCCAGTTTTTCCGCGTCAATGACGATCTGCTGTTTGCGGACCTTCCCGGGTACGGGTTCGCCCGTGTTGCGCGGACCCTTCGGGAGGACTGGGGGCCCCTGATTGAGGAGTACCTGACGGAAAGGGATCGCCTGAAACTCCTGATTCTGCTTCTGGATATCCGCCGTGATGTCACCCCGGACGATCTGGCGCTTCTGGAATGGCTTGCACTCAAGGGGGTACCGGCGCTGGTGGTTCTTACGAAAATCGATACGCTGTCCCGGACGCAGCAGACGGCGCGGGAGCGAATCATCCGCTCGGCGCTTGGACAGGCGGGTGAATCACTACTGATGGTTTCCGCCCGAACGGGAGCCGGGAAAAACAACTTGTGGGGGGCAATCCGAAGGCGTGTGCTCTAAAAACTTGCTGAAGGAGTTAAGGGATTCGGGATGATCTCGAATGAGAAAAAGGGGGCCGATTTCAATCGGTCCCCTTTTTCTCATTTCAGGACGCAGCAGACGACCGCTGATCAACAGCCTGCCGACTAGAGCGAGTAAATTTCTTCACCCACGATGCGGATCCAGTTCTGCTTCAGAATACGGGACGCTTGCTCGATTTTGTCCACACCCAGGATCACAATGGTTTCCCGGCCGATGCGGTTGATGGTTGTATAGAGGTAGTGGACATTGACGTCGCTGCCGGCCAGGGGCTTGAGGATTGCGTTCATTCCGCCCGGGTGGTCGGGCACCTCCGCCGCCAGGACCGCCGTGACTTCGTAATTGTACCCGAATGTCATGAGAATGGCGGAGGCCCGCTCCGGCTCGTTCACCACCAGCCGGACCATGCTGCTCTCGGTCGTGCTGGCCGTGAGCAGGGCCTTTGCGGTGATTCCCTCGTTGTCCAGCATGTTCATGAGCTTCAGAAGCGTTCCCGGGACATTGTCCAGCAGAACCGAGATCTGGTTGACGATCTTCATCGGCCGGCCTCCCCATCGACGGACTCGAGAAAGCGGAAACCGGCGTCGAAGGCTTTCCGGTTCGATTCGTGCATCGCCTTCTTCTTGCTTCCCATGATGGTCTCCAGGCTCTTCATGTATATCTCCGGCCGGATGATTCCCGTCTTTTGCAGAAATGCCCCCATCATGACGACATTGGCGGCCCTCGGGTTGCCGACGTCCTCAGCCATCTCCGCGCAGGGAATGGCGTAGAAGGTGATGTCCTTTCGGGTCGGCCGGGCCTCGATGATGGAAGCGTTCAGGAACAGGATGCCGCCCTTGGCGAGGCGGTTCTGGAAAGTATAAAGGGATGGTGCGTTCATGACCACCAGGTAATCAGGCTCCGATGCAATGGGGGAGGCGATTTCCTCATCCCCCAGGGAGATCGTACAGTTGGCCGTTCCGCCCCGCATCTCGGCACCGTAGGCGGGCAGATACGTCACATGGAAACCCTGCGTCATCGCCCCGTGGGCGAGGCTGTAGCCCATCATGAGAACGCCCTGGCCGCCGAATCCGGAGAAGATGGTCTTGACGTTCATGACTTCTTCTCCTTCCCGGTTTCTTTGGTGCCGATGTCTTTGAGGACACCAAGTGGAAACTCCTTCGTCATGACCTCGTCGATCCACTTACAGGCATCGACGGCGCTCATCTTCCAGTTTGTGGGACAGGGGGAGAGGACCTCCACCATGCTGAACCCGCGGTTATCCATCTGATACTGGAAGGCCTTCCGGATGGCTCGTTTTGTCTTCATGACCGCCGCCGGACTGTTGACGGTGCAACGTTCGATGTAGGCAGCCCCCCGAAGTTGGGCGAGGATCTCGCTGATCTGAACGGGGTATCCATCCAGGAGAGGCGTCCGGCCGGGGGGAGACGTCGTGGTTTTCTGCCCAAGGATGGTCGTGGGGGCCATCTGGCCTCCCGTCATTCCGTAGACGGCGTTGTTGATGAAAATGATCGTGATGTTTTCTCCCCGGTTGGCGGCGTGGAAGCTTTCGGATGTACCGATGGCCGCCAGATCGCCGTCACCCTGGTAGGAGAAGACGAGATGATTCGGCAGAACCCGCTTGACTCCTGTGGCCAGGGCAGGTCCCCGTCCGTGGGGGGCCTCGACCATGTCTATATCGAAGTAGAAATATGCCAGAACGGCGCACCCCGCCGGGGGGACGCCGATGGAACTGCCGCGCATGTCCATTTCGTCAATAACCTCGGCCACCAGGCGGTGGACGATGCTGTGACCGCACCCTGGACAATAGTGGGTGGGAGTGGGCTTGAGGCTTCTGGGTCTTCCGAAGATCTTTTTCATGGTTTGTCGGATCCTTGACCGGTCGGTCCGGGGATTACGGTCCGAAGGGACCTTCCACAACCTTGAACCGGAGGAAACGGTCCACGTATGCATCCTTCTGCGGATAGCGGCGGGATACCACGTTGGATAGTTCCGCCGGTGTCGGGACGACGCCACCGGGACGGCCGAAGAAATCGATGTTGGCGAATCCCTGGAGGGCGAGTCGAACGTCATCGAGCATCTGGCCTGTACTCATTTCGAAGACGATGAAGTGTTTGATGTGCTCGGACAGCTCCCGAAGTTCGCGGGTGGGAAAGGGCCACAGGCTGACGGGCCGGAACAGCCCCACCTTCAGTCCCATGCTCCGGAGGCGGCGTATGGCCCCTTTGGCGACCCGGGCGGCGGTTCCATAGGCGACGATCATCATTTCCGCATCTTCCGCCTCGTGGATCTCGCAGCGGGTCTCCTGCCGGCTGATCAGATCGTATTTCCGGGCCAGCTTCCAGTTGTGCTCTTCCATTTCGATGGCATCCAGGATGAGCCCGCGGATGAATTTGCTCTTTCCGTCGCCCGCCCCCTTCAGAACGTAGCAATCCGGATACTGCCGGGGCTTGGGTTTCCGGAACACGACGGGTTCCATCATCTGGCCCATCATCCCGTCGGCGAGAATCATCACCGGCGTCCGGTACTTGTCCGCCAGGTCGAAGGCGTCCATGGTCAGATCCGCCAGTTCCTGGCCCGTGGCGGGGGCCAGGACGATGGTCCGGTAGTCGCCGTGACCGCCGCCGCGGGTGGCCTGGAAATAGTCCCCCTGGGAGGGACGGATGTTGCCCAGACCGGGTCCGCCTCGCATCATGTTGACGATCACTCCGGGGAGTTCGCAGGCGGCCATGGAGGAGATGCCCTCCTGCTTGAGGGATATGCCGGGGCTGGAAGACGACGTCATCACGCGGGCTCCGGCGGCGCTGGCTCCGGCGATCATGTTGATGGCGGCGATCTCGCTTTCCGACTGGATGAAGACGCCCCCCTCCGCCTTGCGGAGATGTTCCGCCATGTATTCCGTCAATTCGTTCTGGGGGGTGATGGGATATCCGGCATAGAAGCGGCAGCCCGCACGGATGGCGGCCTCGCCGATCACGCAGTTTCCCTGCATCAGGACCTTAGTCACGGTACACCTCGATGGCCACTTCCGGACAGATGATGCCGCACAGGGCGCAGCCGGTACATTTGGCGCCCTCAACCGATTCGACGGGGCGATACCCTTTTTGATTGAATTCCTTGCCCGGACGTATGTTGCCCTGCTTGCAGGCCTGAATGCAGAGGTGGCATTCCTTGCACAGGTTCCGGTCAATGACTATCATTCCCTTCGGTGCCATTCCGTCTCCTGTAGAGGGGAGAATAGGTAGAAAACAGGAGGGCCTTTATTCAAAAACCGCTCTGAAAGTCAAGGCGAATCTTCGGCTCAGATCTTCGCCACCTGGAATCCTTCCAGCCGGATCGCCACGGAACGCTGGAGGAGTTCAATGGAAACCACGAACAGTTCCTGCTGGTAATCGGCCTTCAGCACGATACCCTCTATTCCCTGGAAAGGTCCGTCGATGATGCAGGCCCTCTCCCCCACCTTCGGGTACTGGATCTGCTGGATCTCCACCCGGGAGACGACCAGGCGCTGGATCGCGTCGATTGTTTCATCCGGGACGGGAATCGGCTCCTGGCTGTTCGGCCGGCCGAGGATTCGGACCACTCCGGATGTCTTAAGGATGTCGAGCCGGATCCGGTTGTCCATCTCCGCTGTTTCGGCAAAGAGATATCCGGGAAACATGGGAACGGGAATCTTCTTCCGCCGGTCTTTGCGCTTGCTCCACACCTCCATCTTCGGTAGAAAGGCGTGGACGGCCTTCTGAGTCAGTCCCAGGCAGACCTTGTCTTCGTGACGGCTTCTCGTATGGATGGCGTACCAAGGCATATCCCGGATCTCCCTCCTGGCTGCCGACGATTCATAGCGCGGTCTATATCAAAGCATCCCGTTTTGCAACGAGGATCGGATCATGAACCTTCGGATCAGCGGACTGGAACTCTCTCTCGGCAAGCCGGAAGCGTCTCTGAAGGGGGAGGTGTCGGGGCTTCTGAACGTCCCGGAAGATGCCATCTCCCGCCTGAGAATCATTCGTCGTGCCGTTGACGCCCGCCAGTCCAGGCCACCCCGGTTCGTTTATGTCGTGGAAGTGAGTGTCCCGGATGATGTCCGCCTGTCCCCGGTGCAGAAAAAAGGAATCACGACGGCCGCCTCTTTACCCGATCCTGTCCCCTTGCCGGTCCCGGCGATCGCCCGGGGAGGTGCCCGGCCGGTCGTCGTCGGGACCGGACCGGCCGGCCTGTTTGCAGCCCTGACGCTGGCCGGAAGCGGTCTTCCGCCCCTCCTCGTGGAAAGGGGCAAACCCGTGGAGGAAAGAATCGCCGATGTTCAAAGCTTCTGGGAAAGGGGAGTCCTTGATCCGGAGAGCCATGTCCACTTCGGCGAGGGGGGCGCGGGGACATTCTCCGACGGCAAGCTCACCAGCCGGTCGAAGAATCCCTATACGCCATGGGTGAAAAGAGTCCTTGTCGATGCGGGAGCGCCTTCTTCGATCCTGACGGATGCCAAACCGCACATTGGTACGGACCGCTTGAGAAAAGTTTTGATTTCGCTGAGGAATCGCCTGATCGAACAGGGTTGTGAGGTCCGTTTCCGGACCGTTCTGACCGATCTGCTCATGCATCGGGGAAAGCTTGCCGGAGTCGTTTTCGGATCCGGAGAGGAGGTTCCTGCGGATGCCCTCATCCTTGCAACCGGCCAGAGCGCCCCGGACGTGTATCGTCTGCTGATGGCCCGGGGAATGTGCCTGGAGGCCAAGCCGTATGCCATCGGGCTCCGCATGCAGCATCCGCAGGACGGGATCGACCGAATCCAGTACGGGAAGTGGGCCGGCCATCCGGACCTGCCTCCGGCGGAGTATTTCCTGGCCGTGAAAACCCCGGTGGGAGGCCGTTCGGTTTACACGTTCTGCATGTGTCCGGGCGGAGAGATCATCGGCTGCAGTTCCGAGGAGGGCGGCGTTGTGACAAACGGCATGAGCACGTGGAGACGGAATGGCCCATGGGCCAACAGCGCCGTTGTCGTGAACGTGCGGACGGATGACTTTCGGGAATTCGGGGAAGGACCGCTGGCAGGCCTCGCCTTCCGCCGCTTCTGGGAAAAGCGGGCCTATAAACTGGGTGGTGGTGGCTTTTTTGCGCCGGCCCAGCGAGTAACCGAATTTCTAAAGGATGGGTCGTTCGATTCCTTGGGTGACGTTACGTATCGTCCCGGCGTTCGGGGAGCGCCTCTCCGGGATGCCCTCCCTTCGTTCGCCGTCGATGCGATCAAGGCGGGCCTCCTGCTTTTCGAGAGGAAGATTCGCGGCGTCGTCTCCGAGGAGGCCATGCTCGTCGGCGTTGAAACCCGGACGTCGTCACCGGTTCGGATCCTTCGCGACGAGAACGGTCGATGCATCGGCGGGGACGGAATCTATCCCTGCGGAGAGGGGGCCGGCTATGCAGGGGGAATCGTCAGTTCCGCCCTGGACGGTATTCGGGCGGCACGGCGGCTCCTGGAGACACGAGCCGGTTGATCAGGTCGCCCCGGCATCTACTGCCGACGCTTTGGGATCCCGCAGAACGCCGTCGAAGATCATATCCTCGCCCCGGCGAAACACCTTCCGCCAGGTCAGGCCGACGGCTTCTTCCATATTGCGGATATTAAGCTCTCCCACCGCGTTGATCCCGCTCCCCAGAATTTTCGGAGCCACGACAACCACGATCCGGTCGGCCAGCCGTTCCTGCAAAACAGATGTGATCACTCCGGCGCCGCCTTCCACGAGCACGGATGTTACTCCCTTCCGGCCCAGCAGAAGGAAGAGTCCTGCCAAATCCACGCGGCCCTGCTTGTCCTCCGGGACATGCAGGATATCGATGCCCTTCCGCGAAACCTGTTGAATCTTCTTCCGGGGGGCGCGCCCGGTCACGGCGAGCATGGTCCTGGCCTCCTCCTGGTCCCGGAGCAGCTTCGCACCCAGGGGGATCCGAAGGCCGGCGTCGACGACCACCCGGAGAGGATTACGCCCTTTGACCCGTCGTACCGTCAGTTCCGGATCATCCTTCAGAACCGTGCCGATTCCTACGAGAATTGCGTCATGGGTGCTCCGCAGCCGATGGGCGAGAGTGAGTGAGGGGGGGGAACTGATCCACCGGGAGTGACCGGTGCAGGTGGCGATCCGGCCGTCCAAAGTCTGGGCGAATTTCAGTGTGACGAAAGGGCGCCCCGTTTCCATGTATGTAAAAAAACGCTCGTTCAGGGCCCGGCATTGGGGAGCCAGTACACCCACGGTCGTCCGGATGCCCGCCTTTTCCAAGGCGGCGATGCCGGCCCCGGCAACGAGGGGGTTCGGATCCGGAGTTCCGATGACGACGCGGGCCGGCCTCTTGCCGATGAGGGCCTCGGCGCACGGAGGGGTTCGGCCATGATGGCTGCAGGGTTCCAGCGTAACGTAGACCGTAGACCCCTCGACGGATTCCGGGGCCTTGCGGAGTGCGTTGATCTCCGCATGCTCCTCGCCGCAGCAGCGGTGGTATCCCTCCCCGATGATCCGGTCGTCCCGGACGATGACGGCACCCACCATCGGATTCGGAGTAACCCGGCAGGCGCCTCTCCGGGCCAGGGCAAGAGCCCTTCGCATGTAACGTTCGTCGCTGTTCATCCGGACCTTCTCCTTCGTCCAGGCAGGCGGTCGCCGACCTATATCATGCACGGCCTGGAAGGAAAAACGCTTTTTGTTGGGCATCCGGGGGATTTATGATATACATCCCGCGCCATTGAAAGAACAGGGCAAGGAAAGGAGATCAGGCATGAAAGGCATCGTACTGGCGGGAGGACTGGGGACCCGGATGCATCCCCTGACGAAAGTGACCAACAAGCACCTCCTGCCCGTTTACAATGAACCGATGATCTATTATCCCATCAAGGCCCTAGTCAATGCGGGCATCGACGAGATTCTGATCGTGACGGGAGGCGGGAATTCCGGCGATTTTCTCCGGCTGCTGGGCAACGGCAAGGATTTCGGACTCAAGCACATCAATTACACATACCAGGAAGGAGAGGGAGGCATCGCCGCCGCCCTGAGCCTGGCGGAGTATTTCTCGGATGAGGACAGAATCATCGTCGTCCTGGGGGACAACATCATCGAGAAAAACATCTGCCGGGCCGTTCAGGCCTTCAAGGAGCAGAAGGATGGCGGCCGGATCCTGCTCAAGGAGGTTTCCGATCCCCAGCGGTTCGGCGTTCCCGTATTCGAAGGGGATCGTATCGTCCGGGTGGAGGAGAAACCCGCAAATCCGGCTTCCTCGTATGCCGTCATCGGCATCTACATGTACGACCACCGGGTGTTCGATTTCATCAAGACCCTGAAACCGTCCCAGCGGGGGGAACTGGAGATCACCGACGTGAACAACTTTTACATCCGGGAAGGAAAAATGGAGTGGGACGTCCTGGACGGCTGGTGGTCCGATGCGGGAACATTCGAATCCCTTCTATACGCCTCCAACATGGTGGCAAAAACAGGGGCGAACCGCCTGGACTGACGGGGTGGGACTAGAGGATGAACCGGGAGGCGTCATGATCGACGGCGTGAAGGTCAAGAAGTTGCGGGTAATTCCCGACGAACGGGGACGGCTCATGGAGATCCTCCGTGCGGACGACGAGATGTTCCAGGCTTTCGGCCAGGTCTACATGACCACCGCCTACCCCGGGGTCGTCAAGGGGTGGCATTATCACAAGGAGCAGTCGGACAATATGGCCGTCGTCCGGGGAATGATGAAGATCGTTCTCTACGATTCCCGAAAGGATTCTCCCACCTGTGGGGAAGTGAACCAGTTTTTCGCCGGGGAGCACAACCCCATCATGGTCCACATTCCGCCTTACGTCTATCACGGCTTCAAGTGCATCTCCGCGGAAGAGGCGATCGTGGTGAACGTGCCCGACCGGGTCTACCGCTACGACGATCCGGATGAATACCGGGCCGATCCCCATGAAAACGATATCCCGTACAGCTGGGACCGGAAGGACGGGTGACGAAAGGCGACCATGGCCGTATTCATGGACATCTTCATCGCTGTAGCGACCGCCTGTGTGGGCAGCTTTCTCAATGTCTGCATCGCCCGGATGCCCGTCGAAGGCCAGTCCATCGTAAAGCCCGCGTCGCGATGCCCCAGGTGCGGGCACCCGATCCGCATCTACGACAACATCCCGATCATCAGCTGGCTGATTCTGAGGGGAAAATGCCGGGACTGCGGGGAGCCCATTTCGTTCCGCTATCCTCTCGTCGAGGGTTTGACCGCCATCCTGGGATTGACTCTTTTCAAACTGTTCGGCCTCGGTCTGCCTTTCCTGGCCGCCTTCCTGTTCGTCTCCGCCCTTGTCGTCATCACCTTCATCGACCTGGACCACCAGATCATCCCCCATGCGATCACCCTGCCGGGAATCCCGCTCTGTTTCCTGGCGGCTGTTTTTATCATGCGTGTTCCGGCGGTGGATTCCTTTCTGGGGATCATGATCGGTGCGGGCACCCTCTATTTCGTGGCCGTATACTTCGAGGCCATCACGGGCCGGGAGGGCATGGGCGGAGGAGACGTGAACCTGCTGGCCATGCTGGGCGCTTTTTTCGGCTGGAAATCGCTTCTTTTCATCATTCTCATGAGCTCCTTGACGGGAGCACTGGCGGGAGTGGGATATATCCTGCTGAAAAAAAAGAACCGGGAAACGCCCATCCCGTTCGGTCCTTTCCTCTGCCTTGGGGCGCTCGGTTATCTTTTCGCGGGGGACCCGTTTCTCCGCTGGCTCCTGACGCGTTCGTGAGGTTCAAAAAGGCTTGACTTCATCGGGTGGTGCGGATAAACGTATCGCCCGGAGCGATAGAACCGGCACCGGAGGAGAGGTCGTTCCCGGACTTGCCGGTGATTGAAGGCTGAAAAAGGGGGCTGTCAATGGGAACGGACAAGAAGTACTGTGCAATCTGTGCATGGAGAGGAACCTGTCAGAAGCGGTTCAGCGTCTCGACGGATGCCTCAGGCAACGTTCATTGTCCCGATTACACGAGGGATCTGGCGATCAAGGACCAGGACGTCGAGGCGGCGAAAAAGAAATTCGACGGATAGGAACGGGATCCCGGCAGGATCCGGGCCTGCGTGTGTCGGAGTTCGAAGCGCGGATCCAAGCCGATGAGGTTCTGAACCGATGTTTATGAAAAGGTTGGCCCCGTGCCAACCTTTTTGCTGTCCTGCAGAAAGAAATTCCGGCAAGTTTATTATGAAGCGAACACTCCAGAATATGCTGTCCGAAGCCTTGGCAGCGTCCTTCCGGGAAGGGCTCCTGCCGTCCTGTGATATTCCCGCGCTTGAAGTGGACTGGACCAAGGATCCCGTTCACGGGGACTACGCATCCAATGCGGCCATGGTTCTCGCATCCCGTCTGAAGAGAAAACCGCGCCAGATCGCAGAGATCCTCGTAGCGAAACTCGGCGATTCCAAAGGAGTGATCCAGAAGATGGAAATCGCCGGTCCCGGCTTCATCAACTTTTTCATCGAGCCGGACCGCTGGTATCGAATGCTGGGGGAAGTGGAGGAGCGGGGCGAACGGTACGGGATGTCGGACATAGGCCGGAACCGGAGGGTGCAGATCGAGTTTGTCAGCGCCAATCCGACGGGTCCCCTGCACATCGGCCACGCCCGCGGAGCCGTAGTCGGGGACGTCATCGCCAACATCCTTGCCGCAACGGGGCACTCGGTTTTCCGCGAGTATTACATCAACGACGCGGGCAACCAGATGAACAACCTGGGACGCTCCGTTTATTACCGCTATCTTCAGCTTCTGGGAGAAGCCGTCGAGTTTCCGGAAAACGGCTATCAGGGAGACTACATTGCCGAACTGGCCCGGGAAATACTGGCGCGGGACGGTGATCGCCACCGGGTCCTGGGGGAACAGGAAGCCGTGCCGGTTCTATCCACCGATGCCGGAGGCGAGATCCTCGAGGGGATCAAGGACGATCTGAAAGCTTTCGGCGTGGTCTTCGACCTTTATTTCAGTGAGCAGGAACTCTACAAGGATGACGGCGTTGCGAAGCTTCTCGAGGATTTGAAACAGAAAGATTTCATCTACGAGGAGGAAGGGACGCTCTGGTTCCGGACGACCGCATTCGGGGACGAAAAAGACCGGGTTGTTGTCCGCCAGAACGGCGAACCGACCTATTTCGCTGCGGATATCGCCTATCACCGGAACAAGTTCGCCCGGGGATTCGAAACGGTCATCGACATCTGGGGTGCCGATCACCACGGATACATTCCCCGGATGATGGCCGGTGTCCAGGCCCTCGGTCACGAGCGAGAAGCCCTGCAGGTCATCCTTGTGCAGCTTGTCAGTTTGCTCCGGGACGGAAAACCGGTGGCCATGTCCACACGTGCCGGTGAATTTGTTACGCTCCGGCAGGTTGTGGACGAAGTGGGGAAGGATGCGGCCCGCTATAATTTTCTCATGCGCCGTTCCGACAGCCATCTGGATTTCGACCTGGAGGTGGCGAAGCGCCAGTCCAACGAGAACCCCGTTTATTATGTTCAGTACGCCCACGCCCGGATCTGCAGCATCTTCCGGATGGCGGCGGAACGGGGTTTCGCCAGACCCGACCGGCGGGATGTGGATCCGTCGGTACTGAAGCTGGACGAGGAGATCGCCCTGATCAAGGCCATTGTCCGCTATCCGGAGGTCGTGGAAGCGGCGGCCCTCGCCCTGGAACCGCACCGCCTTACATTTTATCTGAACGATCTGGCAGGCTTGTTCCACAGTTACTACAACCGGAACAAGGTCCTTTCCGAGGACGGCCCCCTGAGCATGGCACGGCTCTTTCTGGCCGGCTGCATCCAGACGGTGCTCCGCAACGGATTGGGTCTGCTCGGCGTCACGGCGCCGGAGGCGATGTAAAATCCCGTTTTGTGCCGGGAACGGCGGGGAGATCGACGGAATGCCCTCCAGGAACGAAAAGCGATTCGAATTCCGGTTGGGAAGACGGGGATTGCTGCTCTTTGCTGCGGGTATGTCGGCTCTGGTCTTCGCCTCCTTCTGGGTTGGGCTGCAGATGGGCAGGAATATGGAAACTCCGGCGATGCAGATGAGCCGGATGGCGCCGCCGCTGGTCGGAACCGAAAAAGGAAATCTGCCCACGCCGGGCCCTGCCAAGGTCGTTGAAACACCGGCAGTGGGAGGGGAGAAGGCAGCAACGGCGGCTGCGGCCCCCGGCGTTGCCCCGGCGCCTCAAACGGCATCTTCCGGGACGGGTTCTCCCGTGCCGTTGAAACAGGCTGAGACGAAGCCGGCGCCCGTACCTTCCAGTGCATCCGCTTCCGGAACGGTACCTCTTCCGGATGGTGCGGCTGCGCAGAAAGCAACGGCTCCTCCGGCCGCCGGAGCGGTCGGGCGTGCACCGGCAGGCGAAAGAGACGCGAAAGCAGGGAAGTCGGCGCCGTCCGTTCAGGCTTCGGTGGCAGCCACTCGCGGAGTGGAGACGGCGGTTGCACCTCCAAAGAAGACAGCCGAACCGGCAAAAGGAGCAGGGACAGCCAAAGAATCCTTCATCCTGCAGGTTGCCTCTTACAAGGAAAAGGTGAAGGCGGAAGAGACGGCCAAAAAACTGGGCTCCATGGGATTCAGGCCGCGGATTCAGGCGGTCGATCTGCCGGCAAAGGGACGCTGGTTCCGCATTGTCGTTGGAGGATTCGAGTCCCGGGATGCCGCTCAAAAGGCGGCGGATAAGATATCCAAGAAACTCAAGGGCATCAATTGTATCGTTCGCAAAGTATGATGGTTTTGGATCGAAGAGATGGAATCCCCCCGGGGAAGCCCTGCGGCATATGCTGGACCCACGACGTGCCCTCCGGGGCCGGGGGACGGAAGACGCCCGACGAAGGTTGAAGATCATGTTCGAGAACCTGACTGAAAAACTGGAAGGAATTTTTAAAAAGCTCAGGGGCCATGGCGTACTGACGGAAGAGAACATCCAGGACGCTATGAAGGAAATCCGGATGGCGCTTCTCGAGGCGGACGTGAATTTCCGGGTCGTCCGTGATTTTGTCGAGGACGTCCGTACCAGGGCAGTCGGCCAGCACGTCCTGGAAAGCCTGTCGCCGGGGCAGCAGGTCGTCAAGATCGTCCATGAGCGTCTCGTGGAACTCATGGGCGGAACGGGCAGCGCAATGCGGTTCGGGAACCGTATCCCAACGCCCGTCATGATGGTGGGTCTTCAGGGATGCGGAAAAACGACAACATCCGTGAAGCTGGCCCGTATCCTGGCGGCCCAGGGGAAGCGGGTGTCCCTCGTTTCCGCCGACGTCTATCGGCCCGCCGCCATTGAACAGCTGCGGGTGCTGACCGAATCCATCGGCGCAGGCTTCCACCGGGCTGATGATTTGAAAGATCCCGTAAAGATCTGTCTGAATGCTGTCGATGAGGCCCGCTCGAAAGGGTACGAAGTCCTGATTATCGACACCGCCGGCCGTCTTCACATTGATGAAGCCATGATGGACGAACTGCGGCGCATCAAGGAAGCCGTGCTTCCAGCGGAGATCCTCTTCGTGGCCGATGCGATGACCGGCCAGGAAGCAGTGAATGTGGCAGCGAAATTTAACGAGAGCCTCGGCATCGACGGCGTCATCATGACGAAGATGGACGGGGATGCCAGGGGTGGCGCCGCCCTCTCGCTGCGTGCGGTGATCGGGAAACCCATAAAATTCGTCGGTGTCGGAGAGAAGGTGGACGCGCTCGAGCCGTTCCATCCGGAGCGGATGGCCTCCCGGATCCTCGGAATGGGAGATATCCTGACCCTGGTGGAGAAGGCCCAGACGGCGGTCGACCAGAAAAAGGCCATCGAACTGGAACGGAAAATCCGCAAAAACGAGTTCACCCTCGAGGATTTTCGGGACCAGTTGTCGCAGATCCGGAAGATGGGATCGCTGCAGGACATTCTGGGCATGATCCCCGGCCTTGGGCGGGTGAAAGCCATGAAGGATACAATGCCGGACGAAAAGGAGCTTGTCCGGATCTCCGCCATCATTGATTCAATGACCCGCCAGGAGCGGGCGAATTACCTCATCATCGACGGCTCCAGGCGCAAGAGGATCGCCCGGGGAAGCGGGACCTCCGTACAGGATGTGAACCGGCTGTTGAAGAATTACATTGAGATGAGGAAGATCATGAAAAGGATGACCTCCAAGGACGGCATCAAGGCCCTCCGCCGGGGTAATTTTCCCTTTTCATTCTGAAAAAGATATGTTAATCAATCACCCTTTTCGTTAGAAAAACCACTTTCGGAGGAGGTTACAAGCAGATAGAATGGCAACAAAGATCAGACTGGCACGCATGGGAACCCGGAGCAGGCCTTTCTACCGCATCGTGGTAGCCGATTCCGAATTTCCGAGAGACGGAAGATTCATCGAGATTGTCGGCCACTACGACCCCAAAAAAGAGCCGGCGGAAGTAACCTTGAAAGACGAACGCGTCCGGGAATGGCTCTCCAAGGGGGCGAAGCCGACGCTCACTGTTTCCCAGCTGCTGAAAAAAAAGGGAATCCCACTTAAAGGGTAACTTTTGCCCGTCATTTCCGGCCGAACGGCATGTTTCGGGCGCTTCCGACCCACGATCGATCGTGCAAGCAGGAGATCCCAGGCTGCCGGCAGGCAGCCGGTGAGAATCGATATTCGTGACGCTTCAATCTTTGCAGACATCACGGAGGTGGGAACGATGAAGGAGCTCATCAAGTACATGGCGCAGGCTTTGGTGGATCATCCTGATCAGGTGGAAGTGAATGAAATCGTTGGAGAGCAGACCTCGGTGATCGAATTGAGAGTGGCCAAAGAGGATTTGGGGAAGGTTATCGGAAAGCAGGGACGAACCGCCAAGGCGATGCGGGCTATCTTGAGCGCCGCTTCAACGAAAATCCGTAAGAGGACGGTCCTCGAGATCATTGAATGATGCATGAGACTCCTGGAAATCGGACGGATCGTCAAGTATCACGGGTTGAAAGGAGCCTTGAAGGTGCTCTCCTTCCTGGAGGGAAACCGCACCCTGAAAACCATCCATGAAGTTTATATCGGGAAGGAGGCCACCCGTGCCGTTCCTTTCCGGATAAAGTCCGTAGAACCGCTCAAAAGGGCATTTGCACTGACCCTGGAAGGTATTGAGCGGAATGAACAGGCGGAATCCCTTCTGGGGTGCAGCGTCTGGATTCCCGCGGACCGCCTGGAGAAACTTCCGGACGGCGAGTATTACTGGTGGCAGATCATCGGCCTTGAAGTCCGGTCGGAGGAAGGGTGTCGACTGGGCTTCATAGAAGAGATCCTTCCCACGGGAAGCAACGATGTGTATGTCTGCCGGGGGGGCGAGAGGGAGATTTTGCTCCCGGCCATTGCAGACGTGATTCGGGAGATTGACACGGAGAAGGGATTCGTAACCGTTCGAATCCTTGAGGGACTTTGAGCCGCCATGCTCCGCTTCGATATCCTGTCGATTTTCCCGGAGATGTTCCGATCCCCCTTCGATGCCAGCCTTATAGCGAAGGCCAAGGACAAAGGGAGAATCGAGATTCACCTGCACGACATCCGGGATTATGCCGAGGGAAGGCACCGGATGACGGACGATTATCCTTACGGCGGCGGCGGTGGGATGGTCATGAAGGTGGAGCCGGTGGCCCGTGCACTGGAGGCCATCGTTCCGGAGCGGGACGGGACCCTCGTGGTGCTTCTCTCTCCCCAGGGAGAACCGTTGCGGCAGAGGCTGGTCGAGGAACTGGCCTCCTGGCCTCGACTGGTCATGATTTGCGGACATTATGAGGGTGTGGACGAGCGAATCCGGGCCCATCTTGTCGACCGCGAAATCTCCATCGGCGATTATGTCCTGACGGGAGGGGAACTGGCGGCCATGGTCCTCGTGGATGCCGTCGCCCGTCTGGTTCCCGGTGTTCTGGGAAACAGCAATTCACCTGCGGAGGATTCATTTTCCGCCGGGCTTCTCGAACACCCCCAGTATACGAGACCGGAAGACTTTCGGGGGTGGAAGGTCCCGGATGTTTTGCTCTCGGGCCATCACAAGGCCATTGATGGCTGGAGAAAGCGGGAGTCGTTGAGGAGGACATGGAAACGGCGCCGGGATCTCCTAGAATCGTCGCCGCTGACGGAGGAAGAACAGAAGATCCTCAGGAGTCTGATCCTGGAGGATGAAAACAAGAGTCCGTAGTCGTCCATATCCGGTTCCTTCCGGAATGGGATGAAAGAGGAAAAGCGAGCGACGGGCCGATGAAGCAATTTACAGGGGTGGCCTTGTAGGGATAGAAGGAGGCGCTTTGCCATGAATGTATTGGATATTATTGAAAAGGAACAGATGCGGGGAGACATCCCCGAATTCAAGCCCGGCGATACGGTAAAGGTCTATGTCCGGATCGTGGAAGGCCAGAAGCAGCGGATCCAGGCCTTCGAAGGCGTGGTGATCAGGAGAAGGCGCGGAAACAACCGTTCCAGCTTCACCGTCCGGAAGATTTCCTATGGTATCGGAGTTGAACGGACGTTCCCGCTTCATTCCCCCGTGATCGACCGGATCGAGGTAATCAGCCGCGGCAAGGTTCGCCGATCCCGACTTTACTATCTGAGAGAGTTGAGAGGGAAAAAGGCCCGGATCAAGGACGCGAGCAGGACCTGAAACGGCGGGACGGGGGCATCCCATCCCGCGGCGGCAGGATCCCTCACGGGGGATCGTGCCGCCGAAGAGAGCGATGGATCATTTCGAACGCAAGGCTCTTGAGGAGGGTTTTTCCTCCATTGCCGGCGTGGACGAAGCCGGCCGGGGAGCCCTTTGCGGGCCCGTCGTTGCCGCTGCTGTTATTTTTCCTCCCGGATATCGGAATCCCGACATAAAAGATTCAAAACTGCTGCGCCCGCAGGTTCGGGAAACTCTCCATGACCGGATCCACCAGGATGCCCTGGCGGTCGGCATTGGCGTGGTCGAAGCACAAGTGATCGACCGCATCAACATCCTGCAGGCGACATTGGCCGCGATGAAGGATGCCGTGCTCGGACTGTCCCAACAGCCGGATTTTCTTCTCGTAGACGGCCGGAATGCCATTCCCCTTGATTTCAATCAGAAGGTCATTGTCGGTGGAGACCGCCTAAGCGTTTCCGTCGCGGCTGCGTCCATCGTGGCCAAGGTTTCCCGGGATAAAATCATGGAAATCTATCATCATCAATTTCCGCAGTACAATTTTCTCCGGAATAAAGGCTACGGGACGGAAGAACACCGGTATGCCATTCAGGTTTACGGGGCCTCCAAGATTCACCGGAAATCCTTTCACCTGAAGGCAAAGGCCTTTCCCTCTCCCTCTGAACCTCTCCCTTTTTCATGAGGCGCCCATCCGATTCGAAAGCGGCGTCTCTTTCACAAAAAGGCGCCCTCGGAGAAGACCTGGCGGCAGCTCATCTGAAAAAAGCCGGATACGAAATTCTCGTGAGAAATTACAGGTGTGCCGCCGGTGAGATGGATATAATTGCCAGGGACGGCGATGTGCTTGTGTTTGTGGAAGTGAAAACCCGGCGTTCCGGGACCTTCGGAGAGCCGGAAGAGTCCGTGGGGCCGGCAAAGCAGCGGAGACTGACAAGAATATCCCTGCAGTACCTGAATCGGCAGGGGCTTCAGGATGAAAAATGCCGCTTCGATGTCGTATCGGTGAAAATGGAGTCGTCGGGGACCCGGATCGAGATTTTTCGGGATGCCTTTGACGGCCTTTGGTAGGGGGTGCCGGACCAGACCGTAAGCCGAGTTCTGTTCCACACGGCCGTTGCCGGCCGGGTGGCGGTGGTCATTCATCTGGGACGGCAGTTGCCTGCCGCCTCAAGCGACGCTACCCGAGAACTTCGGACGGGCCGCCCTCAAACGTTCTCCTATTCGGTCTTGCTCCGGATGGGGTTTACCAAGCTTTCCCGGTCACCCGGGAAACTGGTGAGCTCTTACCTCGCCTTTTCACCCTTACCTGCATATGCAGGCGGTATCTTTTCTGTGGCACTTTCCTTAGGGTCGCCCCCAGTCGCCGTTAGCGACCATCCTGCCCTGCGGAGCTCGGACTTTCCTCCGTTCCCTCGGGGGGAACGGCGACCACCTGGTCTGCTCCGGCACCTTTTCAAAGATCCCTGCCAATGCCGATTCCAGTTCAGAACACGGCAATTCGGAAAAACTATCCCATCGGGACAACGGAATCAAGCGGCGCGATTGTTTTTCCCGTTATCCCCGTTGCTCTGGTCGTCCCAGTAGAGGATCCTGTTGCAATTGGGGCAGAACCGGATTTCTTCCTCCCTCTGTATTTCATTATATAATTGAGGAGGTAGATTCATCCTGCACCCCTGGCAGACTTCCTTCCAGACGCCGATGACGGCTACTCCGGCATTGACACTGCGAATGGTATCGTACCTTTTGAGGATATCAGGGGGGACCTTCTCTCGCAACGCCTGGCTCTTTTCCTTGGCTGTACGAAGTTCTTCATCGGCGAGAGAGAGTTCCCGGGTTCGCTCTTTCCGCTCCCCCTCGTAGCACGACCGGGCCTGATCGAAGTCTCGCTCGATGTTCTGCACGAGAATGCGGACCCGGTCCATCTCCTCCATTGCCTCGAGGATCTCGTCCTCCACCTGGCTGTTCTTGATTTCCAAGCTTTCGATTTCCTTCAGGATAGCCTCGTACTCCTTGTTGGTTTTGACTTCAAACTGGCGGGCTTTCGCTTTCTTCAGAGAATCCTGGCCTCTGCGCAGAAGCTCTTCTTTTTCCTTGTGCTTTTTTGTTGCTTCCTGAAGTCTTTCCTTCTGCTCTTCCATTTCCGTCCTGGACGCCGTGAATGTTCCGTCCAGCGTTTCTATCAGACCGGGCAGCTGGGTCTTCCGGCCCTGAATTTTCTCGATTGCGGAATCGACTTTCTGCAGATCTCTTAAGAGAGAAAGCAGTTCTTTCAAGGATCATTCCCCTTTCAAACAAAGTATGTGTAAAAAAAAATGCACCGGACCCGGTGCATTGATTTATTCCTGCGGGACGGAGGTTCCCTGTCGGGAACATGCACCGCCGGTGATTGTCGACCGGCCGGTCCGTCCTTTCCTGCCGCTTGCGGATGGAACCGCTGATTTTTGTTTTGGTATCTTCATGGCTTTGAATAAACAATGGTGGGCCCACCTGGGATCGAACCAGGGACCGACCGGTTATGAGCCGGTGGCTCTACCAGTTGAGCTATGGGCCCTTTTTGTATTCCCTGCGCCCGCAAACACGTCTCTTCCCCAAGGTCGATTCGTCTGCCGACGCGTTTGATTGCTATACCCGAAAAGGGTCTCTGTCAATGGTCTATTTCGACACGAGTTTAAGAACCCTCCTCCGGGGCGGGTTGATCATTTTCTTTCCCGAAGACGCAGGTAGCGGACGGGGTGGAGCTTCCCGCCGAGTGGATTCCAGAAGCTCCCGGGTTTCCTCATCGGTGTAGTCCATCCGCTCACTGATACCGAACCGCATCCGGAGGACCTTTTCCTCCCGCGGGGTCAGCGTCGCCAGGATTTTTCTCGTCTGCTCAGCGAGATCCATGCTGATGGTCGCTTCGGAGGGGGACATGATTTTTTTGTCCTCGATAAAATCGCCGAGATGACTGTCCTCCTCTTCCCCGATGGGGGTCTCAAGGGAAATCGGCTCCTTTGCGATTTTCAATACCTTCCGAACCTTCTCCAGCGGGTACTCCATCTTGTTGGCGATTTCCTCGGGAGTAGGTTCCCGTCCCAACTCCTGAACAAGGTATCGGGAAGTTCGGATCAGCTTGTTGATCGTCTCAATCATGTGCACAGGGATACGGATAGTCCTGGCCTGATCCGCAATGGCCCTTGTGATGGCCTGACGGATCCACCATGTGGCGTACGTTGAGAACTTGTAGCCTCGCTGATATTCGAACTTGTCGACGGCCTTCATAAGCCCGATGTTTCCTTCCTGGATCAGATCCAGGAATTGAAGACCCCGGTTCGTGTACTTTTTCGCAATGCTGACCACAAGCCGGAGGTTCGCCTCGACCAGCTTTCTCTTGGCGATCTCCGCATCCATCTCTCCCGTCTCGATCAGGTATACAACCTTCTTCAGCATTGCCGCCGGAAGGCCCGTCGCCAGAGTCACTGCCTTGATCCGCCGGGTTGCTTCCTTGTACTGGTCCTCGCATTCCTTCAACCGCTCCTGCGAGATCCGGAGGCTTTTCGCCACGGCCTTGGCTTCCTTCGGGGATTGACGCAGCCGTGACCAGGTCTTCTCCATCTCCTTGACGGGAAGCCCTGTCCTCTCCTTGCACTGGCGGATCAGCCCATCGGCCTCCTCCACTTCGGCGATGAAGTCCTTGAGCATGGCAACCATTGCATGGGTCTGCCGTTTGCTGAACCGGACCTTGCGGCAGAGACGAACGATGTTCTTATGGTTTTTCTCCAGGTCCTCCCGGAGTTCCTTGCGGATTTCCTCCTCAAGGCCCTTTTCCTTGAGTCGTTTGTGAATCTGGTCATTCTTCCGGTCCACTGTGGCGACCCGTTCGATCAGCTTGACGACTCTCTGCTTGTGAAGGTCTTCCTCGACGAATCCATCCTCGTCCTCGAGATTGTCGATGATGCTCTTGATGCGGATTTCTTCCCGCTTCAGCTTTGCGCCCAGTTCGACAACATATTTCACGCAGCAGTCCACGCTGAAGACCGAGTCCATGACGATCTTGTCGCCTGCCTCGATCTTCTTGGCAATTTCGACCTCCCCCTCACGACTGAGGAGAGAGACCATTCCCATCTCCCGAAGGTACATCTTAACCGGATCGCCGGTTTTCCCGGCAATCGGCATCAGGCTGAGAACATCCTCCTCTTTCGTCTCGAGGGTCTCTTCGGCGGTCTTCTTGACGATCAATTTGTCTCCCTTGTCCGTGTCGATGATATCGATGTTCTTTTCTCCGAAAAGCATGATGATGTCGTCGATCTGGTCGGAGGATACGATATCCGAGGGCAACAGGTCGTTCACATCGTCGTACGTGAGAAAACCCTTTTCCTCGCCAAGGGAAATCAACTTCTTGAATTCGTCGGACTGGATGTCTTTCGCCATGTATTTTTCTCCCTGTTTCTTTCCGGACGTTTAACCGGAGGGACGCTCCCGATCAGGTTCCCTTCGGCAAATTTCTTTCGATGCTCAGCAGTTGTTCTTTTTCTCGAAGCAAGGCTTCGCAGAGAGCCCCGTCTCCCCGTTCCTGGGCGCTGAGTAGATTGCGCCTCAGTTGCTCATGTTGCCTGCGGAACCATTTTCGCCGGATCTGTCCAATGCTGTCCCAGAGAAACCGTTCCACCAGCGATTCGTCCAGCGGTTGTTTCTGAACAAGCATTTTCATGATCTTCTGCCGGATTCCCTCCTCGGGAATCTCCATGGTCAGCGTTGACACATCGAGCCGACCATCCCTGCTGAACGTGTCCACGAGGGTTGCGGCGAATGTTCTCAATGCCCCCGCCTCGAACTGTTCCAGGACTCCGGAGCCGGCCACATCGGGAATCCGGAACGGATACTCCATCATGAGTAGCACAAGATTCAGTTCCAGGGGGTCCGGTTCCGTTCGCGAACTCTTCGGGATTCCCGGTGTGGAGGAATGTTCCCAGGTTCCCACGGCCTTTCCGACCTGTCCTTTCAGCACCGACTGATCAAGACCTGTCTTCTCGGATACCCGTTTCAGCAGCAGGTTCCGTTTGATGGGATCATCAACTTTGGCCAGCATGGCCACAGCTCCCTGCGCTGCTGATCTCCTGGCGGAAATGGTGGTCCCGCTGCCGGCCAGAGTCTCCAGATAATAATCCATAAAGGTCGGGGACCGTTGCACCAGCTCTTCCAGCGCCTCCGCCCCGGAAGAACGGACGAAATCATCCGGATCCGTTCCCTCGGGCAGAAACACGGCCCGGGCCTCCACATCGGCCGTCAGGAACATTTCCAGACTCCGGTCCAGGGCCTTGCGGCCTGCCGGGTCGGAATCGAAGATGACGGCGACGTCTTTTGTATACCGCTTGATCAGGTGAACCTGATCGATCGTCAGGGCTGTTCCCAGGGAGGCCAAGGCATTCCTTACACCTTCGTTCCAGAGGGAGATGACGTCAAAATATCCTTCCACGAGAACGGCATAGCCTTTGCGGCGAATCATCTCCTTGGCCTGCCGGATCCCGAACAGGTTGCGTCCTTTGACGAAGACGGGAGTCTCCGGCGAATTCAAGTATTTCGGTTCCTCGTCGCCGATGACTCGGCCGCCGAAAGCGATCACCCGGCCTGAGGCGTCTTCGATCGGAAACATGATGCGTCCCCGAAACCGATCGTAAAAGCTTCCGTCTTCCCGGGACAGGAGCAGTCCTGCCTGCTGCGCCGTAGTCAGAGGAACGTTTCCTCTCTCCAGGATTTTCCTGAGACCCGTCCAGTCGTTTCTCGCAAAGCCGAGGCGAAAGGCCTTCAGTGTCTCTTCGCGGATCCCCCTCTTCTCCAGGTATCCCCGGGCTTCTTTCCCTCCCGGGCTTTGCAGGTTGCCGGTAAAGTGGGCGGCTGCCTTTTCATTCACGTCCATGATGGCGGCCCGCAGCCCCCTGTTTTCTCCAGGAGGTGCCGGCCTACGGGGGATCTGGATGCCCATTTTCCCGGCCAGATGCCGGAGAGCCTCCGGATAGGTCATGGCATTCATCTTCATCAGGAAGGTGACGGCGTTTCCCCCCTCGCCGCAGCCGAAGCAATGGAAGATCTGTTTTTCCGGATTGACCGTGAAGGAAGGGGTCTTTTCCTTGTGGAACGGACACAGGCCTATGAAGTTCCGACCGGTCTTCCGCAGGGTCACAAAATCCGATACAACCTCCACGATGTCCGCGCGGCTCTTGATCTCCTCCACTTTCTCTTCGGGTATCAAGCCCATGGATGTGTTTCGCCCCTTGCTTGAATCCCTGTTGCCGATCGACCCTCTTCGGCAGGAACCTCTCCTCTGTTCAGTCCGTTACCGGCGCCCGCCCTGCTGACAGAATCACGTTTTCAACAGCCCGTGAGCTAACCTGCCAGCTTGGCCTTGACCAGGTCTCCCACCATTTTCCCGTCCGCCTTGCCGGTGATTCGGGGTATCAGGACTTTCATGACCTTACCCATATCCTTTACGGATGAGGCTCCCGCCTCACCGACCGCTTTTTCGATTTCTGCCTCGATTTCCTCCCGGGAGAGCTGCTGGGGCATGAAGGACTGGATGATTGCCAGCTCCGCTTCCTCCTGGGCCACCAGGTCCGCGCGTCCTCCCTTGGCAAACTGCTCGATCGAGTCTCTCCTCTGTTTTACCATTCCGGAAAGAAGCTGGAGAATCTCCGGTTCGTTCAGTTCGCGTTTAAGGTCGATCTCACGGTTGTGCATGGCCGTCTTGATCAGGCGCAGCGCGGAAAGCCGAACCTTGTCCCTGGCTTTCGCCGCCTGGATCATGTCCTGTTCCACCTGTTTTTTCATTGTCATAGCGCTCACCCATTCCTTATAAAATTGGTTCCCGTTGCCCCCTTTGTCAACAAGGGGCCGGATTTTTGTCTCTACAGATCAGCCACGCGAATCTTTCCGCCTCCCACGACGTGAACATGGAGATGGAAGATCACCTGTCCTCCCTCCTTGTTGCAGTTGATGACGGTTTTGAAACCCCGCTGATCGATGCCCTTGATCCGGGCCACTTCCTGAATCGCATGGACAAGGGGCGGAAGGAGGTTTGTCTTTTCATCCCGGAGGTCCAGGAGTGTGGGAATGTGCTCCTTAGGGACGATGACGACATGAACCGGCGACACCGGGTGAATGTCGTCAAAGGCAAGGACCCGCTCATCTTCATATACCTTGCTGCAGGGGATCGATCCGGCGATGATTTTGCAAAAAATGCAGTCGTCCATGGTTTCACCCTCCTTTCCTTGCTGCGGCAGCGTCTGCCTTGACCGTTTCGGCGATGGCCTCCTCCAGGTTCAGGGCGCCCGTATAAAGCGCCCGGCCCACGATGACGCCCAAAATGCCGGGGCCGCCGGACACCAGCAATCGCTCGATGTCCCTCAACCCCGATACGCCCCCCGAGGCGATGACCGGCAGGCCCGTTGCCTCCGCCAGGGCTCGGGTGGCCTCGACGTTGACGCCCTGCTCCATGCCGTCCCGGTGGATGTCCGTGTAGACGATGGCATGAAGGGCTTCCTGCCGGTACCGGTCCGCCATTTCCACGGCGGTGATGTCGGATTGTTCAGTCCAGCCTTCGACGGAAACCTTCCCGCCGCGGGCGTCGATTCCCAGGATGATCCGCTCCGGATAGCGGCGGCAGGCTTCCCGGACGAAGGATTCGTCCTTCAGAAGGGCGCTTCCCAGGATGACCCACGAAACGCCGGTCTCCAGATAGGAAACAATGGTATCCATGCTGCGAATACCGCCTCCGATCTGAACCGGGAGCCCGGAGGCCTTTACGATGGCCGCCACGGCGTCGCTATTTCTGGGTTGCCCTGCCAGGGAGCCGTCCAAGTCTACCAGATGCAGGCGGGATGCCCCTTTGTCCTTCCACATCCGGGCAACCTGTGCGGGGTCTTCCCCATACACGGTCACCCGCTGGAAGTCGCCCTGGGCCAGCCGGACGCACCGACCGTCCTTGAGGTCAATAGCTGGAATGATGATCAAGAAGAACTCTCCCTCCGGAGCGCTGGAATCCTTGCGCCTTCAGGGCGCCGCCGGGAACGTCTTGCATACTTCTTCCATGCCCGCCGCAGCCAGTTCCTCCGCGGTGAGCCATCTCCCTTTTTCCTTGAAGAAGAAGGGTAGCTGAAGCATGTTCTCCATCAGCGACTCCTGTGCCTGGTCGAAGAGGCCGCGCCAGAGAAGGGCGCCGTCGCTAGCCCGGTACAGATGAATGTCGAAGGCAACCGATGCCGGCTTTTCAACGGAATAGGAGAGGCCTTTCCGTTCACGCCACCGGTAAACATAACCCGCAACGATCCCGTCGGCGCCGAGGTCGCTTCCCATTTTCTTCAGGGCGTCGGCGGTTTTGATCTTGAAAGAACCGGACGCAGCGTTCAGGTAGGCAGCCCCGGCCCGCGCCGGATAAACGATTTGAGTCCGGCCCAGGGCTTTCTGACGCTCTAGAAAGATCCGCTCCGTGATCCGTTCCGGCGATCCGTCCGGATGATCGGCCTGAAAATCTCCCAGAATGACCGGTTCCCTGGCCACCCTTACCGACACCTCCGACGGGGAGACCTGCTGGAACGGGAGCACAGCGATACGGCCGACGGTGATTCCGGCTCCGGAATCCGGTACGGATGTACGGGAGGGGGTGCAACCGGCTATCAACAGTACTGTAATGGACGCGATCAGGATGCGGGTCAGCCGCTCCCGAATAATGGATCGGTGCAAAGAGGTCACCTCCTTACGGACGGGCGGGTCCGACGGTCGGGACCGGTCAGAGGCTGCCCTTTGTGGACGGAATCCCTTGGATCCGTTCGTTGGGAGAAACGGCCTTCTTCAGGGCGCGGGCGAGTGCCTTGAAGATCGCCTCGGCCATATGGTGGCTGTTGCCGCCATGAATTACCTGAATGTGAAGCGTCGTTCCGCTGTGGTCTGTGAACGCCTTGAAGAACTCGCGGATGAGCGCAGGGTCGAAATCCCCGATCCGGCTGTCGCCGAAATCGGCCTGGAAAACCAGGAAGGGCCGGCCCGACAGGTCCATCACAACCCGGCAGAGGCTTTCATCCATGGGAACGGTGGCCTCGCCGAAACGCTCCAGGCCACGCTTGTCCCCGATAGCCTGCTTCAGGGCCTCCCCCAGGCAGATGCCGAGATCCTCCACGAGGTGGTGATCGTCGACTTCGCGATCCCCCTTTCCTCGGACGGTCAGATCGAAGAGGCCGTGCCGGCTGAGGAGGTTCAGCATGTGGTCGAGAAATGGGATGGAGGTGGAGATGGTCCCTCTGCCCGATCCATCCAGGCTAAGCTCCAGAGCGATGTCCGTCTCCGTGGTTTTTCTCTTTATCTTCGCCTTCCTCGCCATGGGGATTCCTTCCGATCAGATAACCTTGTTGAGAGAATATTCGATGATCCCCTCCGCCCCGGCTTCCTTGAGAAGCGGGATCAGGTCCCGGACGATACCGGCATCCACGATCGTTTCCACGGCATGCCATTCCTCGGAGAACAGGCTCGAAATAGTGGGGGCCTTGAGGGACGGGAGAAGCAGGACCACCCGTCCCAGGTTCTCCTTGGAGACGTTCAGCTTGAGTCCCACCTTTCCCATGGCCATCAGCGATCCCACGAGAAGAGTCCGGATCTGCTCGATTTTCTGACGCTTCCATGGATCTTCCCAGGCCTTGCGGTTGGCCACGAGCTGGGTGTTGGTCTTCATCATCTCTTCGACGATCCGGAGCTTGTTGGCCCGCAGGGTCGAACCCGTCTCCGTCACTTCCACGATGGCGTCCACGAGACCCTCCGCCACTTTCGCTTCCGTGGCACCCCAGGAGAATTCGACGTGAACGCTGATATTCCGCTCCTGAAAATATTTCCTCGTGAAATTGACCAGTTCCGTTGAGATATGTTTCCCTTCCAGATCCCCAAGGGCCTTTACAGGGGAATCCTCCCGGACGACGAGGACCCATTTGGCCTGGCGGGCCGTGACTTTGGAATAGACAAGGTTTTCCACGACGAAGACATCCGATTCGTTCTCAAGGATCCAGTCCCGGCCGGTGAGGCCTAGGTCGAGGACCCCGCCTTCCACATAGCGGGACATCTCTTGGGCCCGGACCAGGGAACAGGCGATCTCGTCATCGTCGATGTCGGGAAAATAGCTGCGGTTGTCATAGGTGATCCGCCATCCCGCCTTCCGGAACAGATCGACCGTGCTCGTTTCCAGGCTTCCTTTCGGGATTCCTAGTTTCAGCGTCCTCATCGATAGACCTCTTCCGGATCGAACACGCGTTCCCCGACGATTTCTTCGCCGTCCCGGGAGATGCGGCGGTAGAAGCAGGATCGGTAACCCGTGTGACAGGCCGCTCCCCCTGCCTGGTCGACCTTCAGCAGGACCGTATCATTGTCGCAGTCGATGAACACCGCATGGACTTTCTGTACGTGGCCGGATGTCTCCCCCTTCACCCACAGGGCGTTCCGGGACCGACTCCAATATGTGGCGATGCCCGTCTCCATGGTCTTCTGCCAGGCCAGGCGGTTCATGTAGGCCATCATCAACACCTCACCGGTAGCCGCATCCTGAACCACCGCCGGGATCAATCCCTGGCCTTTATCGAAATCGGGCTCTGTCACCGGGAACCTCCAATCCATTCACGAGCATGTTTCAATAAAGTATTTACACCTAATCGAATTGCATTCGTTCAGCAAGTATTTTTTTCTCAACAGCGTTGTCTTGCCAGCAAAATGCGATGACACTGTCATCCCGTTTTTTTTCTTTACAAAGAAACACTGTTTATGTATGACGGATTCCCCTTTTGGGTTCCATTAGCGTGAGGTGCTGCCAATGTCTTCCCTGAAGCCGGATAAACTGCTTTATTTCAGGAACCTGTTAATCGCAAAAATCAGCGAGCTTCTCAACGAAGCGGAGAAGACGGTTTCTGAAATGACCGACGGCAAGGAAAACTATCCCGATCCAACAGATAGGGCTTCCCTGGAAGCGGACCGGAATTTTGAATTACGAATCCGGGACCGAGAACGGAAGCTCATCGCCAAGATGCAGGAAGCCATCAAACGGATCGATGACGGCACGTACGGCATCTGCGAGATGTGCGGGAATCCCATCTCCGAAAAACGCCTTCAGGCTAGGCCGGTCACGACCTCCTGCATCGACTGCAAGACGAAACAGGAAAGACTCGAAAAGCTCAAGGGCGAGTAATTTCTGAATCGTACAACCGATCGGAAAAGTGCCCCGGGTGCCCGGAACGATCCGGCTGCATGAAGGGGCTTCGAGTCGGAGCCCTTGTGCCGTTTTTCTCTCCCAGATCCTGTCTCCGAAGTCCCGCCAGGGATTTCGCCTCCGGGAACGAACCATGTCCTTTGTTCAGGTGGCCCTCAACGTTCCAGCCCGGCAGACGTTTACGTACAGGCTGCCGGAAGGAATGGACGCCTCCGTCGCTGTGGGCAAGCGCGTTCTGGTCCCCCTGGGGCGCAGAAGGCAGACGGGCTACGTGGTGGGGATCCTGAAGGATCCAGATTGCGAGTCCCCCAGGGATGTCCTGGAGATCCTGGACGATGCCCCCCTCTTCTCCAGGGAAGAATTCCTTTTTTATTCCTGGGTTGCCGATTATTACCTGTATCCCGTCGGGAGGGCGCTGGGGGAGATTCTGCCCGGCAGCATCCCCGCCCGGGATCAGACCCGGGTGTCCCTCAACCGCGGTTCCATTCCCACAGAAGCTGGATCGTTTACTCCCCTTCAGGAACGAATCATGGCCGTCCTCCGGGAGCGGCCCCGGGGCCTTTCGCTCCGTCAGTTGAAGGCGCTGCTCAAAACAAGGGAGATATCGGGGACGCTGGAAGGACTGGCGGAGCGCCGGTGGATCCGGCTGGCCGATGAGGGCGGCCGGGGACCGGAGATTCGCCTCAAGGCGGAGCGGGTGGTTTCCATGGCAGTGGAGAATCCGGAAGGGCTAACTTCCCGGCAGGAGGAGGTCGTTCGTGTCCTGAGGCGCCTCGGCACCGTACCCACAGCGGAATTTTCCCGGATTCTCCCGGGAAGTGCGGCCATTCTTACCACTTTGAAGAAGAAGGGAATCGTTCTCTTCGAGCGCAGGCCGCTCGTCAGCCTGCCGGGACTCGTTCCCGTCGTCGATGATCCGCGGACAGGGCTGACGCTCAATCCGGACCAGGTGAATGCCCTGGAAGCCGTCCGATTGGGGCTTTCCCGGGAGGCCTCACCGGTTATCCTGCTCCACGGCGTGACCGGAAGCGGAAAGACGGAAGTTTACCTGCGGGCCGCGTCGGAAGTGCTCGAAAGGGGCGGCAGTGTCCTTTTTCTCGTGCCGGAGATTGCCCTGACCCCGCAGCTCTTGAACCGGGTGGCCGGCGTCTTCGATGCCACCCGGATCGCCGTTCTCCACAGCGGGATCTCCCGGGCCGACCGGTATTCCCAGTGGCGGCGCATCCAGCGGGGGGAGGCGGATGTTGTGGTGGGTGCCCGTTCCGCCCTGTTCGCTCCCCTGAAAAACCTGAAACTCATCATCGTGGACGAGGAGCACGATCCTTCCTACAAGCAGGACGAACGCCTGTGCTACTCCGCCCGGGACATGGCCGTCGTCCGGGGGAAGCTGGCCTCCGCCACGGTGATTCTGGGATCCGCAACCCCTTCCGTCCAGACGTACTTCAACGCCGAGTCGGGACGTTATCTGCGCAGGTCCCTCCCCTTCCGGGTGGAGGACCGGGACCTGCCGGTCGTGGAGATCGTGGACATGAGGGTCGAGGGATTGAGGGCCGGTGAATTGCCGATTCTCTCCTACACCCTGCGGAACGCCCTGACAGACAACCTCGCCGCACGGGGGCAGGCCCTGATCTTCCTGAACCGGCGCGGTTTTCACACGCACCTGTTCTGTGCCTCCTGCGGACATGTTTTCACCTGCCGGAACTGCAGTCTCTCGCTGATCTCCCACGCCCGGGCGGGGGTTCTGCGCTGCCATGCCTGCGATTTCTCCATGCCGGCGCCCGCCGCCTGTCCGGCCTGCGGCAGTCCGGGACTCGTTCGCCACGGACTTGGAACGGAGCGGGTCGAGGAGGCCGTAAGGACACTGCTCCCGCAGGCGCGGGTGGGGCGGATGGACAGCGATACGACGGCCAGGAAAGGCGCTTCCGCCGACATCCTTCGACGCCTCCTGCGCGGAGAGATCGATATCCTCGTGGGAACCCAGATGATCACCAAGGGACATGACATTCCGGGCATCACCCTCGTGGGGGTCGTCTCCGCCGATACGAGCCTCCATACGGCCGATTTCCGCGCCGCCGAGCGGACGTTTCAGCTCCTTACCCAGGTTTCCGGCCGCAGCGGCCGCGGCGATACACCCGGCCGGGTGGTCATCCAGACATACAACCCGGAGCATTATGCGGTCCGGCATGCCCGGGGCCACGATTTCGAGGCCTTCTACCGGGATGAGATTCCCCAGCGGCAGGCCCTGTCTTATCCGCCTTTCACCCGTTTGGCCCAGGTAAGGATCTCGGGGCTGGATTCCCGGAAGACCCGGGAGGGAGCCGGGGCCGCGGCCTCCTTTGCTTCCCGCTTTGTTGCCGGACAGGGACTGGCCGCCAGGGTTGAAGTCCTGGGACCCGCGGAGGCCCCCGTCGCCCGGGTCAAAAACCGCCATCGCTGGCAGATCCTGCTGAAGGGTAAGGACAGCCGAGCCCTGCACGCCGTTGCGGAGACCCTGCTGGTTCAGCGTTTTCCGGGTGTTGAGATCAAGATAGACGTGGATCCCATGGATTTCCTGTAGTTGCCGGGGGCCGGTTTTCCCTTGACCGTCGGGGTCCGAGCAAGTAATTTGACCTTTCAGCCTGCCGTGCCGGCCGGGGCGAAGACGCGAGACCGCAGATGGGAGGAGCAGATGTGATGAAGATTCCCGGACGATTCGTGATCGCAGCCGCGATCATCTTCCTCCTGGCCGGCACGGCCGGGGCCGAGGAGAAGAAATCGATTCCCCTGATCAAGCCCCAGATGGACAGCGGACGGCTGCTCATGCATGTCCTGAAGGAGCGCCGGTCTTCCCGGTCCTTCAGCAAGGCCAAGCTCCCCATCCGCGTTCTTTCCAACCTCCTGTGGGCCGCCAATGGCGTCAACCGCCCGGCCACGGGGAGCCGAACGGTCCCGTCGGCCAGGAACATGCAGGAAGTGGACGTGTACGTGGCGCTTCCCCGTGGACTTTATATATACGATGGGACGAATCACCTCCTGAGCTTCGTCTCGGGACAGGACATCCGGGCCCTCACGGGCACCCAGCCTTATGTGAAAGACGCCGCTGTAAACCTCGTCTTCGTGTCCGACGGCCGGAAAATGGAAGGAGTGGCATCGGAGGAGCGCGACGCCCTTTCCTCCGTCACGGCCGGTGCCATGGCCCAGAACGTCTATCTGTACTGTGCCTCCGAGGGCCTGGCCACCGTTGTCAGGGCCTCCATCGATCGCCCCGCCCTGGCGGCCGCCATGGGACTCCGGCCGGACCAGAAGATCCTGCTTGCTCAATCCGTCGGATATCCTAAAAAATAATCCTCCGTCCGCGGGAGTTTGTCCGCCGGCAAATCAGCGGGTGCCCCGGGAGTATCTTGCCATGAACCGGTCAAACCTGATTCTCTGCCAGTCTTTGGCCGTCTTCCTGATCCTGCTGGTGTCATTCCCGGCCTTCGCACTGTCCTGTGCGGACTCCGATCAGATTTGCCTGCGCAGGGCGGTGGAGGGGCATGCCGTCCGCCGGATTGCGTTCTGGAAGCCCTTCATGAAGGGTACATCGAAAGACCGGATCCGACGGGCGCCGGCGGATCTCATCGACTACCTCGTCCTGGACAACCGGCTGAACGGGTTTGCGGAAACACCCGTACCGGTCGACCTGTCCCCTGGGTTCGCCGCTGATCTGGAGGCGGCCCTGGAGGCGTTGCCTCCTGTCGTCCATACCCTCATGGAGCCGAAGCTGGCCGGCATTTTCATCGTCCGGAACCTTGGCGGCACAGGTTATATGGAGGCCGTTCTCGATGAGCGCGAGACCCCGGCGGCTGGCTTCATCGTGCTGGATGAGGCCGTCCTGGGGAAAACGGCCAATGCCTGGTTTACCTGGAGAGAAGGCACGCCGTTCCGGTCCGATCAGCAGTTCCGCCTGGAAGGGGTGATCGAGAACCCGGCCGACGACAACCGGAAGAACGCCATTCAGTTCATTCTGCTCCATGAGATTGGCCATCTCCTGTCCGTGGGCGAATGGTTTCATCCCTTCTGGTTTGAGGGTCCGGCCGCTGCCGGAAATGAGGGCGACTATCCCTTCCTGGACCTCTCCTGGACGGTTTCCCCCGACGGCAAAACGTTTTTGTCCCGTTACGAGCATATCTTTCCCTGCCGGAAGGATATCGTTTTTTACGGCAGGCCGAAACTGGATGGAGCGGCCCTTCCGGATGTCTATGGGAAACTCGCGGCCACGAACTTTGTTACCCTCTATGGCGCAACGAACCCCTACGACGATTTCGCCGAGGCGTTCGCCACTTATGTCCACACCGTCATGATGAAGAAACCCTATGAGATCCGAGTCCTGAAAGGGAGAGAGGTCCAGTCGGTATTTCGCTCCTGCTGGGGTGAGGAGCGCTGCGAGGCAAAGCAGCGGATTCTCGCCGGGTGGCTCCGGCGGAACTGACGGGGAAATCCCCGTTGTATGGCGTCCGAAGAAGCGCGGGCCCCGGCATCAGGCCTGGAACGGCTCATCCAACGGAGGCGCATGTTCGATCATTTCAACGGGATCGCCTTTGCCTACGACCGGCTTCTGGGAACGCCGGACGTCGAACGGTTCAGGAGACTGCTCAGGCTCCCCGCGGCAGGATGGCTGCTGGACGCCGGGGGAGGGACGGGGCGCGTCTCTTTCCATCTGCGGCCCTGGACCGGTGGCGTCGTGGTGAGCGACCTGTCACGGGAAATGCTGAAACGGGCCGCGAAGAAGAAGGCCATCCATCCCGTGAGAGCCCATGCCGAGCGGCTTCCCTTCCGGGACGGCACTTTCGATCGCATCATGGTGGTTGACGCCCTTCACCATTTCTGCGATTCCGGGGAGGCCGTCGCCGACCTGCTCCGGGTTCTCCGTCCCGGTGGCCGCCTCCTCATTGAGGAGCCGGACCTGCGGCTTCCCGCCGTGAAAGTCGTGGCGGTTCTGGAAAAACTGTTCCTGATGCGGAGCCGCTTCGAGACGCCGGAGGCGATCCGGGAGCGGATCGAGGCCCACGGCCTGGCGGCGGCCATCGAGCGGGGAGGGGGGTTCAGGGCCTGGGTTTGGGCTGACAAGCTGTAAAGACGGAAGGCTGTTGAAAAAGGGCGTCTGCTGCGTTGCCCTCATCCCGACCCGCTCGACGTACGAAAGAATACGACTCGCGGCATGGGATTTCGGGCGCCTTGCATTCAACCCTTTTTGAACAGCCTTCGGATGGTGGTCTGAGCAGGCAGTTTCCGCTCCTTTTGAAACCCCCGGCCGCGCTCCCGCGCGACGGAGCCGCAGAATCACGACGAGCAATGACATAAGGAGGTACAATGCGATTTTCCGAAGACGTATACGTGTACGAGTGGACCGACTATTTCGACAACAACTGCAACAGCTTTTACCTCGGCGGCGAGGTCCGGGCGCTCATCGATCCCGGCCTGTCCCGCTATGTTCCACAGCTCCTGGAGCAGATGCGCCTGGACGGGATCGATCCCGACGACATTCGCTACGTCATCAACACCCACTCCCACCCGGACCATTTCGAAGGATCGTCCTTTTTCTCCGGCTCCGACGTGAAGGTCGCCCTCCACCAAAAGGAGATCGAATTCCTGAACGGTCCCGGTGGGCAGCTCTATTCGCTCTTCGGGATGCCGCGGCCCCGGATCGCCGTCAATCTGCCGCTGGATGGCGAGGAACTGGTCCTGGGCGGGGAAACATTCCGGGTTCTCCTCCTGCCGGGACACTCGCCCGGATCCATCGGCCTCTACAGTCCCGGACGCAAGGTCGTCTTCTGCGGCGACGTGATTTTCGAGCAGAACGTCGGGCGGACGGACTTTCCCGGCGGCGACGGCTCCCTGCTGAAGAAGAGCATCCGGTCCCTGGCGGAACTGGAGCTGGAGGCCCTCCTGCCCGGGCACATGGGCATCGTGGACGGGGCGGAGGCGGTCAAGCGGAACTTTGAGATCGTGATCCGGAACGTGTTCCCGTATATTTGAGAAACCGGTCCTGCGGTTTCCGAAATCCCTTACCGCTCGGGCATCCCGGTCCTCCAGGAGGCGTCGAGGATCATGTACGTGGCGAGGCCCTTTGCCACCAGGCTTCCCTCGTCGTCCCGGACGTCCACTTCCCCCAGGGCCGTCCGGCTGCCTTTGTGGGTGATGACGGCCTCCGCCGTGATGGCGCCCCGCTCGAAGGGCTTCAGGTAATTCAGTTTCATTTCGATTGTGGTGAATGTCTCCGAGCGATCCACCATCCCGATGAGGGCCATGGCGACGGCGGAATCCGCCGCGGAAAAGATGGCTCCCCCGTGGGCGATTCCCAGGGGGTGGACCAGTTTGCGGTCGAAGGCCAGGCGAACCCGGGCCCAGCCTTTCCTGACGTCCGTCAGTTCCAGCCCCAGGAGTTCCCAGTACGGCGAGGCGGTCTGCATCCTGCGGAGCAGGGTTTCCCGGAACGCCGGGGCCAGCTCTTCGTGTTTGTTCATCGTCAACCTCCCTGTGAAGTGCCATCCCTGTAGCAGACCGGTTTCCCCGTGAAAAGGGCAAAGCGCACGATCCCCCTTCTTTACATCGGGATGCGGGAGGCCTATCTTTAAATCCGGACGCTTCTGAAAGGAGGAAGCCATGAAGACGATTCGCATCGAAGGAATGAGTTGCCAGCATTGCGTCATGGCCGTCACGAAGGCCTTGAGCGGCGTGGCGGGAGTCCGTAACGTGAAGGTGGATCTGGCCCGGGGTGAGGCGGCCTACGAGGAGGAGCGGCCCGTCAATATTGAGCTGCTCCGCGAAGCCGTCCGGAAAGCCGGGTATAAAGCGGGGTAGAATTTCATGGAATCGACCACCGTCTCGGTCGGCGGGATGACCTGCGCCGCCTGCGTCCGCAGGGTGGAAAACGCCCTGAAGGAGATTCCCGGCGTGGCGGATGTCTCGGTGAACCTGGCCACCGCCCGGGCCACCCTCGTTCACGAGGGGGTCTGGGCCGGCGTGGAGGCCGTCCGGGAGGTCGTGACCGACAGCGGCTACGAATACCTGGGGATTCCCGACGAAGACCGGGAGGATCCCATCACGGAGGCCCGGGAGCGGGAAATCCGGGACCTGACGGTCCGTTTCTCCGTCGGGATCGTCTTGAGCGTTCTGATCTTCCTGGGATCCATGCAGCACTGGTTTCCCTTCCTCCGGGATATTCCCCATGCGCCTCTGCGCGTGGTCCTGTTCTTCCTGACCGTTCCGGTGATCTTCTGGGTCGGAGAGCGGTTTCTGGTCGGTGCCTGGAAGGCGGCCCTTCAGAAAACCAGCGACATGAACACCCTGGTGGCCGTGGGGGCCCTGTCGGCATTCCTCTATTCTTCCGGGGCCACGTTCTTCCCCGGATTTTTCGCGGCGGCCGGCGTAGCGCCCCACGTCTACTTCGACGGTGCCGCCTTTATCGTGACCCTCATCCTCCTGGGACGTCTCCTGGAGGCAAAGGCCAAGGGGCGGACCTCCCGGGCGATTCAGCGCCTCGTGGGCCTGAAGCCGAAAACGGCCCGGGTCCTCCGGGGAGAGGAGGAGACGGACCTTCCCGTGGAGGCCGTCGTTGCCGGCGACCGAATCCGGGTGCGGCCGGGGGAGAAGATCCCCGTCGACGGCGTCGTCCTTTCGGGCGCCTCCGCCGTGGATGAATCGATGCTCACCGGGGAGAGCCTGCCGGTGGCCAAGGAGGAGGGGGCGGAGGTCTTCGCCGCCACGCTGAACCGGACAGGTACCTTCACCTTCCGGGCGACCCGGGTGGGAAAGGAGACGGTTCTGGCCCAGATCATCCGGCTTGTGGAGGCCGCCCAGGGATCGAAGGCACCGGTCCAGAGGCTGGCCGACCGGGTGGCCTCGATCTTCGTGCCCGTCGTCTTCGCTATCGGTGTTGTCACTTTCGTCGTGTGGATGTTTCTTGTCCCGGACCCGATCTTCAGCCTGGCCCTTCTGAACTTCGTTTCCGTGCTTGTCATCGCCTGTCCCTGCGCCCTCGGCCTGGCCACCCCCACGGCGGTGATGGTGGGCACCGGCCTCGGCGCGGAAAACGGCATCCTCATCAAGGGCGGCGAGAGCCTGGAGCGGGCGGGCCGGCTGACAACGGTCGTCTTCGACAAGACGGGCACCCTGACGAAAGGGGAGCCGGAGGTGACGGACATCATCGCCGCCCCCGGTTTTGTCCGGGAGGATGTTCTGCAGGCGGCCATGTCCCTCGAGGTCGGATCGGAGCACCCCCTGGCGGCGGCGATCCTGGCCGGGGGGAAAGCGGAGGGGCTGTCGCCGCAGCCGCTGGAAGACTTTGAGGCCCTTCCCGGACTGGGTGCGCGGGCCGTGCTGGCCGGCGACCGTTTCCTCATCGGGAACCTCCGCCTGATGGAGCAGGAAAGCATCGATCTGTCAGGGCTTCGGGAGATCGGGGAGCGATTGTCCGGGGAAGGAAAGACGTCCGTGTTTCTGGCCGCCGACGGCCGTGCAGCCGGGATCATTGCCCTGGCGGACGCCTTGCGGGAGTCGGCGGGGGCTGCCATTGCCGACCTGAAGAAAATGGGCCTCCAGGTTGCCCTGATCACGGGGGACAACCGGGCGGCCGGGGAGTCGGCGGGACGCGCGCTCGGAATCGACCGCGTCCTGGCGGATGTCCTGCCGGGAGACAAGGCCAACGAGATCCAGAGACTTCAGAAATCGGGTCAGGTGGTGGCCATGGTTGGGGACGGGATCAACGATGCCCCGGCCCTGGCCGCGGCGGACATCGGCATCGCCATCGGGTCGGGAACGGACGTGGCCGTCGAAGCCAGCGACCTGACCCTCATGCGGAGCGACCTGACCCTCGTTCCCCGGGCCATCGGCCTTTCCCTGGCGACGATGAAGGTCATCCGCCAGAACCTCTTCTGGGCTTTCATCTACAACATCGTCGGCATCCCCGTGGCGGCCGGTGTTCTCTATCCCTTCTTCGGAATCCTCCTGAATCCTGAATTCGCCGCCGCCGCCATGGCCTTCAGCTCCGTCTCCGTGGTCACCAATTCCCTGCGCCTCCGGCGGGTCTGGAAGAACCGGTAGTGCAACCGTACGACCCGGAAAAGCGAAAGGGGAACGGATTTCTAATCCGTTCTTCCTCTTCCTTTTCTTATTTTCTTTATGTTGCGGCGCGGGGGCTGCCACGGGGGCTTCCGCCGTCGCGGCCTTTTTCCCCGCGATCCCTCGTCGACGGCCAGAAAGGCTGGAGGGATGGAAAAAAGTCCTAATCGCTCCTCTGGAAACCCCCGGTCGCGCCCCCGCGAACGTCCGTCGGGGAGAGGGGGCTTCCCGGAGCGCGAATAGCGGCTTTTTCGGGGTATCCTGCCGTCGCAGAGAAGCGCCCGCAAAGTCATCTGTCTGAGCGCCCCCAGGCGCGAGTTATGACTTTGCAGCGGAGCGAGACGATGCAGGGTCGAAAAAATGCTTCTGAGCGCGAGGGAAGCCCCTCTCCCATGAGCTGGATTCCCGTTTGTGGTTTCTGGTTTCCTGGAAAAGAGAAGGAAGGAAGGACCAACAGATTTGAAATCCGTTTGCTTTTGACTTTCTTGTTCGATGGTCTGTCAGTTCGTTCCCCGATCCGACGAGTGGCAAGGGACGAGGGGAACGCGGTAGGTGATCCTTTTTCAACAGCCTGATTATACGTTGAACCGGAAGGTCACGATATCCCCGTCCCGGACGATGTAGTCTTTCCCCTCCAGGCGCAGCCGGCCGGCTGCTTTCGCGGCGGCAAGTCCTCCTCCGCAGGAGATGAAGTCCTCGTATCCCACGACTTCCGCCTTGATGAAGCCCCGCTCGAAGTCCTTGTGGATGGCGGCGGCGGCCCTGGGAGCCCTCGATTCTGCCGGGATCACCCAGGACTTCACCTCGTCCTCGCCGACGGTGAAATACTGGATTCGCCCGAGCATTTCGAATGCGGCCCGGATGACGCGGGTAAATGCCGGTTCGGTCAGGTCAAGCGCTTCGAGAAAATCCGCCTGCTCCTCCGGAGGAAGCTCAAGCATTTCCGCTTCCAGCTTGCCGCAGATGCCGATGACGGGATCCCTCAGGCCGGCCTTCTGCCGGAACGCCTCGACCTGCGATGCGTCTCCCTCGGCCGTGTTCAGGACCACCAGCTCCGGGCGCAGGGTCCAGAAGGAAAAACTGCGGAGGGCATGTAGTTCCTCGGGGGCAAGACCAAGTTCCCGAAGCGGCAGGCTTCCTTCGAGCTGCTCCTGGAGTCTCGGCAGCAGGTCCGCCTGGAGCAGCTCCAGCGGATTCAGGGCCTTGCGGGGAATCTTCCGGAGCCGCTCCCCCCGGTTCTCCACGACCATCAGATCCGAGAGAATCAGTTCATCTTCCAGCTGGCGCCACCGCTGAACCATTTCCTGCACATCCACGGCGGTAAACCCATCCACCACGTGCAGGAGCCCGTCGACACCGGCCAGGCTCTGGCGGACCGTCTGCCAGGCCTTTTCCCCGGCGGCATGGACGTCCACGAAGGGTGCCCTGGCCGGAGAAACCTTGGCCGGATGGAAAATCGAAACGAGGTGATCGAAACGGTCGTCCGGCACGACGGCCTGTCCGCGGACGCAGGTCTCCCCGAAAGCGTCCCGGCTGTTCGTACCGGTCATGATTTCAAACAGGGTGCTCTTCCCGCTCTGGGGAAGCCCAATAATTCCAAGCTCCATAATTGTTCCTCTTGCAGGTTCCGGCGCGCCCTATATCAGTACGGGGATGCACTTTCAAGAAAAACAATCTGGCCGGGGAGATGCCGAAGGAATGGATTCTCCATCCATTTGCGCATCGACGGCGGGAGACGCCCGTCCGGATTGGTTCCACCGCCGGTGCACACGGTCCCGCCCCACAGGGGGCGGGACTCGATGGGCACGATACGTTTTTCAGAAGGAGAAACTCAGTGTCACTCCGCCGTACAGGTAGGAGCTGTCCCGTTCGGAAGGCGTCGCCGTTCCCTTCAGGCCCTGTCCTTTCATCTCCAGCCGCGCCTCGTTGGACAGGGGGAACACATAGGACAGGGTCGGCGTGATGGTGATTTTATCCGTTGCCTTGACGGGCAGGCTGGCCGTCACGACGCCGTCGTGAAAGTTGCTGAACTTGTCGTCCGTTGCCAGGCTGT
Organism: Syntrophaceae bacterium; assembly: GCA_013177825.1. Classification (NCBI taxonomy): domain Bacteria; kingdom Pseudomonadati; phylum Thermodesulfobacteriota; class Syntrophia; order Syntrophales; family Syntrophaceae; species Syntrophaceae bacterium. The sequence continues at coordinate 216,354 of JABLXX010000004.1, forward strand.
CGCCGTCGAATTTCGGGTAACCGCCGTATCCGGCACCGGCGTTGAACAGGGTGGCGTCCGCATAGGTGCTCAGGAGGTAGCTGGCCGATGCTCCAAGTTTCAGGGACACCATCTTGTTCAGTTCAAAGACGTGGGAGATCCCGAGCAGGAAATACCAGTTCCGGTAATGGTCGATCTCCTTGTAGACCGTCAGGGTCGGCGAGAGAAGCGTGTTGAGGCCGATGGAGGCGAAGATCTCCTGGGCGTCGGCCCGGTCGAGCCCGTCACTGTTCAGCGACGCCAGGCTGTAATAGATGTAGCCGGCGCCGAGGTTCACGAGCCCGATTGTCTTCGTGTACGAAAGCGTCAGGTCTGTCTCGTTCCAGGTCCCGTGGTAGCTCTTCCCTTCGCTGCCGCCGTAGTAGGGGTTCGTGTCGATGTTTCCCCACAGGTTGGCGGAAAATCCCTTCCAGCCGACGGTGGCGGACGGCTGGATGACGATGCTGTTCCGGCTCAGCTCATAGCCCCTCCAGATGTACTGGCTCAGGACAGAGACCGAGACGTCGCCCGTCGGCGCTTCCACGGCGGGGGCCGCCGCCTCCGCCGCGGCCGGTTTCGTTTCGGCCGGCTTTTCTTCCGCCGTCGCTGCCGTCTGGATCATGAAAACCGCCGCAATGGCGCAGCACAGGGTGATGAAGATCCTTTTCCCGTAGAACATGATTCATTCCTCCTTGCAAACAGAATGAAAAATGTTTCTCAAGGAGTGTGCCACGGGAGGTCCTGGTGATGTAACTCCTTGTTACTGTGGTGGAACAACCCGTTCTGGAGTGACAGTGGAGAAGGGGAAAGTCCGACATTTATGTCCCGTTCCGGGGAATCGGGGCGAAAATGTGGCGAGTGCCGCGGAGATGTGTCGGAAGTTCTGCCGGATGGAAGCGGATAAAAAAAGGGGGCGCCGGATCGGCGCCCCCGATGATGTTACAGAGTGAGGATGATCAGCCCCACGCTTTTTCAGCCGCCGCGTTCCTGCCGGCGATCCGGCCGAAAACGAGACAGTCCAGCGTGGCGCAGCTGCCCAGACGGACGGCGCCATGGACGCCGCCGGTCACTTCGCCGGCGCAGTAAAGACCTTGGATGGGCTGGTCCGTCATGACGTCGGTTGCCTGTGCCTTGGTGTTCATGTTGATGCCGCCCATCGTGTGGTGAACCTTGGGCATGAGCCGCAGGGCGTACCACGGACCGGGGCCGAGGGGCTTCTGGTTCTTCTGCAGGTACCGGCCCCACTCCTCGTCCTTGCCCGCCAGGACGCTCTTGTTCCAGGTGTCGATGGTCTGCTTCAGGGGTTCGATGGGGACGTTGTAGGCCGCCGCCATCTCCTCCAGCGTCTTGTATTCCTTCACGACGCCCCGTTCCATCAGCTTCGGCATGTACTCCGCCAGGAGCTTCTTGCCGATGGCGTAACCGTTCGCGTCGGTCATGGCGATGCACTTGTTCCCCGCCTTGATGATCGCGTCGGCGCGGATTTTCCGGTCTGCCAGCTCGTTGACGAAGCGCTTTCCCGTCTTGGTGTCCACCCAGAGGCCGTACATGGCGGCGCAGAGCTGGGCAAAGAAGGGGGAGAGCCCCATCCCTTTTTCATCGGGGCTGCCCCAGGGACCCAGCTGAATCCAGGAGAGCTGGATCGGCGTGCAGCCGATCCGGAAGGCCTCCCGCAGGGCCTCAGCGGTGGCTCCGGGCTGGTTCGTCGTCTGCATGTCCGCCGTCAGCCGGGGGTCCTGGAGGGTCCGAAAGGCCACGTCGGCGCCGAATCCGCCCGTAGCCAGAACGACGGCCTTGCGGGCCTTGATGTCCTTCAGCTTGCCGCTGCCGGCCTTCGGGAAAGTGTAGCCTTCGCGGATCTGGACGCCTTTCACCCGGCCGTCGGCGTCCCGGTAAATCTGGGTCAGGTAAGCCCGCGTACGGGGTACGACGCCCAACTCCTTCAGCTTCAGGAGTTGCTGCTGCACGATGGCGGAGCCGCTCTGGTTGTAGGTGCTGTACATCCTGGGGACGGAATGGCCGCCCTCCTGGGTCAGCTTGTCCTTGTACTTGACGCCGAGTTCGCTGATGGTCCACATCACCGTGCTGACGGACTGGTCGGCCACCATCTTGGCCAGCTCCACGTGGTTCAGGTTCAGTCCCGCCGCGAGCATGTCCTTCAGGAGCAGCTCCGGGGAATCCTTGATGCCTTCCTTCTCCTCCATGGGTGAACCCGCCGCCGATACGACACCGCCGTTGATGATGGAGTTGCCGCCGGGGGTCATCATTTTTTCCAGGACCACCACGGAGGCGCCTGCCTTCTTGGCCTCATAGGCGGCCGCCAGACCGGCGAAACCGCTGCCGATGACCACGACGTCGAAGGTCTCCTGCCACTTCTTCGGCAGAGGTGCCGCCTCGGCGCTCCAGGGCTTCATCGTGAGCGTGCCCGCTGCGACGCCCGCAGCCGCAGCCGCGCCGCTTGTTTTCAAAAAGTTTCTTCTCGTCATTGTTTTCGGGGTTTTCGTTTCTTCCGACATGTTGTACCTCCTGAATTTCCATTCGCATGGATGGGTTATTATTCCCCCGTACTATCCCCTGTTTCCGTTTTCCGTTCATGAGGCCCCGGCCTGATGAACGACTTTGTTCATACGCTGTCCGCCGATCCGAAGTCAATCCCGTATCTCGTTCTCGCGTAATAATATATGATTTCAAGCGGTTTCGGCCTCATTGCCGGTCCGTGGGAAAGATCACGAGACCGGTTGATCTCACGAGCCGGGAACGATATATAGACAACTTGTCGGCCGGGCCGTCCGAAGCGTTCGCTCGAAGGCGGTCCGGGGCAGGTGGGGTGCTGTTCGTTCCGGTGGAAATCCATGGGTGTATGTTTGTATTCGTTTTTTCGGAAATCGGGGAGATGACGGAAATGGGTTTGAAGAAGAATGAATCCGCAGGTGTTCGGCCCGCTCTGACCGCCCGTTTCCGGGATGCACTCGGTTTTGCGGCCGTCCTCCATGCGGACCAGGTCCGCAAGGGATCGGACATCCCCTACGTGGCCCACCTGCTTGCCGTGGCGTCGACCGTGATCGAGCAGGGGGGGAACGAAGACCTGGCCATTGCCGCGCTCCTCCATGATGCGGCGGAGGACCAGGGCGGCGCGGATATCCTGGCGCGGATCCGCTCCCTGTACGGGGAAACCGTGGCGGCCGTCGTGGAGGCCTGTTCGGATGCGATGGAATCGCCCAAACCGCCGTGGCGTGAACGGAAGGAATGCTACATCGGTCATCTGGCGGAGGCTCCCGAAGACGTGCTCCTCGTCTCGCTGGCGGACAAGCTTCACAACGCCCGGGCAATCCTCCGGGACTACAGGGACGTGGGCGAGGCCTTGTGGGAACGGTTCCGCGGGGGCCGAGCCGGGACCCTCTGGTATTATGAAACCCTGGCGGAGACCTTCGAGCGGTGCGGGAAGTTCCGCGGACTGGCGGGAGAGCTCCGGTCCGTCGTCGACGAACTGGTCCGGACCGCCGGGACGGCGGCTTCCTGACCGTTCCGGTGCCAGGGGGCCGAAACGTGTCGATCGACCAACTTCCATCAGCGAGGTGCAATCCATGAACGTGGAACTGGAGCCCCTTTCGCCGGACCACGGCGGGCCGGTGATTGACATTTTCAACCACTATATCGAGCATACCTTCGCGGCGTTTCTGGAAAACAGGGTGCCCTACGCCTTCTTCAACGTCCTGCTCAAAACGGCGGAGGGATATCCCGCCGCCGTCGTGAAGACGGAGGCGGGGGATGTCGTCGGCTTCGGCTTTCTCCGCCCCCACAGCCCGATCCCGACCATGGCGGGGACGGCGGAGATCTCCTGTTTCCTGCATCCGGACCACTGCGGGCGGGGAATCGGCGGAATCATGCTGGACCATCTACTGGAAGCCGCTGCGTTGAAGGGGATCCATACCGTCCTGGCGGCCATTTCGGCGGTCAATGAACCGAGCATCCGGTTTCACCGCAAGAATGGATTCGCCGAGTGCGGCCGATTCCGGGAGGTGTTCCGGAAACGGGGCCGTTTTGTGGACACGGTCTGGATGCAGCGCCTGCTGGGAAACGGAAAATGATCGTGACAGGGACGGCCGTTTCGGGCATACAGCCGTAACCGCCGGCGTTGTGGTGAGGAGACCGGACTTGCCCGACAGCCGGCTGGAAACTGCAGGAAACACTGAACGAGGAGGATAACATGGCCATGAAGCAATGGGACGGTCCGCCGGAGATGCTGATCGATCCGGACAAAAAATACCGCGGGACGATTGAAACCGCACGGGGCATCATTGAGATCGAGTTTTATCCGCAGCATGCACCGCTCACCGTGAACAACTTCGTCTTCCTGGCCCGCGAGGGCTTCTATGACGGGGTCGTGTTCCACCGGGTGATTCCCGATTTTGTCATCCAGGGGGGCGATCCGACGGGCACCGGCCGGGGCGGCCCCGGGTACCGCTTCGAGGACGAGTGCGAGGGAAACCCCCTGATCCACGAGCGGGGTGTTCTCTCCATGGCGAACGCCGGCCCCGGCACGAACGGCAGCCAGTTCTTCATCACCCACTCGCCGCAGCCCCACCTGAACGGTCGGCACACGGTCTTCGGGAAGGTCGTGGCGGGCCTGGATGTCATCGACGCGATCCGTCAGGGGGACAAGATGGACAAGGTGACGATCATCGAGAGCGAATAGCCGCATTGTAGTGACGTTCAAGCCGTGCAGGGAGGTTGCCGGCTGTCCCGACGGCCCACAGGACGCCGGGAAAGGGGGAATCAAAAGCCGTGAAGGCAGCGGATATCCGGTGCATCCTCGTTCTCGGGGCCGGCACCATGGGAAGGCAGATCGCCCTGCATTTCGCACTGCGGGGCTGCGAAGTTGTTCTTTATGATCTGGAAGACGCCATCCTGGAGCGGGCGGCGGTGCTCATCAGGAAAGCCGCCGCCGGCCTCGTCCGTCAGGGGCGGGTGACGGAGCCGGAGGCCGAGGCGGCCCTCGGCCGGATCCGCGCTACAACTGATGCCGCGCAGGCGGCGGACGGCGCCGACCTGGTCAGTGAATCCGTTCCGGAAGACCCGGTCCTCAAGGGAAGGGTCTTTTCCCTTTTTCACGGCCTCTGTCCGGCCCGAACCCTGTTCACCACCAATACCTCCTCCCTCGTTCCTTCCATGTTCGCCGCCGAGACCGGTCGGCCGGGAAGATTCCTGGCCCTCCACTTCCACGACCTATCGTACAATCTGGTCGTGGACGTCATGCCCCACCCCGGGACGGACGGGGAGGCGGTGCGCGTCGTCCGGGAATTCTGCGAGCGGACGGGCCTGATCCCCATCGTCCTGAAAAGGGAGCATCCCGGCTACCTTTTCAATCACATGTTCATGGCTCTCCTGGAAGCGGCCCAGACGCTGGCGGCCGAAGGGATTGCCGAGGTTGAGGACATCGACCGCGCCTGGATGGGAGTGTTCGGCATGCCCATCGGGCCTTTCGGACTCATGGACCGCGTCGGTATCGACACTGCGTGGAAGATCGTGGATTACTGGGCGTCGAAGACGGGGGACCCCCGGGCGCTGAAGAATGCCGCCTTCCTGAAAAGCCGGGTGGAACGAGGCGAACTGGGCCAGAAAACGGGGCGGGGATTCTATGCCTACCCGGGGCCCCGTTTCACAAAGCCCGGCTTCGTCGAGGGGCGGGTTAAAGAGGAAGGGGAGTGACCATGAGCCTGGAAGCCCTGTTTGCACCCGTTACGATCAACGGGATGACCCTTCGGAACCGGGCCGTCATGCCCGCCATGGGGACCGGTTACGGCAACACGGACGGCACCGTCAGCGACCGCCTGGTCCGGTATCTCGCCCGGAGGGCAAGGGGTGGCGCGGGGCTCATCATTACGGAGGTCTGCGCGGTCACGCCCCGGGGAAAGGGGTTTCTCCGGGAGATCGGCGCCTGGAGCGACGATTTCATCCCCGGCCTGGCAGATATGGCAGCGGCGGTCCACCGCGAAGGGGCGAAGATCGCCCTGCAGCTGCATCATGCCGGTCGGGAGACCTTTTCCGCCGCCGCCGGAGGAATGCCGGAGGCGCCGTCACCCATTCCCAGCGTCATCATGAGGCAGCCCTGCGAGGAGATGAGCCCGGACCGGATCGCCGGGGTGATCGATGCCTTCGCCTCCGCGGCCCTGCGGGCCCAAAAAGCGGGGCTGGACGCCGTCGAGATCCACGGCGCCCACGGGTACCTGCTGACCCAGTTCCTGTCCCCCTTTTCCAATGTGCGGACGGACCGGTACGGAGGCTCTGAGGAGAACAGGATGCGTTTCGTCCTGGAGACCGTTGCGGCGGTGAGGCAGGCCGTGGGGCCCCGCTTTCCCGTCCTCGTCCGGATCTCCACGGACGAGCTGATCAAGGGCGGCTACGACCTGGAGTTTGCGAAACGGCTGGCGCCGCGACTGGTGGCCGCCGGCGCCGATGCGATTCACGCCTCGGTGGGCGTCTATTCGACGCCGGGCAACCTGAGCATCGCGTCCATGGATACGGAGGCCGGGTTCAACCTGTCCCGCGCCCGGGCGATCCGGGAGCGGGTGGAGGTGCCGATCATCGCCGTGGGACGGATCAACGACCCCCGGCTGGCCGGCCGGGCCATAGCGGCGGGCGACGCCGACCTGGTGAGCTTCGGCCGCCAGCACCTGGCGGATCCGGACTTTCTCGCCAAGGCCCGGGAAGGGCGCTGGGACGATATCCGCTGGTGCGTCTCCTGCAACCAGGGCTGCATCGAGCGGCTGATGTACGAGATGCAGCCCGTCACCTGCACGTTCAACCCCGAATGCGGAAACGAGCGCGAACAAGCATCCGCCGCCGAGCCGGGGCGCCGCCTGTGGGTGATCGGCGCCGGTCCGGCAGGCCTCTCCGCCGCTCTGGCCGCCGCGGAGCGGGGACAGAAAGTGGAGGTTTTCGAGAAGGAGGATGCCCCGGGAGGACAGGTCCTCCCGGCCAGCCGTCCGCCCCACAAGGAGGCCTTCCTGGGCTGGGTGACCTGGGCGGTGCGCCGGGCGAAGGAACGGGGCGTGATCTTTCACCTTGGCCGGGAGGTCGATGCCGAACTCATCAAAACAGGACGCCCCGAAGCGGTGGTTCTTGCCGCCGGTGCCTCCCCGTCGGTTCCGAAGATCCCGGGCATCCGCGGGTGCCATGTCTTCGATGCCCGGGACGTTCTGACGGGCAGGGCGGACCCCGAGGGGCCCGTTGCCGTTCTCGGCGCCGGATACGTCGGCATGGAGACGGCGGATTATCTGCTGGCCCGGGGCGTCGACGTCACGGTCCTCGAGATGCAGGCCGCTTATCCCGTGGGCAGGCACACCTCCCACGGGTACTGGCTGCACCTGCGGCTGAAGGAGCGGGGCGCCCGCATCCTCCTCGGCGCGACGGTAACGGGAATCGGGGAGCATGCCGTTTCCTACCGGCAAGGGGAAGAAGAAGGAACCGTCACGGCGGCTTCGGTGATCACGGCACTGGGGGCCAGGATGGAGAACGGACTGGAAGACGTCCTGCGGGAGATCGGCATCCCTTGGCGGACCGTCGGCGACGCGGCCGGTCCCCGGAGGCTCCTGGAGGCCATTCACGAGGGCGACCGGGCGGGTCGGGAGATCTGAGGCCTATCGGCCCTGAATCGCCCTGGCAAGGGCGTCGCCGAGCTTCTCCATCTCCCGGTTGAGGCCGGCCTCGCCGAGGGAGCGGACCTGCCGGTCCAGGACCACCTTTCTCGCCGGCACATTGATCAGCCGGCAGTGAATGATATATAGCGTCTTTTTCTTCTCCACGCTTCCCGCCACGATGTAGGGGATGCCCATCCGCTCACCGATATGGACGATGTCGTCCAGCTTTTCATTCTGCTGAAGATCGTTGAGACTCAGAAACTCCTCCAGCTCCTTCCGCTCCACGAGCAGGAACGAGGGGGTCTTCCGGAGGGAGTGGACGAGCGCGTCGGTGATGGAAGCGGAGACCGGGGAGGCGTCGATCGTCAGGGACTGGAAATTGTAGACGGCGATCCGGACGGGGGCCGACGATTCGACCGGAACGTTTCTTTCCGGCGCGGGAGCCACCGCGACCGGGACCGGGGCAGGCTCGGCAACGGAAACGGGGGGATGGACCGCGGCGGGCAGCGGTTCCGTCCGGACGGCCGCCCGGGCGGGTTGTGACGGAGCCCCGCCGAGAAGAGCGACGATCTCGGCAAATCCGCCCTGCCGGGCATAATCCGCTGCCGTTTGTCCGGAGGCATCTTTCATGGAAGGATCGGCGCCGGCTTCCAGGAGCGCCCTGACGGCGGAGGCGAAACCATACTGGGCCGCCAGGGTCAGGGGGGTGCCGTACGGGGATGACGCATTTACGTTGGCACCCCGACTGGCGAGCAGCGTGATCATGTCCGCCTTGCCGTAGTAGGCCGCCCAATGGAGGGGCGTGAAGCCGTCGGCTCCTTTTTCGTTTACGTCGGACCCCTGATTCAGGAAGTTCGTAACTGCCGGGCCGTCGCCGGCAATGATGGCGTTTACGAAGGTGTTGCGGCAGCCCGCCGTCAGCGCAATCAGCGCGACCGCGCAGACGGTCCAGATGAGCAGTCTATGCCTCACGGTTTCCCTCCCTTGCTGTTTTCCCGGGCAGATCTGATTTTCTGCACCGGTTTTGTTGCCGGTGGACCTGATGGATTCCGGACTGTCTCCCGGAGATGCAGGCCGCAGCGCCTCAGCGCAGGCAGACGCTCAGGATTTCGATGAAGTCCGTTTCTCCCTCCAGCACCTTCAGGATCCCGCTCTGCAGCAGGGTGTTCATCCCTTCCAGTGTTGCGGTCTTCCGGATGGCGGCAATGGACTTCCGGCTGATGATCATCTGCTTGATGCCGTCGCTGGCCACCAGGAGCTCGTAGATGCCCATCATCCCGCGGTATCCGGTGCCGTTGCATTCCGGGCAGCCCTTGGGGCGGCTGATCCGGCGATCTTCCGAATACTCAAGGTTCAGCGAGGCAAAGGCCTTCTCGCCGTAATTCCTCGCCAGGTCGTCCCACTCCTCCCGGCCGATGGGGACGGATTCTCGGCAATGGACGCAGAGGCGCCGCACGAGGCGCTGGGCCAGGACGCACAGCAGCGAATCGGCGAAACCGAAGGGGTCGATTCCCATGTCCAGGAGGCGGACGATGGTCTCCGGGGCGTTGTTCGTGTGGAGGGTGGAGAGGACGAGATGGCCTGTCGTGGACGCCTCGACGCCCATCTTGGCTGTTTCGTAGTCCCGCATTTCCCCCACCATGATGATGTCCGGGTCGGAGCGCAGGAAAGCCCGCATGGCGGTGCTGAAGTCCAGGCCGATTTTGTGGTGCATCTGGACCTGGCGGATTCCCTTCTGGGTGATCTCGACAGGGTCTTCGGCGGTCCAGATCTTGGTGTTGGGACGGTTCAGGCGATGCAGGGCGGCGTGGGCCGTCGTCGTCTTGCCGGAGCCGGTGGGGCCGACGATCAGAATCAGTCCGTAGGGCTTGTCGAGCTGTTCGATGAACCGGGCCAGGGTCTCCCGTGGCATGCCCAGTTCGTCCAGGGTCATGATCTTCCCCCGGGTCAGGATCCGCAGGACCACGTCCTCCACGTAACCGTGGGTCGGCATGGTGGCCACCCGGAGCTCGATGTCATCTCCGCCGGGCCGCGTGTGCCTGATCTTTCCGTCCTGGGGCAGGCGCCGCTCGGTGATGTCCAGATTGGAGAGAATCTTGATGCGCGAGACGATCGCCGCCCGGTAGTCGTAGGGGAGGGTGCGGTAATGGAAGCACTCGCCGTCGACGCGAAACCGGACGACGACCTCCCGGTCCCGGACGTCCGGTTCGATATGGATGTCCGAGGCCCGGCGCAGGCAGGCCTCGTTGATGATCTCGTTCACCAGGCGGACGATGGTTCCGTCCGTCTCGGTGACGGCCATGAAGTCGTCCCGCCGTTCCCCGTTTTCCGCCTCGCTTTCCTTTGACCGGGCTTCCTTCAGGTAGCCGGTTCCGTAGAAATGGTCGATGAACTTCAGGATGTCTTCCCGGGAAGCCAGGCAATAATCGATCTGCTTCGTCTTCAGCAGGTTCTCGATGCTGTCACGCCGCGGCAGATCGTCCGGATTGTCCACGAGGACCGAAATCCGTCCCTCCCGCCGCTCCAGGGGCACCCAGCACTCGCGGTTCAGGTATTCATGCTTGAGATTAACGAGGAGACTGCGGGGGACGGGAAACCGCTCGTCGAAGGATACCGAGCGGACCGGAGCGGACTTCCCCGGAACCCGGTCGGGCCGCCCCGTTTCCTCCTCGGTCCCGTTTCCGTTTGGCTGTACAGCCGGATGCCTCATGATTTCAATGCCCTCACCGAATGTGTGCCATAAAGCGGGCTCATTATAGGGGAAGCGGCCGTATTCTTCAATGGATGATATGCCGCTGCCACGCCGATGCTGACCGGGAGGACGATTCGTGCTATACGGGAACCATCCCCCACCGGATCGAGCACATGGAGCTTGTCTATCTCTCCGACGTCCACGATGCCTTTGACCGGGTCAAGGAACTCCTGGCCCGGACGGACGCCGATGTTTACGTCATCGCAGGCGACCTCATCGATCGTCCCTTCTATACGGAGGAGATGTCCGCCCGCTACCGGAGGAGGCAGGCTTTCTTTTCCGCACTCCGCCACCGGCTGGGGTGCGGGGAGATCGCCGTCGAGGAATTCGTAGATACCCTGCCGGAGCGGACCGACGTGCCGGAGGACGTCCGTCGGCAGGCGGCTGAGTTCCGGGAGGAGACCATCCGGGGCCGCCGGGTTATGCAGCAGAAATACAAGATCCTCGAGAGCATCCTGCGCCTGAAACCGTCGGCCCGGATCCTCTGCCTGCCCGGCAACTACGACATGGACCTCCAGTACACCTCTCTCCATGAGCGGGACCTGCACCGGCACTGGGTTCAGGCCGGGGAGCTGAGGATCGCCGGCTACGGGGGGGCGGATATACTGACGCCCGGGATTCCCGAGCAGTACGCGGTGAAATACCTGGCTGACAGGGGTGCGAGTGAGATGGCCCGGTTCTTCGGCGAGGCGCGGCCGGACATCGTGGCGACCCACAAGCCTGCACACGGCGTCCTCGATCACCTGCCGTCCAGGGGCGAAAGCGGCTCGCCGGAGCTCCGGCGCTACTGCGAGGAGAACGGGGCGCTCCTGTGTCTGACGGGCCATCTGCACGACCAGTGGGGGTTCGAGGAGGTAGAAGACACGGTATACCTCAACCCCTCCAACTTCGGGGAGATCCATGAGCCGGGCGGAAGGATCTCCGAAGGCGGCTTTTTCTATGCCATCGAGACCGGGACCCGGCGGCTCGAGCGGATCACCCTGCGCAAACTGGCCCGGGGACTCATTCACGACGTGGCCGTCTTCGTGCCCGGGGAGGAAGGATGGTCCCGGACGGTCCTGGACAGGGAGCGCTACGGAGCCCACCTGCTGGCAAAATGCGTCGATCGGGAAGGAGAAGCGACCAGCCGGGAGCCGCGGGAACGGCTGATCGCCCTCATGGCCCGGTTTTTCCCCGGTCTCGACGATGGGACCGATGCCGGGCCGCTGATGATGCATGTCGCGGATTCATGCAGCCGCATCGTGGCACGCTTCGGCATGGACGCGGGGGTGGACCTTGTGAGCGACGGTGCTCCCGCACGCTCCGGATCGCCACCCTGCTTGGAATTGGTCGTTTATCTCGGCCGCGGCGATTCTTCCGGGAGTGGGCATGGCGGGGATCGCGGAGAGACTCCCCGGTTCGACGAGGCGCTGGAGGTGCTCCGGTCGGACCTGGAGGCCGTTGCGGGTGTTGCCGTCGTCGACGGCATCGACCTGGAGCGGGTGGATCGAAGCATCCGGGAAAGGGACTATGAGTGCGACTCCGCCCAGCGCTTCGCCGCCTACCGATCCGTGGGGCGCCTGCTCGTGCCCGGTGCCGTGTCCGCGGTGGACCGGCGGCTCGATTCGGACCCGGTGTTCCGCGGAGAGATCGAAGGAACCGGCGGAACGTACATGGAAATTTTTCTCAATGTCGCCGAAGGGGTCCGGACCATGAAGGATTTCGACGCCCGCCTCCGGGATCTGGGAATCATCGCGCCCGAGTCCTATCGGAAAAAAATCCAAGGAGTGCTCCATGGCCATCGCAAAGGATAAGGTAAAACGGCTGATCAAGATGGCGGATCTGCTCTGTGCCTCCTTCACCATGGAGGAAGCTTATGGAGTTCTGGGACGGGAAATGTCCCGCCTGTTTCCGGCGGGTGTCTTTTACCGGCATCACGCCGTTCGGGACCTGCTGGAGGCGGAGGCCTGGTGGGGCGAAGCGCCGAAGGAGGCCGTCTTCGCCCCGGTCGACTGCCATGCAGTCCGACGGAACCGTCCGCACCTGGTGGCCGGCGCGGCCAGGGGAATTCCCTGTCCTCACGCGGAACGGGAGAGCGACGGCCGCGTCTCCCTCTGCGTGCCCATGACGGTCCACGGGGAGTTCCTGGGGCTACTCCATCTCCGGCTCGATCTGCCCGCGGGGGCGCCGCGGCGGGCCGTCGAGGCGGGAGAGCAGCTGGCCCTGATGGCGGCCCAGCAGATCCGGCTGGCCCTGAAAAACATCCAGCTGCGGGAGGAGTTGAGCAGCCTGTCCACCCGGGATCCACTGACGGGGCTCGTCAACCGCCGCTACCTGGAAGCGACGCTGGAGCGGGAGCTGAAAAAGGCGGGAAGGCAGGGACAGTCCGTGGGGGTCGTCTTTATGGACATCGACCATCTCGGCCACATCAACCAGACCCACGGCATCGAGGAAGGGGAGCGGATCATCCGCGACCTGGGGACATTTCTCGGCGGGAACATTCGTGACGAGGACATCGCCTGCCGCTGGGGGGCCGACGAATTCGTCCTGATCCTTCCAGGAAGCGGCCTCGATGCGGCGCGGCGCCGGGCCGAAAATCTCCGGGAGATGCTGGGGGACGAGTCCCGGAAGGAGGGCCTTCAGCACCTGCGGCGGGTCACTCTTTCCATCGGCGTGGCCGCTTCGCCCGAGCACGGCGAGACGGCGGGGGATATCCTCCAGTCTGTCCGGGGGGCGGTGAAGCGGGCCAAGCAGGAAGGGCGGGACCGGGTCTGCACGGCCGGCTGAAGCAGGGCGCTTCCTCGTCATACGTCGTTCGGGGAGCGGAAAGAGAATGCGGCTGTTCCTCCTCTCACCCGGGATGACCGATTCCCCTGTATTACGGCTTTCCGCCTTTCCGCGCGTCGATGTCGCCGGGGTACATCATTGCATCCTGGCCGCGTTCTCTTGTCCGGACGCGGACCACCTCCTCCACGGGAGTGACGAAAATAATCCCGTCGCCGGGCTCGCCGGTGTAGGCGGCGGCGAGAATGGCCTCCAGTGCCGTCTCCAGGTTGCGGTCCGACAGGACGATATTGATCTGGATCTTGGGCAGTACGTTGACCTGGTAAGTCCCGGCGCGGCCGACCAGTTGGACACCGCCCTGGCGCCCGTGACCCCGGACCTCGAACATGTTCATCCCCACGATGCCGATCCCCGCCAGGGCCTCCTTCACGTCGCAGACCTTGTCTTCGCGAATGATCGCCTCGATCTTCTTCAGCATGGTTGTCTCTCCAAGATGTCTTTGAAATCTATTTAAAATTCGGGTTTCGATTCCGGGACGCTACGAGTAGGACCTCTCCCCATGGGAGCTGATGTCCAGCCCCACTTCCTCTTCCATGGGGGAGACGCGGAGCCCCATGCTCCAGTGGAGGAGCTTGGCCAGCACGTATGTCATCCCGAAGGAGAAGGCGATGGTGACGAGGATCGCAACGATCTGGACGCCGACCTGACCGGGGTTGCCGAAGAAAAGGCCGTTTGCGCCGTCGCCGTTGACGGCCGTCGTAGCGAACAGGCCCGCGGCGATCATGCCCCAGGTGCTGGCGATGCCGTGACATGCCCAGACGTCGAGCGACTCGTCGAGCTTGCGGCGGTCCCGGAAGCGCATGGCGTAGTAGGACAGGGGGGCCGCCACGGCGCCGACCACCATGGAAGCCAGGGGGGTGATGAACCCCGAGGCCGGCGTTACGGCCGCCAGGCCCACGACCATGCCCGTGGCGATTCCGAGGGTGCTGGGTCGCCCGTCCAGCCACGAGAGGAACATCCACACCAGACCGGCTGTTGCTGCCGAGGTGTTGGTCGTCAGGAGGGCGTTCACCGCCGTGCCATTGGCGGCCAGGGCGCTGCCGGCGTTGAAGCCGAACCAGCCGACCCAAAGAAGGCCCGCTCCCAGGACGGTGAGGGGGATGTTATTCGGTTCCATCGGTGATTTGCCAAAGCCTCGCCGGGGGCCGATCACCATTGCAAAGGCGAGGGCCGAGAACCCGGCGGCGATGTGCACCACCGTACCGCCGGCGAAATCCAGAACGCCCATCTCTTTCAGCCATCCCCCCTGGCCCCAGACCCAGTGGCAAAGGGGATCGTAGACCAGGGTCGCCCAGAGGAAGCTGAAAAGAAGAAAGCCTTTGAACTTGACCCGCTCGACGAAGGCGCCGGTGATGAGGGCCGGCGTGATGACCGCGAACATCATTTGAAAGGCGGCGAAGAGGCTATGGGGGATGGTTTTGCTGTAGTCCGCATTGGGGGCCGCGCCGACGCCCTCGAAGCCCAGGAAGTTGAGCCCTCCGATCAACCCGTTGATGGATTGGCCGAAGGCAAGCGAGTAGCCGAAGAGGACCCACTGGACACCGATCAGGGCCATGAAGACGTAGCTCAAGGTCAGGGTGGAGAGGACGTTTTTCCTCCGGACCATCCCTCCGTAAAAGAATGCCAGGGCCGGGGTCATCAGGAGGACCAGGGAACAGCACACGAGGATCCAGGCGGTGTCGCCCGCATTGATGGGGGTATTCATAATCTCCGCTCCTTCATGAAATGGATCTACAAATTGCAAATTGCCGGCCAGAATTTGAAATGAGTAATGTCAACGGGTTGTGCGAATCAACCCGTCCGAATACGGAACGGAATTGTCCCGATTGAAAGCGATTGCACGGATTTGTTGCAAACGCGCCACATGGACCGGAAACCGGAAATTGTGCGGGAATGCCGGATGAGCCCGGGAAGCATGTTTGACAAGCAAAAGGCTTTCCACTACATATCCGGGCGGGAAGAACTTCGGGAAACGTCATCCGTGCCGGGGTCGCCTTCCGATTTTCGCCACGCCAAGGAGGACATCATGGAACCCTATTTCAATGACCGGGAGACGTTGTCCCGGGAGGAGAGACTCAGGAAGCAGATTGAGGCGCTTTCCCGGATGATGGAGAATGCCGGCCGCCGGTCGCCGGTCCTTCGGAAACAGTTCGAAGACCGGAAGATCAGCCCTTCCGACATCAGAACGACGGCGGATTTCGAGCGGCTGCCGGTCGTCTCCCGGGAAAGGCTCGTGGAAATGGAACTGCAAAACCCGCCTTACGCGGGCCTGGCGAACCCCGACGCACCCATCGACCGGATCTTCATTTCCCCCGGTCCCGTATACGAGCCCCATCTGGGCGAGGAGGATGTCCTCTGGGCCCGGGCCTACAAGGCCGCCGGCCTCGGGAAGGGAGACGTGGTCCTGAACGCCTTCTCCTACCACATGGTCGCGGCGGGGCTGACGTTCCACGGGGGGCTGCGCAAGGTCGGCGCAACGGTCATCCCGTCGGGGGCCTCGAGCGCCCAGGCCCAGGTGCAACTGATCCGCGACCTCGGCGCCACGGCCTACACGGGGACGCCGAGTTTCCTGATGGCGATCATCGAGAAGTCAAAGGAGATGGGGTACGACTTTCGGAAGGACTTCCGGGTCCGGAAGGCCTGCTTCGCCGCGGAGCCCCTGTTTCCTGCCATGCGCGCGCGCTTCGAGACGGAGTTCGGCATTGACACCTACCAGATGTACGGAGCGACGGAGGTGGGGGACGTCGCCTACGAGTGCCGGGAAAAGAAGGGCTGGCACCTCTGCGAGGAGGTTTACGTCGAGATCGTCGATCCCGCGACGGGGAAGGCCGTTCCGCCGGGGACCCCGGGAGAGATCGTCGTGACGCGGTTCAACGACGTCTTCTATCTCTTCCGCTTCGGCACGGGTGACCTCTCCCGGATCGTCGAGGAGCCCTGCCCATGCGGCAGGACCTCGTACCGCCTGGCCGGGATCCTGGGCCGGGTGGGAGACGCCGTGAAGGTCCGGGGCCTCTTCGTCGCCCCGAGCCAGCTGCAGCAGGTGGCCGCGAAGTTCCCGGAGATCCGGAAGTTCCAGGTCGTCGTCGGCCGCAGCGGCGACAAGGACCTGCTGGAGGTACGAATCGATCCGCAGGAAGTCCCGGGCGACCCCTCCTCCCTGGAGCAGGCTTTCGAAAAGGTTTTCCGCGAGATCTGCACCGTCCGGATCGACCGGATCGAGTTCCTGAAGCCGGGGACCCTCGCGGACGACGACAAGCGGATCATAGACGAACGGGAGTGGAAGTAGGAATCACCGGCGGGAGCGGTTCTTTTTCCGCCCGGGCGGTTGGGCGGGTTTCTGCCGAGCCGCCGGAACTCCGGCGGCAAGGCCCGCCGCCCGTTCTCAGCCCATTTCCCCCATGGCCAGCATCAGGTCGGTCAGCTCCCGGATGCGGTCCCGCAGCTCCGCGGCCTTTTCGAATTCGAGGTCTTTCGCCGCGGCCTTCATCTCCTTCTTCAGTCGCTCGATGACGGCGGTGATCTCCTCCTCCGTGCCGTAGGCTGCTCCAGGCTCCTTCACGACGGGGACGGTGACGTAGTCCGCCTCGTAAACCGAGGAGAGGACGTCGGAGATGGACTTCCGGATGCTCTCGGGCGTGATGCCGTGCTCCTCGTTATAGCGATGCTGGATCTCCCGGCGGCGTTTCGTCTCCGAAAGGCAGGACCGGATGGCCTGGGTCTCCCGGTCGGCATAGAGGATGACCCGGCCGGCGACGTTCCGGGCGGCCCGGCCGCTGGTCTGGATGAGGGATCGCTCGGAGCGGAGGAATCCCTCCTTGTCGGCGTCCAGGATCGCCACCAGGGACACCTCCGGGATGTCCAGCCCCTCCCGGAGAAGGTTCACCCCAACCAGGACGTCGAACTCGCCGAGACGGAGGTCCCGGATGATGGCCACCCGCTCGAGGGTCTGGATGTCCGAGTGGAGATAGCGGACCCGGACGCCCAGTTCCTGGTAGTAGCGGGTCAGGTGCTCCGCCATCCGCTTCGTCAGGGTCGTCACGAGGACCCGCTCCCCCCGGTCCGTCCGTTCCCGGATCTCCGCCAGGAGGTCGTCCACCTGGCCCGCCACGGGCTTGACGGCCAGCTCCGGGTCCATGAGTCCCGTGGGGCGGATGATCTGTTCGACGACGCGCCCCCGGGCCTTTTTGATTTCATATTCGGCGGGCGTCGCGGAGATGTAGAGGCGCTGCTGAGGGAATTTTTCGTACTCGTCGAAGCGGAGCGGCCGGTTGTCCAACGCCGAGGGCAGGCGGAACCCGTGGTTCACCAGGGTCTCCTTCCGGGACCGGTCCCCCCGGTACATGCCGTTCAGCTGGGGGATGGTGGCGTGGCTCTCGTCGATGATGATCAATGCGTCCTTCGGAAAGTATTCCACGAGGGTGGGCGGCGGCTCCCCGGGCCCCCGGCCCGTCAGGTGGCGCGAGTAGTTCTCGATCCCCTGGCAGTATCCCATCTCCTCCATCATCTCCAGGTCGAAGGAGGTCCGCTGCTCCAGCCGCTGTGCCTCGAGAAGCTTCCCCTGATCCTTGAGCCAGGCCAGGCGCTCCTTCAACTCGACCCGGATGTCCTTCACGGCCCGCTCCAGGTTGTCCCGGGTCGTGACGTAATGGCTCCCGGGATAGACGGCCATCTTGTCCACCTTCATGAGCTTCTTCCCCCGCAGGGGGTCCACCCAGGAAATGGCCTCGACGACGTCGCCGAAGAACTCGATCCGGACGGCCCGGTCTTCCTCGTAGGCCGGGAAGATCTCCACCGTGTCCCCCCGGACCCGGAAGGTTCCCCGGTGGAAGTCGATGTCGTTCCGCTCGTACTGGATCTCCACCAGGTGGCGGAGCAGGTCGTCCCGGGGCATCTCCAGGCCCTCCGCCAGGTTCACCTGCATCCCCGAGTAGGATTCGGGGGACCCCAGGCCGTAGATGCAGGAGACGCTGGCGACGATGATGACGTCGCTCCTCTCGAAGAGGGCGTGGGTGGCGGCGTGGCGCAGCTTGTCGATCTCCTCGTTGATGGACGAGTCCTTCTCGATGTAGGTGTCTGTGCTGGGGAGGTAGGCCTCGGGCTGGTAGTAGTCGTAGTAGCTGACGAAATAGTGGACGGCGTTCTCGGGGAAGAGGGACTTGAACTCGCCGTAGAGCTGGGCCGCCAGGGTCTTGTTGTGGGCCATGATCAGGGCGGGCCGCTGGACCGCCTCGATGACCCGGGCGACGGTGAAGGTCTTCCCCGAGCCGGTGACCCCCAGGAGGACCTGGTGGGGATCGCCGCGGAGGACGCCCTCCGTCAGCGCCTCGATGGCCTGCGGCTGGTCTCCGGCGGGCTGGAATTCCGAAGTGATCTGGAAGCGGTTCATAGACATTATGCCGGGTGCGAGTCCTCCGGGAGGAGCCTCTGTTGTTCCTCCAGGTCGCGACAGCGCTTTGCTTTTCGGCGGGTTTACAGGTATAAGCGCGGGACCGGATGCGGCTTCCCTTGAGTCGCGAACTATAGCGGCGCCGCCGGTTCGTGTCAAATGCAAGATCCCCTCGCAGAAGCAGGGATCGATCCTGCACGGGCGGCATCATCCGGCATTTCAGAGGAGGAACCCGGTGAACCCTTCTTCCATTGCGCGTCTTACTGTGCCGGCGGACATGCGCTTCCTGGAGACGATCCGGGGCTTTGTGCGGGAACTGGCCTCGGCCGCCGGACTCTCCCAGAGGGAGATTCTGGGCCTGGAGCTGGCCGCCGAAGAGGCCTCCGTCAACACCATCGAGCATGCCTATCCGGACGGCCGGCCGGGAGACATTTTCCTGAAGGCGGAGATCGGGCGGACGGAGCTGGTCCTGTCCATCCGGGACGAGGGGCTGCCCTTCGACCCGGATCTGGAAGGCGCCGGCGTTTCCGGGACGGTCGCCGACGAGTTTTCGGCCCGGGGCCTGGGGCTGCGGATCATCCGTCATGAAGTCGACGAGGCCCGCTTCGAGAACCTCGGCCGCCGGGGGAAGGCCCTGCGCCTCGTCAAGCGGCTGACTACAACCGCGGAACCGGAGCCGGAGCACCTGCCGCCGAGGATCGAGCCGGCCTCCCCGCAGCCGTATGAGATCCGGACCATGAAACCCGGGGAGGCCATCCAGGTGGCCAGGATCTTCTGGCTGGCTTACGGCTATTCGTACAAAAACGAGAATTTTTACCGCCCGGAGGGCCTTCTGTACCTGGTGGGAAGCGGTCGCCTGACCAGCACCGTCGCCGTGACCGAAAACGGCGAGGTCGTGGGGCACGCCGGCATCCTGCGGCCGACTCCGGCGCCCATGGCCGAGGCGGCCCTCCTGGTGATCAACCCGGCCCACCGGGGCCGCGGGCTGATGGGCGCGCTTTCCAGGGCCAACGAGGCCAGGGCCCTGGAGATGGGGCTGCTCGGGATGTCCGTCGATCCCGTCACCAGCCATGCCATCAGCCAGCGAGACGTGATGCGGCTGGGGGGAAGGCCCTGCGGCCTGGACCTGGCCGCCAGTCCCCCCCGGCTGTTCAAGGCCCTCGGTTCCGAAACGGCCCCGCCCCAGCGGGAGTCCTGCCTCCACTGCTTCCGCTACTTCGACTCCCCTCCGCCGGTGAAGGTCCATGTCCCGCCCCGCCACCGGGAGATCGTCACCCGCATCTACGAAGGCCTTGCCCAGGCCTGCACCTTCGGCGATCCGGCCCCGGCCTCCGCGTCGGGTGAGTACCGGATCGACTTCGACAAAACCGTGCTCAAGGGGATCATCCGGGTGGTGCGGGCCGACGAGCGCCAATGGCCGGAGCTTCTCCGGGCTGCGGACGACCTCGCGGAGTACGCGGGCGCGGAGGTGGTGAACCTCGATCTTCCCCTCGAGCAACCGGCGGCGGCCCTGCTCTGCGAGCGGGCGGAGGAGGCGGGCTTCTTTTTTTCGGGGCTCCGGCCCCGGGAGGCCCCGGACGGCGACAGCCTGAGGCTCCAGCGGCTCCACTGCCCCTTCGATCCGGACCGCCTGCAGTTCTTCGACGAATTCGGCAGGCTGCTCTTCGATTACGTGAAGGCGGGGATGGGAGAATCAGGGAAGAAAGCAACGGGGTCGGGCGGGTAGGGACTTCTTTGCCGACTGCTCGGGAACGTCCTGTTACGGCCTTGCCAGGAATGCCCGCTTGATCCGGCCGTCGAACCCGGCGGATTCGTAGAACGTTCCGATCTCCTCGTTTTTTCTTCCCGTGCACAGCATGACTTTGTAACAGCGGCTCTCCCGGGCCAGCGCCAGCGCATTCTTCAGAACGGCCGTTCCGTAGCCCCTGCGGCGATGTGCTGCATCCGTGACCACGTTTTCGATGACGCCGTACGGCCGGCAGCCCCGGCTGAGATTCGGAATGATGCTCAGGGTGCAGGAGGAGACAAGCCTGCCGCCCACGAAGACGCCCAGGTACCGGAAGGACCGGCTGTCCCGGATCTGCCTCCAGACGGCCTCCACCTCCCGCCTTTCCGGCAACGGATCATCGGACGCGTGCATGTGCGCATAGAGGGCGAGCAGGTCGTCCAGTTCCCCTTCAAGAAGCTCTCTCGTTTCCATTCGATCCTCCCGCAACCCGCCGGCCGCCGTCGGTGTGACCCCGCCGCTCTTCCCGCGGGCGGCCGCTCCGGCTGCCCCAATTACCCCCGGCCTTTTCGAGCGACAATTGCCAGGTTGGCGGATTGGCTTTCCTCTTCGACCTCGACGCCCACCAGCGATGGATAAAACCGGACTTCTTCGAATCCCGCCCGGGTGAGCACATCCCGGAACTGCTCGTCCGTATAGGCTTCAGTGGTCATCGCGTGGCGGGACACCGCTCCCGTTTCGGCGTCCACGACGAAAAAGCGCTGCGTTGTCGCCAGCTCGTCGGCGTCCCAGAAGCTTTCGGTCAGGCAGAGATGCGGGCGGTCCGAGAAGAGGCCGCCGCCGTCGCCGCAGGTATGCCAGGAGCTTCCCGACTGACCCTGTTTCATGACCGTGTCGAACTTCTGCGGTTCAAGCAGCAAGAGGCCATCCGGGGTAAGGGCCGAGAGGGCCTTTTCGAGGACCCGGCGCGCGTCGCTTCTCCGGAAGACGTTGAACTGGCCGAAGATCATAATGACCAGTCCGTACCCTTCGCCGTAATCCGCTGTCCGCACGTCCTCCAGCCGGTAGCGGCAATTCAGGCCTTCGTGCGCAGCATTGGCCTGTGCGTAACGGACCGGCTCGGGAGCGTAGTCGATGCCGACGCACGCATGCCCCAGCCTGGCCAGGCGGCTCGTGTACAGCCCGGGCCCGCAGGCCAACTCCAGGATTCGCGTCGGCCTGCCGCCCAGTATCGCTCCGTGGATCCAGCCGACCTGCCGGTCGATGATGTCGAAACGGCGGCTGGCCAGGTTGTGCTCCTGGGAGAGATGCTCCGCCAGCATTCGCCGGCTGAAGTTGGGGTCGTTCCAGGGGATGTTCTCCCCCTCGGCCCAGGAAACGGGGGGTATCCTGCGTCCGATGATGTCCTGCAGGTTCATGGTCATTCCGCCATCCAGAGATGTGGAGATAAAAGTTTTTCCCGTTCCGGGATCCTGCCTGTCATGATCGCCTTTTCTGTCAGTCCTTTCCGGCCTGTGTTTCCACGCAGAAGAGATCCTTCACCTTTTTTAGCATCCGGTATCCGTGGACGATGTGATGGAAGTGCCCTTCGCCTTCGATCCGGTTGATCCGGACGTCCTTTGCGTGTTCCGCCAGGTATTCGCTGAACCGGGGAGGGATGAACAGGTCGGCCGTTCCCTGGAAAACCTCGATATGGATGTCGATGTCGGAGAGACGGAATCCCCAGTCCTTGTAGACCGTCTGTGCATCGTAGGCCGGCCCCGCGGAGCCGTTCCGGAAGAGCTCCTGGAAATCCCGCATCAGCAGGTATTGGAACTCGGACATCCTGAAAATCTCCTTGTCGGCGGGACAGAGGCTGGAGTCAAACATCCGCGCGAACGTCCCGGGTCTTTTCACGACTTTTTGCGTCATGCCCAGAACGGAGAAAGGAATCCGGAACAGGGCCAGGGGCAGCCGGGTGCCCAGCCTGGCATAAAGGCGATCCATGTTGCCGAGGTTTCGTACCATTTCGGGGTCGGCGTAGACCGGCATGGCGCAGGCAAGGTCCACGACATAACGGAGGCGGTCCGGAATGGCAAAGGCGCTGGCCATCAGGGTGGGGCCTCCGCCGGAAATGCCGATGGCCCCGAAAGAGCCGATTCCGAGACGGTCCGCCAGATCGGCCATGTCCCGGGCGTAGTCCAGAACGGTCCACCCCGGACGGAAGTCCGATCGGGCGACGCCCGGCCGGTCCGGCGCGATGATCCGGAAGCCGTACTCGATGCCGGGCTTGTGAAGAAGCATGCCGTGAACATGGGACCCGGTTCCGTGGTAGAAAATGATGGGGTCTCCGCCGGGATCCCCGTACTCGTGAAAGGCGAGGCGCGTTCCACGGCTGGTTTCCAGGAACCGGACGTTTTTCTCCAGCTCCTCGATTTCACTCCCGGAAAGGATGCTCAGTCGCTTCTCCCGATCGGCCGGTTCGCTCATCGATGGACCTCGTTTCTTTTCCCTTGTTCTGGTTATTGGATGGCCGCCCCGGTTTTCCAATCCGGGACACGCCCCCTTTCCTTTCGGGTTCAGGGTGACATATCTCCGCTCAGGTACCGCTGTCTCAGCTCTTCGGGAAACTTCTCGAGGGCGTACCGGAGCATCGTCCTCGGCATGATCCGGCAATGAAGCTTCAGAAATGCTTCTTCCGCCGCCCGGTCGCGCTTGCCGATTTCCCGGAGCATCCAGCCCGAGGCTTTGTGGATCAGGTCCTCACGGTCCCGGAGGAGCCGTTCGGCGATGTGGAGCGTCTCGGCGAACTCCCCCCGCTTGATGAAGTGGAAGGTCGCCATGACGGAGATCCTTCGGTCCCAGAGCAACCCGGATGCCGCCAGGGCATGGAGCGGCGCGCGGCTGCGGTCCAGAAGATGACGGCCCACGATGTGCTCGGCCGAGGCGTCGACCAGGTCCCAGTTGTTGATGAACCGCGTATGCTCCAGGTACAGGCGGTAGATCCGCTCCTGCATCGCGGCGTCTCCCCGTGCATAGGCACCGACCAGGATGAGAAGCGCCAGGAGCCTCGCCTCGTGGATGGGGGAATGGAGCAGATCGGCGACGTCCGGCAGGGGGAGATCCCCGTGCTCCCGGGCAAGTTTGCGGATCTCCGGGACGTAGAGGCCGATGAAAACGTCGCCTTCGCCGTACTCCCCCGGGGCCGTCTTGAAAAACCGCTGCAGGATCCGGACCCTTTCCGGGTTGCCCAGTGTCTGCAGCCGGCGCTGGATGTCGGCAGCCTTCAAATGACAATCCTTTCCCGATGCTTCTTGACCGGAACAGTGTGCTGTGGCCGAGGCGGCATATTTACTTTTTGGCGGCGATCAGGGCGGCCCCGAAAAACATGAACGTGGCCCCGCCCAGCCGGTTGATCGCCCGTCCGCCCCGCTCGGAGGTGAGCCAGCGCCGGGCGGTGCCGGCAAACAGCCCGTACAGGCAGTGGATGACGACGACCAGGGAGCTGTACGTCAGGACCTGGACGGCGAACTGGGTCCAGTAGTTCTTCGAGAGGTCGATGAACTGGGGAAAGATGGAAAGGAAAAAGAAGATCACCTTGGGATTCGTGAGCTGCAGGGACAGCCCCTCCAGGAAACGCCTGCCGAACCCGGCCTCG
Organism: Syntrophaceae bacterium; assembly: GCA_013177825.1. Classification (NCBI taxonomy): domain Bacteria; kingdom Pseudomonadati; phylum Thermodesulfobacteriota; class Syntrophia; order Syntrophales; family Syntrophaceae; species Syntrophaceae bacterium. Next base: position 240,336 of record JABLXX010000004.1, read on the forward strand.
CAGGACGCTGGTTCCTGGAAGCGCATCGCCGGAGCGCGCCAGAGCCGGATGCCCAGGTAGAAAAGGTAGGCGGCCCCGATGAACTTGAGGATCGTGAAGGCCAGGGCCGAGGCGGCCAGCAGAATCCCCAGGCTCGTCGCCGAGATGGCGGCGACCGCGAGGGCGCCGAAGGCAATGCCGAGAATTCCGCCGAAGGTTCCCTTCATGCCGTAGCGAAGGGAGTTGGTGAGGGTCATGACGACGCCCGGCCCCGGGCTGAGCACGGTCAGGGCGGCCACGAGCAGGAAGAGCGGATAGAGCGTCAAGGGGGTCCTCCGTAATGAAATTTCCGTATGGCTACACGATCTTCATCACAAAAGGCAATCCCTTCCATCGCCGGCAGGGCTCGATTGATGTTTCGACCGACCCGGAAAACCCTTGGCGACACCGGAGTGGTTTCCCCGGCGGGCGGGGGCTCGCAACTCTTATCGCAGCCGTTTCACCATCCGGAAGTGGCTTCTTACGCCCCGCTCCTCAAGGGGAAGAACGCGGCTCTCGGAGAGGATCTCCATCCCCAGCCGCCGGTAAAACCGGACCGCCGGGTTGTCGCCGGCCACGTCGAGATGGCAGGCGTCATAACCCCTTTCGCGGGCGCGGTCGAACGCGCCGGTCAGCAGCCTCTTCCCCAGGCCTTTTCCCTGCTCCCCGGGATCCGCCGCCAGGAAAAGCACGTAGTAGGCATGATTCGGGATCGGCGGCGTGAGATACCGGATGTATCCGACGATTTCCAGGTAATGCCGAAATTCCCCGGGTGTCAGGATCTCCGGGGTCCGCTTCACCATGTTGGGGATCATCCGGTCCTGCCTGTCCCGGTCGTACCCGACTTCCAGGCCGGCGATCCTGCCGCCGGCGACGGCGACCGTGGCGTTGGAGTGACTGTACAGGCTCTCCTCCCCTTTCCACATGGCGGTGAAGAAGCGGAGGAAGCGGTCGAAATCGTTTTCGAAGAGGCAGTCCCAGAGGCGGGGATCCGTGCTGTAGATGAGCCGGGACGCGGCCTGGGCGTGCTCGGGGCCGGCCGGCAGGAACGCGGGGAGATGCGGATTCGTTTCCATGGCCGGTTTTTTACACTTCTTTCATCGCCTGGTCCATGTCCGCGATCAGGTCGTCCGCATCTTCGATCCCGACGGAGAGCCGCAAGAGCGAGTCGGAGATGCCGATCCTCCGGCGCTCCTCCGGGGAGATCTTCGCGTGGGAGGTCCCGGCGGGGGCGCAGATCAGCGTCTCCACGCCGCCCAGGCTGACGGCCGGGCGGATGATCCGGAGGCGGCGCAGGAAGGAGGCGGCGGAGACGATCCGCTCGTCCGGTTCGAAGGACAGCATGGCCCCGAATCCCGTCATCTGGGACCGGGCGATTTCATGCCCCGGCGAGTCCGGCAGGCCGGGATAGTTCACGCGGAAAACGGATGCATGTGCGGACAGATAGGCGGCGATGCGGGCGGCGTTCGCCGTCTGGCGTTCGACCCGGAGGGCCAGCGTCTTCATGCTCCGTTCGAGGAGGTAGCACATCATGGCGTTCAGGCTGCCGCCCAGGTGGCGGGCTGTGGCGCGGATTTTCGAGGCATGGGGTCGCGAGGTCAGGGCGGCGCCGCAGCTCAGGTCGCTGTGGCCGCCCAGGTACTTGGTTCCGCTGTGGACGACCACGTCGATGTCGAGCTGCAGAGGGCATTGGTTCACCGGCGTGGCGAAGGTATTGTCGAGGATCGTGACGATGCCCCGTTCCCGGCCGATCTGTGCCACCCGCCGGATGTCAATGATCCCCAGCAGGGGGTTCGTGGGCGATTCAATCACGATGACCTTCGTCTCCGGCGTCACCGCATCCGCGACCGCCGCGGCGTCCGTGGCCGCGAAGGTGTGGCGGATCCCCAGCCGGTCGAACATGTCCGTGGCGAAGGCATGGGTTCCGCCGTACAGCTCGTCCATCATGACGACATGGTCCCCCGCTCCGGCGAAGGCGAGGATCGCCGTGCTGACGGCGGCCATGCCGGAGCTGAACAGGACGCCGTCTTCCGCGCCTTCCAGTGCGCAGAGCTTGCGGACCACGGCGTCCTGGTTCGGCGTGTTGAAGTAGCGGGGATAGGGGATGTCGTCCCGGTCCAGGTATTCGAACGAGGAGGACGTGAAAATCGGCGTGTTGACGCCCCGCGTCGCGGCGTCGCGGTACGTGCCGCCGTGAACGCAGATGGTTTCCTTCTTCATGCAGCCTGCTCCTTGCCAATGTTCTGTCAGCGGCTGGGGCGCCGGCGGCACGGGAGGCCGCCGGCATTCCCCGGCCGGTACTTCACTTGTCGGACGATGCCTCGAAAAACGCTTCGCAGTGGCGATTCCCTTCGGTCCCGGTGACCGACACCCATCCGCCCGCCTTGGCCGGGAAACCCAGACACTCAAAGCTTTGCGGTTTCATGTCGTGGATCATGAACTTGACGGTGCTGTCTCTCTTCCCTTCCATGTTGCAGTCCTTGTTCTTCCAGTTGCAGCAGACGTGATCTCCGGGTTGGACGCCCCACCATTCGGCGCACCTTTCCATTTTGCAGCCGTGGGTTTCCTTGACGTGGATCGGCCGGTCCGTATTGTTATAGACACAAAATGCGCCTGCGTTCCCCGCCATCAGACAAAAACCGAACACGGACAGCATCAATACCGTCAAAACGAGGCTCTTCATTCTGCACATGGTAAACGTTCCTCCTTGTAATCGATTTTTCCGCGTGAACATTCAATGCACGAAATCGGTCTGTCGAGCATGTCGTTATTTTCCTCGTTGCCAGGACACTCATTGGTCGTCACCGTCTTTGTCCCAGGATTCATCAAAGTACGCTTCACACTTATATTGGTGCTTTCTATCACCGGATACCGACAGCCATCCACCCGCCTTGACGGGAAAGTCGACACAGAGGTTAATCGGGAGCACCTGCGTGAACGCGACAAGGAACTTGACAGTACTGTCTTTCTTCCCTTTCACGTTGCAGTCCTTGTTTTTCCAGTTGCAGCAGGCATGATCTCCCGGGCTGATTACTTTTATAAACTCCTTGAACTTCCTTCCACCGTGAGTTTCCTGGACCTGAAATTCCAAATCCGAATTGTTATAGACGCAAAAGGCATCTGCGCCCTCTGCCGTCAGGCATAGAAAAATTACCGAAAAGATCCATACCGCAAACAATACCGCCCCCTTCTTTTTGCACATGCCGATCCTTCTCCTTTCTTTGATTTGTCCGGTTGAACATCCGCTGCCTGAGATCGAATTTCCGCTGTCCCGCAAATCCGGGTCCTTATTGTCTCTATTGCTGCTTCGTTTCGATTTGGACGCTTTTCAGGAATGCGATCAATTTGTCGCGGCTGATGCTGGAGGAGATGTGAAGGTCAATCCAGGTGTCCTCCCGGACACAGCCGGCCCGCAAATTGAACTGGACCCATTCCGGCTTTGCTTTGGGGAACATGGAGTAGGTCATGACATCCCAGGGGCCGATTTTCCGGGTCATAATATTTTCGACGAGGACAGGACCGAGATTGGAGAGCTTGTCCCTGATCGTGGCGAAGTATTTTTCTCTGCCTTCGAATGCCCCGGCCGGCTCGAACCACCCGGAAAGGATGATTCCGCTGCCGCCCCCGTCGAAATAGAAGTACCCGGGATGATCGGTGCCGCCTCCGCTACCGGCCGAATTGCCCGGCATCAGGCCGTTTTGGGGAAAGCTCAGAACGATCCGGCCGGGGGGAGCGGTCAGCACATACTGGCCGTCTCTCTTGCCGATCTGCACGGCCTGTGGCGATACTCCCGCATCCTTGCGGTCATCGCTTTCCCTGCAGACGGCGCTGCCCACCATGGCCAATCCGGCGGAGACAGCGGCCTCCCGGTCCTCATTGGCCAGGATTGTGAAGTGCATGAGCACGTTCCCGGTGCGGGCTATGCCCTGGGTCATGTATCTGTATCCACCATCCTCCGGAGCCCGGTCCGTTGCGGAAAAGTAGGAACCGGTTGCGGAGGTCCCCTCCAACCTGCGAATGTCGATTCTGTCTTCCACGGCCCCGGACTTGATCTCCTCGGCGCGTTTCTGCACCCTCCCGTGCAGGGCGGCATCCCCGGGGGGCGACATGCCTTTGCCGGGGGGCCAATGCGGCGTCACCAGGACGTTGAAGGGCTTGCCGCTTTTCGGCTTGAAGGAGATCGTCGGCTCCGGGCGATCCCTGGGCTGAGAGACCTCGTCGCTCCAGTCCGCAGGCACCTGGAACTGAAGGATTCCAAAATCGGGCAGGGGGTAGCTGCGGAGGGTCGTTTCCGCCGCCCGCGACATGGCCGGGCTTGCAAAAAGCAGCAGGAGGATTCCAAGGCATAGCGCATAAAAGAATTTTTTCATGATTTCCTTTCTCCGGCCATGGCGCCGGCGGGCGTGAAGTATGTTTTTCTGCACGGATTCGGCTGACTGCTCACGGCCAGTATTCAAGGAAAATTCACAAGGATCAACAGGAATAATCGCTTATATATCAATAGGTAATATGCGGTTGAAAATTAGCGGATCCGCAGTTATTGTGCGGACTCCGTCAAATGAGATAAATCGATCCGAAGATTTGTGATCTTGAAAAAAGTGGAAACAGGACCCGATATTTCGAGCGGGTCCGGAAAGATGCGAAACACGGCTATGATTCTCCGCTCCCCCGAGCTGCCGCGACACCAATCATGAGGAAGACCCCGGCTTCCCGTAACGCCGACCGGAGCCGTCTGGTCATCCTCGCGGCGGGCTGCGCGGCCTTCATGAACATCCTCGACGGGACCATCGTCAACGTCTCGCTGCCGTCGGTCGTGCACGACCTGAAGGTCGACACGGACGTCGGCGTCTGGATTATCCTGGCCTATTCCGTCACGCTCGCGGGAACGGTCCTGGCGTTCGGCAAGCTGGCCGACCGGCTCGGGATGGGCCGCGTCATGACTTGGGGATATCTCCTGTTCACGGGCAGCTCCCTCCTCTGCGGGCTTGCCCCGACTGCGACGGTCCTCGTGGCCGGACGGCTCCTGCAGGGGATCGGCGGCGGGATGCTTTCCGCCACGTCGCTCGGCGCCGTCGGCAGCTACCTTCCCCCGGAGCGCCGGGGATGGGGGATCGGCATCGTCAGCGCCGCGTCGGCGCTCGGGGCCATGCTGGGAGCGCCGATTGGGGGATTCCTTTCGGAAATGGCGGGATGGCGGTGGATCTTCCTGGTGAATCTTCCCGTCGGCCTGTTTGCCTGGTACATCGTATCCTTCCGGTTCCCGCGGGATGCGGGAACCATGGCGAATCTGAACCGGAGGACGATCGGGATCGATCCGGCCGGTGTCCTGCTCAGCGTGGTCGCCCTCGGAAGCCTGCTTTACGGGATCACCCGGGGGCCTGATGACGGCTGGCTCTCCGCGCCGGTGTTGGGGAGCCTTCTCTCCGCCGCCTTTTTCTCTGTCGCCTTTCTGTTCCGGGAGCGGCGGAGTCCGGACCCGCTCCTGAACTGGAGCCTCTTTCGCGATCGCCGCTTTCTGGTCGCCAACCTGGCAAATTTCTTCACGTCCATGTTCGTTGCAGGGGTGAACTTCCTGTTTCCCTTCTATCTCATTTACGTGCAGGGCCTGGGCCAGGCGGTGACGGGAGCGGTCCTGATTCTCTTCAGCGGCGTTTATGTGCTGGTGAGTCCGGTGGCGGGAAGGATGTCGGACCGGATCGGGGTGCGGCTTCTGACGACGGGAGGGATGGCTCTGGCGTCGGGCGGGCTCTTGGTCTTCACGTTCCTGGCAGGCGCCCCGTCCATGGCGGCCCCCGTCGGGCTCCTGGTTCTCCTGGGGGTGGCCTACGGCTTGTACCTCTCACCCAACAACCGGCAGATCCTGAACCTGGCGCCGCCGCAAGGGCAGGGTAGTGCTTCCGGTGTCCTGCGGCTGCTGTTCTATCTTGGGCAGCCCTTGGGGGTGGCCCTGGCGGAGGCGGCGCTCCGGGACGGCCTCCCGGAGACGGTCTTGTCGGTTTCCCAGTGGCGCTCCCTGCCGGTGGCGGAGCTGGTCACGGCCTTTCAAGGCGGATTCATCATCTGCGCCGTCGTGGCGGCCCTTGCCGCTTGCTGCTCCCTCTTTTCCTCCGGGCGAGGGAAAACGCCCCGGCCGTAATCAGGAGATCCGCAGGCCCCGGGCATCCCGAATGCCCTTCCCGTCCGGATCTTGCCTTCCGCCGCGTCAGGCCTTCGCCTGGACCAGCGGCTCCACCTCCAGGGCTTCCTGCAGGCTCTCATTGGCCTTTTGCAGCTTCTCCTCCGGGGCGAACACCGCGACGGACGACCGGTCCATCGAGTCGGCCAGGAATGCCTCCGCCGCCGCCTGCATCGTCTCCGGCGTCATGTCCAGGATCCGCCGCCTGAGGGCGCGCCGGTCGTCGTCGGTGACGCCGGCGATGTGGCGGATCATGGCCGTGTGGGCTTTCCCCGAGGGATCCGACGGGCGGTCCAGGAGGCCGATCGTGCCGATGACGGCCTTCTCCAGTTCCTCCGGGTCGATTCCCCGCCGGATTTCGTCGGGCACGCCGTCGTAGACGTCCAGGGTTTCGACGAGGTGGGGATCCCGGTAGGACAGGAAGGAGAACAGCCCGTTCATCGAGTCGTAGCCGCACATGCCTCCGTAAGCCCCGCCCTGGACGCGGATCCGCTTGTAGAGATAGCCGCTTGAAAGATATCGGGCCAGGACCAGGAGGGCCGCCGCCTGCGGATCCCCGTGGACCGGCGCCGGCAGGACCCGGGCGACGTAGTTCACGTCGGCGGGGATGGCGACGCCCGGCCGCGACGGCTTCGGGGTTGTCTCGACAGGAGGCGACGTCTTTCCTGCAGGGAGATCCGTGATGAGGGCGCCCAACTCCGCCGAGAGGATCGAGAGCCCTTCCCGGTCGGCGGCAATGTCGACCGTCATGCCGGCCCGGCGGAACACCGCTGTTTTCAGCCCGGCCAGGGTTTCCTGCAGGCGTTCCGTTTCCTTCTCCAGGGATTCGGCCGTCCGGGCGGCGAAGCGAAGCTGGGAGCGGCCGTGCCACTGCTCGTCCCGCCAGGCCGGCAGGGCCAGGGAGGCCGCCGCCGCCATTTTCGCAAAGGAGTGTCCCGAGGGGATGACCGCCGCCTGGAGGCGGTTCTTCTTTTCCAGGACCAGGTCCCGCATGCGGGCCCGGTCGCCCAGGTCCCCCGCCAGGAGGAGGTCCTTCAGGATCGCCAAGGCGTCGGGGAGGTTCCGGTAGAGGGCCTTCCCCTCGACGAGCAGCTTCTGCCAGGTTCCTTGGCCCCTCCGGCCGAAGCCCGCCGAGAGGGAGAAGCGGAGACCGCCCGTCTTCAGGGCGAGCCGCTTGGCCATCTCCTCGTAGGATCGGCCCGCGGCGCCCATGTTGAGGGTCAGCTTCCCCAGGAGAGGGAGATACGGCTGGAGGTCTTCCGGGATGTCCGCTATGTCGAAAGCCAGTGACCAGTATGCAATCCCGTTGGTGTAAAGATCGTGCCGCAGGGTCGGCACGCCCCCCAGCAGGGATTCTTCCGTCGGGATATATTCCGGCTCGACGGGGATGTCTGCGATCTCGAGCCGGGGCAGGGTCGCCGCCGCCTCGGGCGGGTCCGGCTCCGACTGGTATCGCCGCAGATCGTCCGCCTCCCGCCGGATCCGCTCCATGTCACCGTTGGACAGGGTCGAGCGCAGCCCCGCCATCCGGTCGCGGAAGGCCGACTCCCGCTCTTCCTGCATCGACTCGCTCGGTTCGAGGACGACCAGGAGGCGGTGCGGGTTCTCGATCAGCCACGTCCGGGCGATCTTCTCGAAGAGACGGGGGTCCGCCTCCCATTTCCGGCGGATGCCGCTGATGATGGCCGGGAAATTCAGGCCCGCCAGTGGATTGCCCCCGTAGAGCCAGCTATGGAAGGATCGGCCCATCAGGGTGATCCCGTAGGGATACGTTTTTCTTTTGATTTCCCGTCCGTGAAACTCCACCTGGTGCAGGGTTCCCTCGATCAGCTCCCGGTCGAATCCTTTCTCCGTTTCGGCCTCCAGCGTGTCCAGGATCAGCTTTTCGATCTCCTCGGCCTTTTCCGGATCGGTTCCCCGGAGGCCCGTGGAGAAGAAGATCTGCTTCAAGTCCCGCTCGATGCCCGTCGCGGGTGAAAGGTCCTCGCCAAGGCCCGAGTCGACGAGGGCCTTCCGGAGGGGGCCCGCGGCGCTGCCCACGAGGATCCCCGCCACGATCTCCAGGAGGACGGCCGTCTCGGAATCCCGGCCGTCGGTGAGCATCCAGGCGGCGTTGACGGTGGACTTCCGCTCCCGGGGCTCGTCCTTGCCGATGGGGTAGGTGGCCCGGACCGACCGGGGCGCCTCCCAGCGCTCCTGGTTGGGGATCTCCGCTGCGGCGTCGGTCCGTTCCGCGCCTTCGAGGATCGTCTTCAGGAAGGCCAGGTGCTCCTGCGGCGGGATGTCTCCGTAGAGAAAGAAGAAGGCGTTCGACGGAGCGTAGCGGGCCCGATGGAACGCCCGGAACTGGTCGTAGGTCAGAGAAGGGATTTCATCCGGGCTGCCGCCGGAGTCGTGAACGTAAGGGGTCGCGGGGTACAGGTTCTCCTGGATGGCCTTGTACAGCAGCGACTCCGGGGAGGAATAGGCGCCCTTCATCTCATTGAAGACGATGCCCGAGACGGTCAGGCCGCCGGCGGGGTCGTCCGGATCCGCCGGCTCCAGATGGTGCCCCTCCTGCCGGAAGGTCTCCGGGAGCAGGCGGGGATGGAACACGAGGTCCGCGTAGACCCGGGCGAGGTTGTAGAAATCCGCCGGTGTCTGGCTGGCCACGGGATAGACCGTCTTGTCCGGGTAGGTGAAGGCATTGATGAAGGTCTGCAGCGAGCCTTTCATCAGTTCGTTGAAGGCGTCTTTCACGGGATAGGTCCGCGATCCCGCCAGGACGGAGTGCTCCAGGATGTGTGGGAGGCCCGTCGAGTCCGCCGGAGGCGTGGGGAAGGCCACCGCAAAGAGGTTTTCCCGGTCCCGGCTGTGGAGGTGGAGGACCCGGGCCCCCGTTATCTCGTGCTCCATCAGATAGGCGGTAACGCGGATATCTTCGACGGGTTCGACGCGGACGACGCGGAATCCTTCGTGAAACTCACCTGTTGCAAGGACCGGCGCGGGACTGCTGTTTTGATCGGACATGGCCTGCCTCCCGAATTGCATGTATTTCGCGAAGGTTCTCTATAGCGTACCTCCGGATGCGGCGCAACGGCCGGAAAAAAGTCTTGACAGGAGAAACGTGGGAAAGTATTCAACCAAACAGTTAGACCAACCGGTTAGTTTTAACGTTCGGTTGTTTCGGGGGTTCCAGGAAGATTGATGGAGGTGAATCATGGAGGAAGCGACCCACAGCGACAAGTCGGGAGACACGGTGGAAAGGATCCTGCGCGCCGCCGCCGAGGTCTTCGCTGAATCAGGATTCCCAGGGGCCCGGGTCGACGAGATCGCCCGGCGCGCCGGCGTCAACAAGGCTATGCTGTACTATCATGTAGGCGACAAGAAAAACCTTTACGAGGAAGTTGTTCGAAGCATCATCGGCAAGACGGCGGAGCGGCTCGAAGAGGAAATCGGACAGGCGGATACCCCGGAGCGTAAAATGAGGATTTACATGCGTCGCTTCGCCGCCACCCTGGACGAAAACCCCGTCATTCCGCCCATCATGATGCGAGAGCTGGCCTCCGGCGGGCAGACGCTGCCCCAGGCGGCGGTGGAGGGGGTGGCCCGGGTGGTGTCGCTCGTCTCGACCATTCTGGACGAAGGGGTCAAAAAGGGCGTCTTCAGGTCCGTCAACCCCTTTCTCATCCATATGCTTGTGGCGGGGGCCTTTATCGTCTTCAAGGTGACGACGCCGGTCCGGGAGAGGGCGGAGTTCATTCCCGATGAGGTCCGCAGGATGCCCCGGGAACTTGCAGGTTCCGTTCTCGAGGATGTCGAAGAGATGGTTCTCAGGGCGATCAGGAAATAAGGAGGGCGCACAATGAAAGAAAAGTCAATCCATGCATCCATGATCCTGGCCGGGCTGCTCCTGCTCCTGGGAAGCACGTCCTGCCTCGCGGGGGAGAAGATGACGCTTCAGGAAAGCATCGACATCGCCCTGAAGCAAAGCCTGCTCGTCCATTCGGCCCGGGAGGGCGTCGCGGGCGCCCGGGCCCAGGAGCGGGAGGCCTTAACGGGATTCCTGCCGAAGTTCTCGACGTCTTACGGCTACACCCGCCTCAACGAGGACCCCGGCATGACCGTTCCCAGCCTTGGCTCGTTCACGACGGGGACCCGGGACAACTACACCTGGGCCACGGAGGTCCGGCAGCCCCTCTTCGCCGGCGGCGGGATCGTGGCCAACTGGCGCGCCGGCAAGCTGGGCGCGGAGATCGCCCGGACGGACGAGCAGGCCGCCGTCAACGACCTCGTCCTGGACGTCAAGACGGCCTACTTCAACGTTCTGAAGGTGCAGCGTCTCGTGGAGGCGGCCCGGCAGGCGGTGGAACTGCTCCAGGCCCACCGGAACATGGCGAAGGACTTTTTCGACGTCGGGATGGTGCCCAAGAACGATGTCCTCCGGGCGGAGGTGGAGCTGGCCAACGGGAAGTACAACCTGACGAAGGCGGAGAACGTCCTCGAGATGGCGAAGGCGAACTTCAACACCATCCTGCGCCGGGACGTCAATGAACGGGTCGATCTGGAAGATATCCCGGATCTCCGGCCCTTCGACGGCTCCCTGGCGGACGTTCGGAAGCAGGCCTTGGAAAGCCGTCCCGAAATCAAGTCCTACGCCATGAAGACCGAGCAGGCCGACCGGTACGTGGACGCCGCGCGGAGCGAGTTCTTCCCCACCATCAGCGCCGTCGGCCACTACGAGCGTTTCGGCGACACCCCTGGCGTTTCCGGCAGTCCCTATCAGGACGCCGAGAGCTGGTACGTGGGGGGCATGCTGAACTGGAACTTCTGGGAATGGGGCCGCACGAAGTACCGGGTGGACTCCGTGAAGAGCCGCCGGAACCAGGTGCAGGACGCCCTGGAGGGCATGAAGGACCGGGTTACCCTGGAGGTCAAGAACGCCTGGCTCCAGCTCGATGAGGCCCGGAAGCAGGTGGGGGTGACGAAGAAGGCCATCGAGCAGGCGGAGGAGAATTTTCGCATGAGCCAGGAACGCTATCGCGAGCAGGTCGGGACGGCCACGGAGGTCCTGGACGCCCAGACGCTCCTGACCCGGTCCCGGTCTGATCACGCCGGCGCCCTGGCGGATTATCACATCGGTCTGGCCCGGCTGGAGCGGGCCATGGGGCGCCGATAGGCGGGGAGCTGCATCATGAAAAAGAAACGGATTGTCATCGCGGTTTTCCTGGTCCTCCTGGCGGGTGTGGGCGCCCTCGTCTACTGGGGCCAGTGGAGGAACCAGCGGCAGGAGCTGTACTATTCGGGAACCATCGAGGCCACGAACGCCAACCTGGCCTTCCAGGCCCCGGGACGGGTCGTCCTGGTTGCCGTCAGGGAGGGAGAGGCCGTGGCGAAGGACCAGTTCCTGGCGGAGCTGGAACCGTCGGAACTGAAGGCCCGGCAAGAGCAGGCGAAGGCAAACCTGGAGCGGGCCCGGCACGTCCAGGCACAGGCCGGGACGGTTCACGGCATCTACCGGGAGACCCTGCCTGCCGACGTGCTCAGGGCCGAGGCGAACCTCAAGGCCGTTCGGAGCGCTGCGGAGGACAGCCGGAAGAATGCCGCCCGATACGAGCAGCTCTTTTCCCGGGGGGTGGTGACGGAGAAGGAGCGGGACGCAGTCCGGCTCAAGGCCGATACCGACCGAGATCGGCTGGCCGAGGCCGAGGCGGTCCTCGTCCAGGCAAAATCGAACCTGAAAAAGATCGATGCGGCCCAGCAAGACCTGGCGGGCGCCCGTTCCGCCGCGGAGGCGGCCCTGGCCTCCCTGGACCAGGCAACGATCCAGTCGGGCTATGCGAAACTGTCGGCTCCCTTTGCGGGCATCGTCACCAGCCGGAACGTCGAGCCGGGTGAGGTCGTCACGGCGGGTCGGGAGGTCCTGACCGTCACCGATCTCTCCACGGTGGACCTGAAGATCTTCGTCGACGAGACGGAGATCGGCAAGGTCAAGCCCGGACAGAAGGTGGAGGTGAAGGTGGACACCTTCCCGAAGAAAACCTTCGAGGGCCGGGTGACCTTCATTTCTCCCGAGGGCGAGTTCACGCCCAAGATCATCCAGACGAAGAAGGAGAGGGTGAAGCTCGTCTACCTGGTGAAAGTGAATGTGCCCAACCCGAACCTGGAGCTGAAGTCGGGCATGCCGGCGGACGCCTGGCTGAAGTGAGGTATGCCGTGGCGCCCTTTGTTTCCGTGGAGAATGTGTCCATGCGGTTCGGTGTCGTCGAGGCCGTCCGGGAGGTGTCCCTCGCGGTGGAGGAGGGGACCCTCTTCGGCCTGGTCGGCTCCGACGGGGCGGGGAAATCGACCCTGCTGCGCATGGCGGCCACCATGATCGCACCCCTGGCCGGGCGGATCACCATCGATGGCCTCGACGTTGTTAAGGACCGGAAGAAGGTGAAGCCCCTCATCGGCTACATGCCCCAGCGCTTCGGCCTCTACGCGGACCTGACGGTGGACGAGAACCTGCGCTTCTTCATGGATGTCTTCAACATTCCCCGGGCGGAGCGGATCCGCCGTCGGGAGAAATACCTCGGGTTCTCCAACCTCCTTCCCTTTGTCGACCGCCCGGCGGGAAACCTCTCCGGCGGGATGAAGCAGAAGCTGGGACTGGCCTGCGTGCTGGTCCACGAGCCACGGGTCCTCATCCTGGACGAGCCGACCAACGGCGTCGATCCCGTCTCGCGGCAGGAATTCTGGGACATCCTGAAGCAGATGCGGCAGGAGGGCATGACGATCCTGGTCTCGACGGCCTACCTGGACGAGGGGGAGAAGTGCGACCGGCTGGCCCTGATGCACAAGGCGAGCCTGATCGAGACGGCTACCCCGGCGGACGTCCGGGCGGACTTCCCCTCCCTGGAGGAGGCCATGATCGCCCGGATCCGGGACGTGGACGAGGAACTGGCAAATGAAGCCTTCCAGCGGTGATGCCATCGCCGTTCAGGAACTGGAGAAGCGGTTCGGCGACTTCGTTGCGGTGAACCGGATCACCTTTTCGGTGAAGCGGGGCGAGATCTTCGGCTTTCTCGGCTCCAACGGCTCGGGCAAGTCCACGACGATCCGCATGCTCTGCGGCATCCTGAGCCCCACCTCCGGCCGGGGCGAGGTGGCGGGGATCGACATCTTCCGGGAGCCCGAGCGGGTCAAGGGCGTGATCGGCTACATGTCCCAGAAGTTTTCCCTCTACGAAGACCTGACGCCCGCGGAGAACCTCCGCTTCTACCTGGGGATCTACGCCGTTCCGCCGGATCTCTGGGGGGAGCGGACCCGCTGGGTCCTCTCCATGGCGCGGCTGGAGGCGGTGAAGGACCGCCCCACGGGGGACCTGCCGCAGGGCTGGAAGCAGCGGCTGGCCCTGGGGTGCGCCCTCCTGCACCGGCCGGAGATCCTGTTTCTCGACGAGCCGACATCCGGGGTCGATCCGGTGACGCGCCGCCACTTCTGGGACTTCATCCGGCAGCTGGCGGACGAAGGCATCACGGTGTTCGTCACGACCCACTACATGGACGAGGCGAGGAACTGCGAGCGCCTGGTCCTCATCGACCAGGGCGCCATCGTGGCCCAGGGAAGTCCCGGGGAGATCGTCGACATGGCCTGCCCGGACCGGGAAGATGCGGACCTCAACGACGCCTTCATCAGCCTGATGGCCCGGAAGCCCTGCTGAGAAGAGCGGGAAAAAAGAAAGGAGGATCGAGACATGAAGAAGGGATGGATGCTGTTTCTGGTTTTTATCATAACGATGGTCTTGGCTCCGGCGATTCAGGCCGCGCCGGGAGACGGCCGGGCGGGGGCGGGCCGGGTCGGGGGAGTCGGGCCGGTCTTCACCGATCCGAATCAGCCGGTTGAAGTGGCGGCGGGGGAAACCTTCCGCATCGTCCTCGACTCCAACCGAACGACGGGCTACGGGTGGCAGCTCGCGGAAACGCCCGACGAAGCGGTGGTGAAGAAGGTCCACAACCGCTATCGGGTACCGAGGGTGAAGCGTCCGGGCGCCGGCGGGCAGGAAGTCTGGCGGTTTCAGGCCGTGAAGCCGGGGACGGCGGAGATCCGGATGGTTTACGTCCGCTCCTGGGAAAAGAGCGTCGAACCCGCCCGGACGGCTGTTTTCAAGGTCAACGTGAAATGAAGCTGCTGAGCGTTGCGCCGCGAGGTTGCGCGGACCCGTCGCCCGCCGGTTTTCCGGTGAAAGCTGCCATGAAACGGCAGGGGGAAACGCGCAGTCGTCGCCCTGTTTCAACGTTCGGAAAAGCAGACGCCTGAGGAATGATCATGAACCCCGTCCGCGTCCAGGCCATCATCCGCAAGGAGTTCTATCACCTGATCCGGGACTACCGGAGCCTCATCCTGGCCTTCGCGATTCCGCTTCTCTTGATCCTCCTGTTCGGCTACGCGCTGAGCCTTGACGTGGACAACGTCGAGACGGTGGTCGTGGACCAGGACCGCACCGACCTGAGCCGGGACTTCATTCGCCGCCTCGATGCGTCACCCTATTTTCACGTGAAGGCCCACCTGGCGGACACACGCATTGTCGCCGACTGGCTCGACCGGGACCGGGCGACCGTGGCGGTCGTCATTCCCCCCGACTGGACGGAGAACCTCCGGAGCGACCGGGAGGCGCCGCTGCAGATCCTCCTGGACGGCAGCGACCCGAACTTCGCCAACATCGCCCGGGGTTACGTCAACGCCTTCGTCGAGCAGTACAACGGGAAGCTCCTGGCGGATTTCCTCACCCGCCGGGGGATCGAGCCGATCCGGGCTCCCGTGGAGGGGCGCATCCGGGTCTGGTTCAACGAGGACCTGGAGAGCCGGAACTTCATCGTCCCCGGAATCATCGCCCTCATCATCATGATCGTCGGGGCCATCCTGACCTCCCTGGTCATCGCCCGGGAGTACGAGAGCGGGACCATGGAGACCCTGAAGTCCCTCCCCGTCACGGGGATGGAGCTCCTGGTCGGCAAGGCGGTTCCCTACTTCTTCATCGGCCTGATCGATGTCCTGATCGCCGTCTTCATGGGACAGGTCCTCTTCGGCATCGTCATGAAGGCGAGTTTCTGGGTCATGATCCTGGCCTCGTCTCTCTACCTGTCGGTGGCCCTGGCCCTGGGGCTTCTCATCTCCACGGTCACCAAGAACCAGCTTGTGGCCAACCAGGGGGCGATCCTCCTCACCTATCTGCCGTCGCTGTTGCTGTCGAACTTCGTCTTCCCCATCGCCAACATGCCGAAGGCCCTCCAACTCCTCACGTATATCGTACCGGCGAACTACTACATCGAGATTCTGAGCGGCATCTACCTGAAAAACCTCGGGTTCATCCAGATGTGGACGAACTTCGCGGTCCTGGGCGTCATGTTCCTGGTCCTGGCGGGGATGACCGGGGCGCTGCTGAAGAAGGAGGGCCTGTAGGATGAACCGGCTGCGTATCCGCGAACTCGTCCGCAAGGAGTTCCTCAGCCTCTTCCGGGACCCGAAGAACCGGCGCATCCTCGTCATTGCGCCCATCATCCAGATCCTCGTCTTCGGCTACGTGGTGAACTACGACATCCGCCACATCCGCGTCGCCTGGCTGGACCAGGCGCAGACCCGGGAGAGCCGCCTGCTGGCGGAGAACTTCCAGGGGAACGGGATCTTCGACATCACCCACCCCGTTCGCGATACCCGGGCGCTGGAAGATCTTCTCCTCAAGGGGAAGGTGGACCTGGCGGTCAAGGTGGCCCCCGACATGAGCCGGCAAATCCGCCGGGGCGAGACGTCGGAGGTCCAGATCCTAGCCGACGGCACCATGAGCAACATGGCATCCGTCCGGATCGCCTACACCATGACCGTCCTGGACCGGTACAACCGGACCCTGATCCGGGAACTCAACCCGATGCATATGGACTACGCCCGGGTCGACGCGCGGATCCGCACCTGGTACAACGCGAACCTGGACAGCCCCCACTTCTTCGTTCCGGGGATCGTCGCCTTCATCGTGATGCTGATCTCGCTGCTCCTCACCTCCATCGCCATCATCAAGGAGAAGGAGGCCGGGACGATGGAGCAGCTCATCGTCACGCCGCTCAAGCCGGTGGAGCTGATCATCGGCAAGACGATCCCCTACATCGTCATCTCTTTCGCCCAGATGATCGTGGTGACGATCCTGGCGGTCTTCTGGTTCGAGATCCCCCTGGAGGGGTCGATCGGCCTCCTGGCCATTGCCACCTGCCTCTTTCTTCTCTCCACCCTCGGCATGGGCCTCTTCATCTCCACGGTGTCCTCGACGCAGCAGCAGGCCATGATGGCAACCTTCTTCGTCATCCTGCCCTTCTTCCTGCTCTCGGGGTTCGTCTTCCCCATCGCCAACATGCCCGAGCCGGTCCAGTGGCTGACCTTCCTGAACCCGCTCCGCTACTTCCTCGTCATCATCCGGGGAATCTTCCTGAAGGGCGTGGGCCTGGATGTCCTCTGGCCCCA
Source organism: Syntrophaceae bacterium (assembly GCA_013177825.1). NCBI lineage: Bacteria > Pseudomonadati > Thermodesulfobacteriota > Syntrophia > Syntrophales > Syntrophaceae > Syntrophaceae bacterium. Next base: position 256,999 of record JABLXX010000004.1, read on the forward strand.
GTATGTCGCCCTCATCATCCTGGGAACCGCCGTCTTCGCCGGGGCGACGGTGCGGTTCCGGAAGCGGCTGGATTAGGATATGAAATTTCTGATTCGCATCTGCACGATGGAAGACTGCGCCATGCTGGCCGAAACGATCCGGATGTCTTTCCGGACGGTGGCGGAGCGGTTCGGCCTGACGAAGGAGAACGCGGCCCGGCATCCCTCCAACTGCGAGGAGGACTGGGTCTTGAAGGACATGGAGCGGGGCGTCGTGTATTACGTCCTGGAGATGGGGGACCGGACCGCCGGGTGCGTCGCCTTTGAGCGGACCGACGACGCCGGGTGCTACCTGGAGCGCCTGTCGGTATTGCCCGGAAATCGACGGCAGGGCTTGGGAAAGGTGCTGGTGGAGCATGTCTTTGCCGAGGTGCGGCGTCTCGGCCTCCGCCGCGTCGGCATCGCCATGATCGCGGAGCAGGACGAGCTCAAGGCATGGTACAAGGGGTTCGGTTTCGTCGAGGGCGTCACGAAGGATTATCCCCACCTGCCGTTTCGCGTGACCTTCCTGTCTCGTGATCTTGCAGGCAGCGATTGACGTACGTGGCGGGAATCGACGAAGCGCGGGTTTCAATTCCCGGCAGGAGGATTCCATGGCACAGAGCGGTCTTCGCATGACGGACCCGGGGGGGCCTCCCGCCCCGGGGGAAGTCGAGGCTTGGATCGGCGGTGAGGCTTGGGAATGCTGGCTGCGCGTCGAGTCCATGATCGAGCGCAACTACCCGGGTGTCTTCGCGCCGGAGTGGCTGTTTGGAGGAAAGAAACACGGCTGGTCGCGCCGCTATAAAAAGGGGAAGTCATTCTGCACGCTGATTCCGGAAAGGAACCGCTTCGCCCTGCTGATCGTCTTCGGCGCGGAGGAGCTGGCGAAGGTGGAGGCGATGCGGCAGGATCTGTCAGAGCGGACCCGGAGGGACTACGACGCGGCCACGACCTACCACGACGGGAAATGGCTGCTTCTCGCCGTCGACGCGGATGAAATCGCGGCCGACACGGAGCGGCTGCTGGCGGTGAAGCGGAAGCCGCGAAACATAGCGAAATAACCCCGCCTGTTGTACTTGCATCCGATTGAACGTGTGACTTTCAATTTGACACGATGGATTCCCCGGTGCAGTCTGACGCCTTGACAGGGCCGTATGCCGGCTGCACGATCCGCTGCCGGCGGCGAATCAAAAATGGACGGAGTGGACGATGAAGAACGGCAACATTGAACGGGACGCGGCGGCGGCCGAGGGGATGCTCCGCGGGCTTCGCGCCGAGCTGTACCCCCTGTTCCGGCAGTGGGGGCGGCCGGAATGCCTGTTTTCCCCGAGCGTCGCGAAGGCCGCCTTTGTGGTCATCGACATGCAGAACTTCTCCTGCGCCCCCGTGTCCCATGATGCAATGCCGCGGATCGGCCTGGTAATCGAGCGGATCAACCGGCTCGCCGATTTCTGCCGCAAGGCGGGTGTCCCCGTGATCTGGGTGCGGCAGAACATCACCGAGACCCCGGGCAGGCACGACGGGGGCCTGTATCCGGCCTTCCACGACGAGAGGCACTGGAAGAACGAGGCCAACATGGGCCCGGGAACGGAGATCTTCCCGGAGATGCATTTCGATCCCGCCCGCGATCACGTCGTGTTCAAGAACCGCTACAGCGCGTTCCTGTCCCGGCCGCCGGGTCTTCGGGAGAAGCTGGATGCCCTGAGGCGGACGCAGTTGATCGTGGCCGGAATCGCCGCCAACGTCTGCGTCGAATCGACGGTCCGGGACGCCATGCAGATGGATTACGAGGTGATCCTGGTGGCGGACGGCACGACCGCCACGTCGGACGCCCTTATGGAGAACGCCCTCAGGAACACGATGCTGTTCTTCGGAGACGTCCGGACGGCGGAGGAAGTCGAGGCCTTGCTGAGCGCCCGCGGTTCCCTGTCCTGAGGAGGCCCGTTGCCCATGACTGCAAAGGAAATTCAGGCGCTGATCGAACGGTACATTGCGGCCTACAACGCCCTTGACGTGGAAGGCATGCTGGCCCTGATGCATCCGGACGTGCTGTTCAGAAACGTGGCCGGCGGGACGGTCACCGCCGAGGCGGATGGAATCGGGGCGCTCCGCGCCCTGGCGGTCCAATCGAAAGGTCTGTTTGCCTCCCGCCGCCAGGAGATCGCGAGCCTGTCGATCGAGGGCGACCGGGCGTCGGCGAGCATCGATTTCAAGGGCGTCTTGGCCGCGGACGTGCCGGGCGGTCCGAAGGCCGGCGAAACGCTTTGCCTCTGCGGACGGTCCGAGTTCGAGTTCCGGGACGGCCTGTTCTATCGGATCACCGACATCAGTTGAGATTCGGAAAAGGGAAGACCCCTGTCATGAACGCGGATGGATCGCCGGCCGGCCAGCCGTTTTTCTGCTCTTGGAGCGGGGGGAAAGACTCGTGCCTGGCCCTTTACCACGCCGTCCGGAGCGGTGGGAAGCCGGAGGCCCTCTTGACCATGCTGTCGGAGGACGGCATGTCGTCCCGTTCCCACGCCCTCCCCCGGCCGCTCCTGGAGGAGCAGGCAAGGAGCTTGGGGATGCGGCCCGTTTTCCGCTCCGCCTCGTGGGAGGACTACGAGGAGGAGTTCGTCTCGGCCCTCCGCGAACTTCGGCGGGAGGGGATCGAGGCGGGGGTCTTCGGGGATATCGACCTGGACCCGCACCGCGAGTGGGTTCGGCGAGTTTGTGCCCAGGCGGGAATTACGCCGGTTCACCCCCTCTGGAGGCGGGGCCGCCGGAAGCTCCTGGAAGAGTTCGTCGCTCTGGGATTTGCGGCGGCGATTGTCGTCGTCAATGAGGAGAAACTGGACGGGCGATTCCTGGGCCGGACCATCGACGCCGGGACCATTGCCGAGATGGAGGCGGCCGGCATCGATCCATCGGGAGAACGGGGCGAATACCACACCGTCGTCACGAACGGCCCCCTCTTTGCCTCGGAAGTCCGGATCAGGCAGGACGGCCGCCGCCGCCACGAGGGGTACGCCTTCCTGAACGTGCGGCTGTGATTTTTTAACGGGAAGAGATGCCGGGCAGGTTGGAATCGGGCCGGCGGGGGGGATGATGATCCTCCGAGGGCGACGAGAGGAATGGCTTCCGAACAATCCGGACCCTTCGGGGTGATCTTTCGGACGCTCAAGTCCCGGAATTACCGACTGTTCTTCACGGGCCAGGGGATTTCCCTGATCGGCACCTGGATGCAGCAGGTCGCGCTGAGCTGGCTGGTCTACCGCCTGACCGATTCGGTCTTCCTGCTGGGGGTGGTCGGCTTTGCGGGCCAGTTCCCCACGTTTGTCGTCTCTCCGTTCGCGGGGGTCCTCTCGGACCGCTGGAACCGCCACCGGACCCTGGTCCTGACCCAGACGCTGTCGATGGTGCAGGCCCTGACGCTGGCGGTTCTCGTTCTGACGGGAGCCATCGCGGTCTGGCACATCATCCTGCTGAGCCTTTTCCTGGGCTGCGTCAACGCCCTCGACATCCCGACACGGCAGTCTTTCGTCATCCACATGATCGACGACAAGAAGGACCTAGGCAACGCCATCGCCCTGAACTCCGCCATGTTCAACGGGGCAAGGTTTCTCGGACCCTCCGTGGCGGGCATCCTCATCGCCCTGGTGGGAGAAGGGGTCTGCTTTCTCCTGAACGGCCTGAGCTATATCGCCGTCATCGCGGCGCTTCTTGCCATGAGGATGTCCCCGGCGGCCCCGGTGAAAAAGAGCACCAATATGCTTCAGGAACTGGCGGAGGGGTTCCGGTACGCCTACGAATTCAAACCGATCCGGTTCATCCTCCTGCTTCTGGCCCTGACGAGCTTCATGGGGGTTCCCTATGCGGTTCTGATGCCCGCTTTTGCCCGGGACATCCTGCACGGAGGTCCCCATACCCTGGGCTTCCTGATGTCGGCAGCGGGCGTGGGGGCATTCGCGGGCGCCCTCTACCTGGCGTCCAGAACATCGGTTTTCGGGCTGGGCCGGATCATTCCGCTGTCGGCGGGCATCTTCGGCGTGGGCCTGATCGCCTTCGCCTTTTCCCGCACCCTCTGGATTTCTCTTTTCCTGATGCTCATCGTCGGCATCGGCATCATGATCCATGTGGCATCCTGCAACACGATGCTGCAGACCCTCGTGGAGGACAGCAAGCGCGGGCGGGTGATGAGCTTCTTCGCCGTCGCGTTCCTGGGGATGGCGCCGTTGGGCAGCCTGATGGCGGGTTCCGTGGCCGAAGCGATCGGCATCACCGCCACCATGGCGATCGGAGGGGTCTTCTGCATCGCCGGCGCCGTTTTCTTTGCCGGCAAGCTTCCCCTGCTACGGTCCATCGTCCGACCGATTTACAAAGAGAAGGGCATTGCCGAGCCTTCTTGAGGCTGCGTCAGTGGGTATCCGAAAAATGAGCATCTGGAATCGATTGATGATGATGTGCCTGGTCTCGCTGCCCTGCATCGGCTGCGACCAGGCGACGAAGCAGGCCGCCCTCTGGATTCTCCCGGAGACGGGAACGCTGTCCTTTCTCGGCGACATGGTCCGCGTACAGCTCGTTCAGAATCCGGGCGGGTTTCTGAGCCTGGGGGCCTCCCTCCCGGAGCCCTGGCGGCTGGGCCTTTTTCTGGTCGGGGTCGGAGGGCTACTCCTCGCAATCCTGGTCTTTGCGCTTTGGTCCAAAGACGTGCGCCCGTTCGAACTGCTGGCCGTTTCGCTGTTTTTTGCCGGCGGCGCCGGCAACCTCCTGGACCGCGTCCTGTACGGCGGCTCCGTGGTGGACTTCGTTCGTATCGGAGCCGGTTCGCTTCACACGGGCTTCTTCAATTTCGCCGACGTTGCCATCACCGCCGGGGCGCTGGTCTGGATTGCCGGGATGATGCTGAATCGGCACCGGGAGGGCTGAACCCGCGGCCCGGTCGACGGGCTGGCGGTTTCCCGGCACTTTTGATACAAGTCCTGCGGCGGCGGCCGCAAAGCCTTTGCCGCGGCCGCCGCGATCCCGATATGGCGGAGGACCCATGAGTCACGCGTATGTACACGGTTACGATCCGCTGGAAAACATCCGGCTTCAGGACCAGGCGTCCACGCTGGTCCATCTGCTCCATTCCGACACCGCCTACCCGGCGGGGAGCCGCGTGCTGGAGGCCGGCTGCGGCGTCGGCGCCCAGACGATCACCCTCGCCCGAAACAGCCCCGAGGCCCGGATCACCTCGATCGACATCTCCGAGGCGTCCGTCCGGGAGGCCGAGGAGAAGGTGACTTCGGCGGGGTTGACGAACGTGACCTTCCGCCGGGCCGACATATTCAGCCTGCCTTTTGAGGCGGAATCCTTCGACCATGTCTTTGTATGCTTCGTCCTGGAGCATCTGCCGAGGCCCGTCGATGCCCTGCTGGCGCTGAAAAGTCTTCTCCGGACGGGCGGGACGGTCACGGTCATCGAAGGGGACCACGGCTCGACCTTCTTCCATCCCGACAGCGAGGCGGCGCACCGGGCGATCCAGTGCCAGGTCGAGCTGCAGCGGCGGGCCGGGGGGAATGCCGACGTGGGAAGGGAGCTGTACCCGCTCCTGTGCCGGGCTGGTTTCGGCTCTGTCCGCGTATCGCCGCGAATGGTCTACGTCGACTCCAGCCGGCCCCAACTGGTCGAGGGATTCACGAAGAAGACCTTCACGGCCATGATCGAGGGCGTCAGGGAGTCCGCTCTGAAGGCCGGTCTCGCCGCCCCGCAGGATTTCGACCGGGGTATCGCGGACCTGTACCGGACCGCGGAATCCGACGGCGTGTTCTGCTACACCTTCTTCAAGGCCTTCGGGGAAAAGACGTGAGCGCCCGCCGGGGGCCGCCATGACGGTGTGGGCCTACCTGATCCAGGGGATCGGCCTGGGCTTCGCCGCTGCGGTGCAGCCGGGGCCGTTCCAGACCTATCTTATCTCACGGACCCTCTCCCGGGGGTGGCGCCGCACGCTTCCGGCGGCCCTGGCGCCGCTGGTCAGCGACGGCCCCATCATCGTCCTGTGCCTCTTCGTCCTGAGCCGGGTGCCCCTCTGGTTCCAGCGTTTCCTGTATCTCGCCGGCGGCCTGTTCGTCCTCTATCTCGCATACGGCGCCTTCAGGGCCTGGCGGACATTCGAGGGCGTACCTGCCACGGACGAAAAGGCGGCGAAACAGACCGTCCTGCACGCCGCCCTGATGAACGCCGCCAATCCCAGTCCATATCTCTACTGGAGCCTCGTGACGGGACCGATCCTCCTGAACGGATGGCGCACCGCCCCGGCCGATGGGATCGTCTTTCTCGCCGGCTTCTATGCCGCCATCATCCTCAGCCTGGCGGGGATCATCCTCCTGTTCGGCACCGCCCGGAGACTTGGGCCGAAGGTGAACCGCGCCATGATCGGTGTCTCCGCCCTCACCCTGGCCGGCTTCGGCCTGTTCCAGCTCTGGCTCGGCCTGTGGGGGAGATGAACCGGCTGGTGATCCGACTGTGGCGCTATCGTTCCCCGAGCCCTTCGATATCCGCCAGATCCCTGACTCGTCCCGTTGCCCGCTTGTTGACGACAAACTGTTCCCGCCCGATGAATGCGACGGGGATGTCCCCGTACCTTCCGGAGACCCGCCCCGCCCATGCCTCGTCCCATGAAACGCCGGTCAGTGAGGTGATCAGATCAATGCGGACAGGGGGAATGCCGAGTTGCACGGTCCGTTCGGGGTGCTCGAAATCGCTCTCCGAAAGACCCAGCGATCCGAAGCCGAAGGCCTCAAGGGCGGCCAGGATCCGCCGGGCATTGGCGGACTCAGCCTTGACGAGAAGATCCAGATCTCCGGTGAAGCGGGGAACACCGTGAAATGCCAGGGCGTAGCCCCCCACGATGAGATACTCAACGCAGTGGGCGTTGAACAGTGCGAGCAACTCTTTGAAGTCGGGCTGTGTTTCCATGCTGTTGCCTGCGGAGTTCATCGACGGCGGCGATCCGTTCCTCCGGCGTCCTGCTCAACCAGTAGGACAGGTCGTCCCGGAGGCAGTCGCTCTTCTGAAAGGATCCTTTTTTTACGACTTTTTCAATCATGCACGGACTTTAGCACACATCGGCGGGATTGCGCCAGTTTGATGCATGGCAATGGGCGATTAAGAAGAGGAACGAATCCTGCGGGCATGGCGTCCCGATCCATTTCCCCGCTGCCTGCCGTGCCAGGAACGGTCCGTTTTCAAAATTGGTCTGAATGCAGGGTGCAGGTCAGGGAGACGGTTCGGGCAAGCGAAGCCCGTCCAGATCAACCTTCTCCCGGATCACCTGATGTCCGATACCTACACATTCCTGCCAATCGCTAACAGAACTTCCGGCATTGCGATCTTCCCCGTTGGTGTTAAAAATCCTCCCCGAACGTTGTCCACCTGCCTGCGGAAACCGGTTCGTGAAAGACCTCTTTCCCCCCGGTCATGATGATTCCCGCGGAGTGTCCGCGGTCCCGGCCGGGAGAAATCCGGATATGGTGATCCCGGGTGCTGCCCCGATGCCTTCATGGCCTGTCCGGTCGGATCCATTCCCGAGCTTTCACGAACAAGAATGTTTGAAAAAATAGTCCGTCCGCGGGGCGATGTCCCCGCGCTCATCGATAATCAAGAAAGGAGTGTCAAGAAGAGATCATGCCTTGGACCATCAACACCAATCCGCTCGAAAATCTTGCCCTGTCGTCCCTGGTGGCGGCGATTCCGATCCTTTATCTCTTCTGGGCCCTCGCTTTTCGGCGCATGAAGGGCCATTGGGCGGCGGTAAGCGCGCTGGCGATCGCTGTGGTCATCTCCGTCTTTGTGTACGGCATGCCCGCGAAGTTGAGCCTGTACTCCGCGGGGTACGGCATGCTCTTCGGCCTCTGGCCCGTCTGCTGGATCGTCGTCACGGCCGTCTTCATCTACAATCTGTCCGTGAAGACGGGCGAGTTCGAGATCATCAAGAACTCGCTGGCGACCATCTCCGACGACCGGCGCATCCAGGCCCTCCTGATCGCCTTTTCCTTCGGCGCCTTCATCGAGGGGGCCGCGGGGTTCGGCACGCCCGTGGCCATCACCGCGGCCATGCTGGCAGGCCTGGGGTTCAAGCCCCTTTACGCCGCAGGCATCTGCCTGATCGCCAACACCGCCCCGGTCGCCTTCGGCGCCATCGGCATCCCCATCATCGTGGGTTCCCAGGTGTCGGGTGTCGATCAGATGGCCCTGAGCCGGATGGTCGGCCGGACGCTCCCCTTTGTCAGCGTACTGATTCCCCTCTACATGGTCGTGCTCATGAGCGGATGGAAAAAGGGCCTCGAGGTGTGGCCGGCGGCCTTCGTCAGCGGCGGGTCCTTTGCCGTCGCCCAGTTCCTGACGGCCAATTTCGTCGGGCCCCTGCTGCCGGACATCATTGCGTCCATCGTCTCCATCGTCTGCCTGGTCGTGTTCCTCCGCTTCTGGCAGCCGAAAGAGAGCTGGCACTTTGACGGCGAGCCCCAAAGCGGCGGCCGCGCGAAGCTTCTGTACACCGGAGGCCAGGTGTTCCGGGCCTGGACGCCGTTCATCATTCTGTCGATCTTTGTCGCCGCCTGGGGGGTGAAACCGATCAAGATGCTACTGGACCAGCATTCGCTCGTCCGGGTTCCCATCGAGGGCCTTCACAACATGGTGATTCGTGGCGACAGGCCCATGGCGGCCGTTTACATGTTCAACATCCTGAGCGCCGCCGGCACGGCCATTCTCTTTGCCGGCCTCTTCTCGATCCCCGTCATGAAGGCCTCCCTCCGCACGGCGGCGCAGGTGGCCTACCAGACCCTGAAAACGCTGCGCTGGCCCATTTTCACGATCGCGACGATCCTGGGATTCGCCTACATCATGAACTTCTCGGGCATGGCCGTCACCCTGGGCGACGCCTTTTCGAAAACGGGCGTCCTGTTCCCCTTCTTCGCGGCTTTTCTCGGCTGGCTGGGCGTGTTCATGACCGGTTCGGACACGTCGTCGAACGCCCTGTTCGGAAAGCTGCAGGAGGTTACCGCCACCCAGATCGGCGTCGATCCGGTGGTTACGGTAGCGGCCAATTCCTCCGGCGGCGTCTGCGGCAAGATGATCTCGCCGCAGTCCCTTTCCGTGGCCACGGCGGCGACGAACCAGGTGGGAAGGGAAGCCGACATTTTCCGCTTCACCGTGATGCACTCGCTCATTCTCACGACGGTCATCGGCGTAATGGCCTATCTGCAGGCCTATGTCATCCAGTGGATCGTTCCGGTCTATGAAAAGACCGCGGCGCCCGTTGCCGCCGCCGCGTCGCCGTCCCTGTCGGGAGGCGGGGCGGCCTGGCTGGGCGTCGCCGTGGCCGCCGTCGTCATCCTCACGTTCCTTGCCAGGAATGCGAGGGAAGCGGAGCCGGCCGTCGTCAGGGAAACCTTCCGTAAGCGCTGACTCGGGGCCTGTGCGTTGATTCATCTCCGCGCAACCCTGCAAAAAGATGAGTCGGGCGCCGGGAACCGGATCGGCAAAAGAAGACAGGACCGAAACATTCATTCATGGAGAAAGAAAATATGGTCGAGGATTCCGTGATCGCCCAGTTGAAGGGCACCGTAGGCGAATCGAATGTCCTGAAGGACAGGGCCGACCTCGTTACGTACAGCTACGATGCCACACCCGATCAGCCGAGCCGGATGCCCGACGTGATTGTGCTGCCGGCGACCACCGCGGAAGTCCGGAACATTGTCCTGATCGCCAGGAACAGCGGGCTGGCCGTCTATCCCCGCGGGGCGGGCACCAATCTCAGCGGGGGAACCATTCCGATCCAGGGCGGCATCGTCCTGTCGTTCCAGAGGATGGACCGGATCCTGGAAGTGGACCCGGAGAACCTGACGGCCACGGTGCAGGCGGGCGTGGTCATCCAGGCCCTCAACGACGCCGTGGCGCCGTACGGGCTGATGTACCCTCCCGACCCGGGGACGGTGACGACGGCGACCATGGGGGGATCCGTCGCGGAATGCGCGGGAGGACTGCGCGGGCTGAAATACGGTGTGACCAAACATTATATCCTGGGGATGGAGGTCGTCCTGGCCTCGGGAGAAATCTTCAAGTTCGGCGGGAAGACGGTGAAAAACGTCACCGCCTACGATTTCGCCTCCCTCTTTGTAGGCTCCGAAGGCACCCTGGGGATCATCACCCAAATCACCGTCAAGCTCGTCCCGCCTCCCAAATGCCGGAAGGCCATGCTGGCGACGTTTCAGCGGCTCGAAGACGCCGGAAACACGGTGACGGGCATCATCAAGGCCCACATCATCCCCGCCACGCTGGAAATCATGGACCGGGTGACCATTCAGACCGTCGAGAGCTACGCGAAGGTCGGATTGCCGACGGATGCGGAAGCGCTTCTCCTGATCGAGGTCGACGGTGGATCCCAGGACCTGGTGGATGCGGAAGCGGAGGCCGTGCTGAAGGTGATCGGTGAGCACGGAGGGAAGGTCCGGCTCGCCCAGTCGGAGATGGAGAGAGACCGGATCTGGACGGCCCGGAGGGCCGCCCTTCCCGCATTGGCGCAGGTCAGTCCCACGACCATCCTGGAAGACGCCACGGTGCCCAGGAACTGCATTGCCGACATGCTCATTGCCGTTCAGGACATCGCCCGCCGGTATCGCCTCCGGATCGGGACATTCGGGCATGCAGGCGACGGGAATCTTCATCCCACCATTCTGACGGACGTGCGAAACGGGGAGGAAATGGAACGGGTCCACCGGGCCGTGGACGAAATTTTCTCCACGGCCCTCCGGCTCGGCGGAACCCTTTCCGGCGAGCACGGGATCGGGCTGGCCAAGATGAAATACCTCGGGGACGAGCTGAACGGCAGCGGGATCAACCTGATGCGCCGCCTGAAGGATGCCCTGGATCCCGATTCCATCCTGAATCCGGCCAAAATGGTGCCTTTGAAAAGGAATCCCTGAGATGAAGACGGCCCTCTACGACTCCCTGGACGGCGTGGCCGACGCCCTCGCAAAGTGCATGAAATGCGGCAACTGCATGGCCGTCTGTCCCGTGTATCCAGCGGAAAAACGGGAATCTTCCTATGCCCGGGGGAAACTTGCCATCGCCGAGGCGGTCCTCAGGGGCGATCTCCGTCTCGATGACGGGAGCGTCCAGGAGAAGCTCTTCAACTGCCTTGTCTGCACCTCCTGCATGCAGAACTGCCCCTGCGGCGTGGACGTAGGGGGGATTGTGATCGCCCTCCGGGCCGCCCTGGCCAGGGAGAAGGGCCTCCACGCGGTCAAGCGCGTGATTTTCCGGACCCTGAGAAATCAGACTCTCTTCAACCGGCTGATGAAGACCGGGGCCTCTCTGCAGAGACTGGGCCTGCGCAGGATTCCCGGAGACGCCGGGTACGAGCTCCGCTTCAACATCGGGCTTCTGACGAAACGGATCTTTCCCGGCCTGGCCGCCACGCCTTTTCGCGAGCAGGCGCCGGAGCGGATCTCCTTCCATAAACCAGGAGCGACCGCCGCCTTTTTCACCGGGTGCACCTTCAACTACATTTTTCCCGGTGTTGCCTGGGACGTGGTCAAGGTGCTGAACGCCAACGACGTGGAGGTTCTCGTTCCCGGGGGCCAACAGTGCTGCGGCATCGCCCTGCTCGCCCACGGCGACGTGGAAGGGGCAAGGGACCTGGCACGGAAAAACCTCGACGCCATGGAGACCTGCGGAGCCGCTCAGATCGTTACGGCCTGCGGATCCTGCGGCGAGTCCTGGCAGCACGGCTTCCTGAAGATCCTGGCGGACGACCCGGTCTACGGCCCCAAGGCGGCCTTCTGGCAGAGCCGCACCTTCGATATTTCCACCTTTTTGACGGCCGTCGTTCCGTTCCGGCAACCGGAAGGGCGCATGGAGGAGACTGTCACATACCATGATTCGTGCCACATGAAGAAAGTCATGAAGGTCTTCACGGAGCCCCGGATCCTCCTGCAGTCGATTCCCGGCGTCACGCTGAAAGAAATGACCAGGCCGGACGCCTGCTGCGGAAGCGGCGGCTCCTACACGATCACACATCCGGAGACGTCCGCCGGGATCACCGGCCGGAAGATAGAGGATATTCTCAACACGGGTGCCGGCAGGGTCGTCACGGGATGTCCCGGCTGCATGATGCAGCTGTCCGAGGGGCTCGCCCGGGCAAGACGGCCGATGGTCGCCGGTCATTACATATCGCTGCTGGCCCGAGCCTATGGTGAAAATTTCTGAGAGCGGACAGTGGAGAGCGAAATCAGTGCAATAGCGATGCGGAAAAAGGATTCCTGAAGAAGTGCCTCTCCCCCTTCCCGTAATCCATCGGGTCGGGATTTCTTCGATCCGGCGTCGGGCAACCCCTGGCGCCGGATTGTCTTTGTGAGGAACCCCGTTGCAATCGCCGGGCTGACAGGCTATGCATCGGCATGCGAATCTGAACCTTCTGCTGCGGATCGGAAAATGGAACGGCATTCATCGTTATCGTGCAGGGACATAGTGAGAATTCTGATTCTCGCCGCATCTCTGCTGATGGTCTCTGTTTCCCATGCTGGAGAACCGCCTCTCGCAGCCCGGGCGGAGATCGAGCATCTTTTCTCCTATCTGGAGACTTCCGGCTGCGATTTCTACCGGAACGGCTCCCGGTACGACAGCAGGGAGGCGGCGGCGCAAAGCATCAGTATCTCCTCGAAAAAGGCATGGTTTCATCCGCAGAGGAGTTCATTGAGCGGGCCGCTGCGAAAAGCAGTTCCAGCGGGAAGCCTTATCAGGTTCGCTGCGGCGGGGGGAAGATCACGGAGAGCGGCCCGTGGCTCCGGGCGGAGCTCATGAAATACCGAAAATCGCGAAAGTGACCCGGAAGATTTCATATCGTTTGCGATCCCGGTGGCGGCGCCTGTCTATCGGCTGGAGAAAGCATGTTTCTTGACCGGAAAATCGTTGTGGTCATGCCGGCCTACAACGCGGCGAAGACCCTGAAAAAGACTTACGAAGAGGTGATGGCCCAGGGGATCGTGGATCTCGTGATCCTGGTGGATGACGCCAGCCGTGACGAAACGGCGGAAATCGCATCCGCCCTGCCGAAAACGAAGGTCTTCGTCCATGGCGAGAACCGCGGTTACGGGGCGAACCAGAAGACCTGCTACCGTCTGGCGCTGGCGGAGGGGGCGGACATTGTCATCATGGTCCACCCGGATTACCAGTACACGCCGAAGCTCATCCCCGCCATGGCGTCCATGATCGCCGGCGGCCTTTATTCCTGCGTCCTGGGGTCCAGGATCCTGGGAGGATACGCGCTCACGGGCGGCATGCCCCTGTGGAAGTACGCCGCCAACCGTTTTCTGACGCTGGTGGAGAATTTCCTGATTGGAGCCAAGCTGTCCGAATACCACACGGGTTATCGGGCGTTTTCCCGGGAGCTCCTGGAGAGGCTCCCCCTGGAGGAGAATTCGGACGATTTCGTCTTCGACAACCAGATGCTGGCCCAGGTCGTCTGGTTCGGCTACATCGTCGCCGAGGTGAGCTGCCCCACCCGATATTTTGCCGAGGCGTCGTCCATCAACTTCAGCCGCAGCCTGCAGTACGGATTCGGATGTCTCCGCACGGCGGTGCAATTCCGCCTCGCCGCATGGGGCTTTTTGTCCTCGAGACTGTTTCCGGAGAAACCCGGCCGAAACGGAAGATAGGCGGCGTCCGCGCTCCTGACGGCCCGCAGGGCGGGGAGGCGATCGAGCGCAGGCCTGCCGACCGTGCCGGAAGCCGTCGATCCTGACAACCGGAGGTGATTCCATGCCCGTTCCATCTTTGCAGAAATCGTTTTCTTTCAAGAAGATCGACGCCTTTGCCACGGCGACATCGGAGGGGAACCCCGCCGGGGCGGTCTACCTGAATGCGCCGGCCGAGATGACGGCCGATGAAATGCAAAGAATCGCCCGGGAGCTGAAGGGATTCGTTTCCGAAGTCGGGTACGTCTGGAAAATCGACGATGGCGTGTACGGATTGAAGTATTATTCGTCGGAGCGCGAAGTCGCGTTCTGCGGTCATGCGACGATCGGCATTGCATACGATCTGATCGGGAATGACCCAGCTTTGCTTGCTCGGGAAACCATCCGAATCGTCAACAACATGGGGACGCTGACGGTGGAGAACAGGATCGAGGGGGAAAACGCCGTGTTCGTTGCAGCTCCCGAGCCCGTCTATGCGAACACCCGGATCGATGATGGCGGTTTTGCCGAGGCCGCGGGCATCGATCCGGTCGACCTGGATCGTGAAAAGCCGATATCCGTTGTCAATGCGGGCCTTGAGACGCTGATCGTTCCGATCCGGCGGCTGGAGACGGTGCTTGGGATGTCTCCCCGTCTGAAAGAGCTGAAATCCTACTGCGAAGCGCACTCCGTCGACATCGTCACCGTGTACTCCTGTGAGACGGCGGACAAGGCGAATGCCTTCCGGACGAGGGTGTTTGCGCCTACCTTCGGGTATCTCGAAGACCCCGCGACAGGGTCCGGGAATGCGGCCTTCGGCTGCTATCTCCTGAAGAACGGATATTGGGACGGATCGTCCATCCGCCTGGAGCAGAACGGCGATTTCGCCAGGCCGAACATCGTCCGGCTGCTGGCCCGGGACGACGGCGGCGGCATGCGCGTCTGGTTCGGCGGTGGAGCCATCGTTCGGATCCGGGGTGAGTACTTTCTGGAGTAGAGACGAACGGATCGTCAACGCCCGGCCTGGATCGCCCCGGCGGCGTCGCAGGCCTCCTTCAGACCCAGCGAGCAGGCCTTCCGGAAATCCGCGAGGGCCTGGCTTTTCCTTCCCTTCTTTTTGTAGGCGGTTCCCCGGTTCTTGTAGGCATTGGCGTACCCGGGGGTGAGGGCGATGGCGCGGTTGTAGTCGTCGATGGCCTGGTCGAGCCGGCCCTGAACGAACCGGGCGTATCCCCGGTTGTTGAAGGCGAGGTCGTACCTGGGGTTGAGGGCGATGGCGCGGGTGTAGTCATCGATGGCCCGCTCAACCCGGTTCATCCGCCGGTACACGATGCCCCGGGTGTTGTAGGCATCGGCCAACTTGGGGTCCAGGGAGATCGCGCGGTTCAGGTCTTTCAGCGCTTCGTTCAGACGGTTCTTCTTGAGCCAGGCGTCTCCCCGGTTGTAGTACGTACCGGCGTCGGACGGCTCCAGGGCGATGGCCCGGTCGAGGTCCGCAATGGCCTGGTCGAGCCGCCCCGCCATCAGGTGGGCATTCCCGCGGTGATGGAACGCCAGTGACGAGGCCGGGTTCAGCTCCAGAGACCGGTTGTAGTCCTTGATGGCCCGGTCGTATTCGCGCTTGTCGAACCAGGCGCTGCCCCGGTTGTGGTAGGAACTGGACCCGTCCGGATTCAGTGCGATGGACCGATCGAAATCATCGATGGCCCGGTCCAATTTGCCCATCCGCCGGTATACGGTGCCCCGGCCGTCGTAAGCGCTGGCGCCGTCCGGCTTCAGGGCGATGGCCCGGTTCAGATCCTTCAATGCCTGGTCGTACTTTCCCATTTCCCGGTAGGCAAGCCCGCGGTTGCGGTGGATATAGGCCGCACCCGGCTCCAGAGCGAGGGCCCGAGTGTAGTCGGCGACGGCCCTGTTAAAGAGCTCTTGCCGCTGGTAGGCGTTTCCCCGGTTCGCGTAGGCGTCCGCGTAGCCCGGATCCAGTTCGATTGCCGACGTGTAGGCCGCAACGGCCGGCCCGAATTCATTCCGCAGGTAGAACTGGAGGCCCTTCTCCAGCCAGGCGGAGGCCTGGAGGCGCTTTTCGTCCTGCGTGATTTTCTCCTGCAGGGGTATGGCCTCTTTCTTCCCCTTCGAGCGGGCCAGCTCCGCCTTCAGCCGGTCGATCTCCCGGCGGCTGTCTTCGTATGATTTCCGGAGGTTGCCGTAATCCTCGGCGGCGTCCCGTTCCCGGACCCGGGCGGCCATTTTTTTGACCTCGTCCGTCTGGATCCGGGCACGGATGCGGACCCACACAATGAGGCCATCCCCCGCCATGGTCCTCTTCTTTTCCAGGACCGTCACGTCCATGATCCCCGAGGCGAGAACCTGGACCTCGTCGCGGGTGAGCTGGAGATTCTCCACCTTCGAGTAGCTCTCCACATAGGTTCCCGCTTCCTCAAGGGCGGCCCGCTTCGCCTTCTGCAGCGCCCGCTCTTCCGCGGCCAGGGGCGTCTCGCCGTCCCCCATGATGTAGGATCCCTCGGCGGTGATCTCCCGGACATCCGCGACGGCCGATCCGGGAAGAATCAGAAGAAGCATGATCAGAATGTGGATCAGAAAGGTTTTCATGACTGCCTCCCAAACTCACCATAAGGGGAAAACAATCTCCAGTGCAAGCCCCCATGCCGGTGAATCGCTGAACGGCAGACTCCCGGAGGTGATAACCGGGTGGACTGCATCCCTTTTCCGCATGATGAACGTTGCCGTAACGGCGGACCCATGGTAGAAAAACACGTCTCGTACGAAAATCATTTCGTTCCGGATACCCGTTCCTTTCTGGAGGGGACCGGTCGGAGAGGAATCGAGCATGCTGAAGGTCATCGAGGACGAGGCCACCATCCGGCGGTGTCAGCAGCAGTTCAGCCGAAGTTTCCGGGCTGTCGCGGACGCGCGGATTCCCGTCCGGGTTGGGCATCCGGGGGCTAGCTTCCGGGCCTCCGTATACTGGTCGGACGAACGGGATCTCTGGCTCTACTCCAAGCGGATCCCGGAGAAGAACCACTGGAACGTCCTGGGGATCGGCAAGCCGGCGCCGGAGGGGCGGGTAGCCATCACCTGCGAGATCAATTTCCCGATCCGGGGAATCGACCGGAAGATCGGCGGCGCCCTGGCGCGGGACCCGGAAGGGGTGATCTATGTCGTCCACCGGGGCCGCCTCGGGGGAAGCCGGAAGGGAATCGGCAAATCCCTGTTCGGGAGCCGCTACCGCGGTGTCTGGGCTCTCATGGAGGACGGTGAAGAACTGGCGACGGTGGCCGTTGTGGGCGCCCTTCATTCTCCCCGTTTCGTCCGCCAGCTCGGGCAGTTCGTCCGCAAGGTCCAGCGGATGAAAGACCTGGCCGCGTCTCAGGACCCCCAACTGGCCATCGCCTTCCCGGAAGTGAAGTTCCGCGAAGAACTCAGCGGCAAAGCGGCCCTGCCGGATCCCGTCGATCTTTCCCGGTTTTGCGACCGCGGCCTGATCGCCGGCGACCTGGCCGCGGCTCTTCAGTCCATGGGACTCCAGTCGGGCAACGACGAAGGCCGGGACTGCTTTATCGTGGACAGCCAGGAGCGGATCACCGTCCTGTTCAAAATTCTGACGAGCCTCCGGGACGGCGAGGTTCACGAAGCGGCGGCAAGGCTCCTGGTGGACGGCGTTTCTCTCCCGGAAAAACCGTGGTTGGTCCTGGCTGCTCCGGCCGCCCTGCCTGCCGTTTTGGCGGAGCCCCTGAAGGCCCTCGGCGCGGAAATCCTGCCCTATGACTGGTCCGGGGACCGAGCCGTGTTTCCACAGTTGAAGGCCTTTGTCCGGGAGATCGGGCGTTGACTCCCGCCCGATTCTCCGGGCCGCCGGTTGCGGATTCCGGGTTTCATCCTGCTGCGCTCCGGCGGGGTAAGGCGGTCGTCCCGCAGGGCGGCGAGTGTGGATGCCGCGGGAGGATGCCGTGACGTCCCTGGCCGAACTTCCCCGTGGCCGGCTTTTCCGCTTCGCCCACCGGGGTGCCTCGGCCCGGGCGCCGGAGAACACCCTGGCGGCCGTTGAGCAGGCCCTTGCCCTCGGGGCCGACGGCGTTGAGATCGACGTGTACGCCGTCGAGAGCGAACTGGTCGTGATCCACGATCCCCGGCTGGAGCGGACGACGAACGGGCAGGGCCGGGTCATGGCCTCCCCCCTCGCCTATCTGCGCTCCCTCGATGCCGGACAGGGACAGAGGATTCCCTTTCTCCACGAGGTCCTGGACCTGGTGGACCGGCGGGCCGTGGTCAACGTGGAATTGAAAGGGCCCGGCACAGCCGGTCCGGCAGCGGCCGTTGTGCGGCGGTATGTGAGAGAACGCGGATGGCGTTACGGGGATGTTCTCCTGTCATCCTTTCACCGCCGGGAACTGGCCGTTGCCGGGGAGGAGGCGCCCCGAATTCCCCGGGGCCTTCTGACGCGCTCCCCCATCCTCCCCACGAAGCGCTTTCAGGTGGAAAGGAATCTTTTTTCCATCCATATCCGCCTGGACCGGGTCAGCCGCCGCCTTACGGACGCGGCGCACCGGAGGGGCCTGAAGGTATTTGTCTATACCGTCAACCGGGAGGAGGACTTCCGGGCCATGGAAGCCATGGGAGTCGACGGCGTCTTCACCGACTTTCCAGTGTCGGTGAAGGGATGAAAGAGGCAAATCGATATGCAGAGCGGGCAATCCGGAGCCGTCCCGAAGCTGTCGGGATTGACACCCTCCACGGCGTAATGCTATCCAATGCCCGGCATTTCCCATTCCGATACGGCTACGAGGTAAGCACATGAACAACGTCGATTTCTACAAGGCTGTGAAGATCACCGACCGGGTCTGGTGGGTCGGTGCGATCGACTGGAATATCCGGGATTTCCATGGCTACACGACCCGCCGGGGAAGCACCTACAACGCCTACCTGGTGATGGCCGACAAGATCACCCTGATGGATACGGTGAAGGCCCCGTTCCGGGAGGAGATGCTCTCCCGGATCGCCTCCGTCGTGGACCCGAAGGAAATCCGCTACATCGTCTCCAACCACTCGGAGATGGACCACACGGGCTGCCTGCCGGAGATCATCGACATGATCCGGCCGGAGAAGGTCTTTGCATCCCCCATGGGTGCAAAGACCCTGCAGGAGCTTTTCCACCGTCCGGCGGAGATCGTTCCCCTGAAGGACGGCAGCCGCCTCAGCCTGGGCAACGCGACCCTGGACTTCATGGAGACGCGGATGCTCCACTGGCCCGACAGCATGTTCAGCTATCTCCAGGAGGACAGGCTGCTCTTTTCCCAGGACGGCTTCGGCATGCACCTGGCCACTTCGGAGCGGTTCGACGACGAGATCGACCCGGCTGTCCTCGAGTTCGAGGCAGCCACGTACTATGCCAACATCCTCCTGCCGTACTCTCCGCTCGTCCTGAAACTCCTGGAGCGGGTCGCCGCTTCGGGCCTGGCCATCGATGTCATCGCCCCGGACCACGGACCCGTCTGGCGGAAGGATTTGCAGGGGATCCTCGCCCGCTACGGCCGCTGGGCCGCCCAGAAGCCGGCGGCCAAGGCCGTCGTGGTCTACGCCACCATGTGGAAGAGCACCGAGAAGATGGCCAGGGCCATGGCAGAGGGGCTTGCCGAAGGAGGGCTCCGGGTGAAGCTCATGAACATGGACGAGGTTCACCGGAGCGACGTGGTTTACGAGACCCTGGAGGCGGGGGCTCTTTGCGCCGGCTCCCCCACCCTGAACAACAACCTGCTTCCCCAGATGGCCGACGTCCTGACGTACCTGAAGGGGCTCCGGCCGGCCAACCTGCTGGGGTGCGCCTTCGGCTCCTATGGCTGGAGCGGTGAGTCGGCGAAGCAGGTCCAGGAATACCTGGAAGACACGAAGGTGAAGATCGTCGGCGAGGCCATCCGGGCAAAGCACGTCCCCGACCGGGATACGCTGGCCCGCTGTTTCGAGCAGGGGCGTCAGGTGGCTGCGGCTGTCAAGGACGTCGTTTCCCAGGGATGAAAGAATCAGGCAATTGTGGAGGAAATCATGAAGAAATATGTTTGTGACGTGTGCGGCTATGTGTACGACCCGGCCAAGGGAGATCCCGATGCCGGAATCCCCCCCGGGACGGCTTTTGAGGATCTGCCCGAAGACTGGGTCTGCCCGATCTGCGGTTCCGGCAAAGACGTCTTCGCCCCGGAGGAGTAGGAGGAACCGATGAGCAAGATCATGGAGATCCTCCACCAGGCCTACACCGGCGAGGCCAAGGCGGTCCTGCGGTTGAAGGTCTATGCCGACAAGGCGGAGAAGGAGGGCTATCCCCAGATGGCCAGACTGTTCCGGGCCATTGCCCTGTCGGAGGAAGTCCACGGAACCCGGGCCCTGCGGCTCCTCAAGGAGATCAGGAGCACTGAGGACAACCTGGCGGCCAGCTTCGAGTCGGAGACGAAGGTGGCCGGCGTGGCCTACGACGCCTTCATCAAAATCGCCAATGAAGAGGGGAACCGCGGCGCCGCCCTGCACTTCAGCCAGAGCCGGGACGTCGAGGAGGTCCATGCGAAGCTGTACAAGGAGGCCATGGGCCACTTCATGGAAGAGCGGGAGACGACATACTATGTGTGCACGATCTGCGGCTATGTCTCCGACGGCGTCCTCCCGGACAAATGTCCCGTCTGCTCCGCCAAGCCGGAGTACTTTACCCAGGTGTGACGACGAAGAAACAGGCCGGACGGGGGCGCTGCGGATCCTTCCCCGCCGCGGCACACAAAAACCTGCGCCTCGTTTGACGGGGCTCGCGTGCCCTGACGGCGAGTGTCCCTGCGGGCGGGGCCGGATGTTCTCCCGCTGAATCTGCCTGAAATCGGAAGGCTGATCCATGACAAGTATCTTCATTCGCTGGCTGATCCTGACCGTGGCCGTTCTCGCGGCGGCCTACTTCGTGGAAGGCATCCGCGTGGCCAGCTTCTGGTCCGCCTTCTTCGCCGCCGCCGTCCTGGGGATTCTCAATACGCTCCTCAAGCCCGTCCTGATCATCGTTACACTGCCCGTGAACATTCTGACCCTGGGGCTGTTCACCCTGGTCATCAACGCGCTGCTTCTGAAAATGGCCTCGGGGGTGATCCCCGGGTTCGACGTACAGGGATTCTGGCCCGCCGTCCTGGGCGCGCTCCTGATCAGCATCGTCAGCTGGATCCTCCATTCCTTCTTCTCCGGACCCGGTCCCGGCATCCGCTCCGGTCCGGGACCCCGCCGGTCCCGGGACGAGACCATCGACCTCTCGCGCCGTGGAGACGACCGATGGGAGTAGGGGACCTGACCCCCGCCATGCGCCAGTATGTGGCGCTCAAGGAGAAGTATCCCGACTGCATTCTCTTCTTCCGGATGGGCGACTTCTACGAGATGTTCTTTGACGACGCCGTCACGGTGGCGCCCGTCCTGGATATCGCGCTGACGTCTCGGAACAAGGGGAAGGAGGATGCCGTCCCCCTCTGTGGCGTTCCCTGGCACTCCGCTTCGGGCTACATCGCCCGTCTCATCGAGAACGGCTTCAAGGTCGCCGTCTGCGAGCAGATGGAAGACCCCAGGCAGGCGAAGGGCGTCGTGAAGCGCGACGTGGTCCGCGTCGTGACGCCGGGGCTGGTCCTGGAACCGGACAACCTCCGGGCCAAGGAGAACAACTTCCTCGCCTCCGTCTGTGTTCGGGAGGGAACGTACGGGATGGCCTTCCTGGACATCTCGACGGGCGATTTCCGGATCACCCGGTTCGTGGATCGGGAGTTCTTCCTTGCCGAAGCGGCGGGCCTTGGTTTCCGGGAGATGATCGCCGAAGAAGAGGCCCGGTCGGAGCCCTGGCTGAAGAGTCTCCGGCAGCGCTCCAATGCCCTCCTGGTGAATTTCCTGCCGCCGGACTATTTTGACGCCGACGCAGCCCGGGATCGTCTAGGCGCCTATTTCCCCCCGGAATCCATCGACCGGCAGGGCATCTCCGGAACGCCTGCCCTCGCAGGTGCGGCGGGAGCGCTGCTCCGCTACGTGGAGGAAACCCAGAAGGAGCGCCTGGGGCACCTTCGGGAGATCCAGTTCCAGGAAGCCGGCGAGTACCTCGTCCTGGACGAGACGGCCCGGGAGAACCTGGAACTCTTCACGACCATCCGGGAGCAGAAGAAGGCGGGCTCGCTCTTCCACGCCCTCGACGAGACGGTCACTCCCATGGGGGGGAGGAGGCTCCGCTGGTGGCTCTCGTACCCCCTGGTGAATCCCGCGCGGATAGGCGAGCGCCTGGACGCAGTCGGTGCGATCCGGGAGCGGAATCTGATGCGGGAGCGGCTCCGGAAGGCCCTGTCCTGCGTGCAGGACCTGGAGCGCCTGGCGGCCCGTGTATCCATGGGCGTGGCCAATGCCCGGGACCTGGCGGCCCTCCGTTCCTCCCTGGATCAGGTGCCGGCGGTCCTGGCCGCCGCGGAGGAATGGACGGCGCCGCTGGCCGTTTCCCGGAAGGCGGACGTCGACGAAATGGCGGACCTGCGGGAGCTGATCGGGATGGCCATCGTGGATGACCCGCCCTTCAGCGTCCGCGAGGGGGGGATCATCCGGGAGGGGTACGACGCCGACCTGGACGGGCTCATCGTCCTGAGCCGTGACGGCAAGCGGGGCATCGCCTCCCTGGAGGAGACGGAGCGGCGAAAGACGGGCATCTCCACGCTGAAGGTGGGCTACAACAGCGTCTTTGGCTACTACATCGAGGTGACGAAGGCCAACGCCGACCGGGTGCCGCCGGAGTACGTCCGCAAACAGACCCTGGTGAACGCGGAGCGCTACATCAACCAGGAGTTGAAGGAGTTCGAGCACGCTGTCCTCCATGCGGAGGAGCGGCGGCGGGAGAGGGAATACGAGCTCTTCACGGCGGTGCGCGACGAGGCGGCCCGGCAGGTGCGGCGGATCCAGGCCACCGCCTCGGCCCTGGCCGACCTGGATGCCCTGGCGTCCCTGGCGGAGGTGGCCCAGCGAGACAATTTCTGCCGCCCCGACGTGGACGACGGCGACGCCATCGACATCCGCGACGGCCGGCACCCCGTCGTCGAAAAAGCGGTCTTCCCCGAGGCGTTCGTTCCCAACGACACCCTCCTGGACGGGAGGGAGAACCGCTTCCTCATCATCACGGGCCCCAACATGGCCGGCAAGTCCACCTACATCCGGCAGGTGGCGCTGATCGTGATCCTGGCCCAGATGGGGGGATTCGTCCCCGCCGCCTCCGCCCGGATCGGGGTGGCCGACCGGATCTTCACGCGCATCGGCGCCGCCGACAACCTGGCCCGCGGGCAGAGCACCTTCATGGTGGAGATGAATGAGGTCGCCGGCATCCTCCGCCACGGCACGCCCCGGAGCCTCGTCATCCTCGACGAGGTGGGGCGAGGGACCAGCACCTTCGACGGCCTGTCCATCGCCTGGGCCGTGGCGGAGCATCTCCACGACGCGCCGAGCCTCCGGTGCCGGACCCTCTTCGCCACGCACTACCATCAGCTCACGGAGATGGCCGCCGCGAAGGAGGGCGTAAAGAACTACAACATCGCCGTCCGGGAATGGGGAGACCGGATCATCTTCCTCCGGAAGATCATGGAGGGCGGGACGAACCGGAGCTACGGCATCCAGGTGGCCCGCATCGCCGGCGTCCCCGAGGACGTGATCCAGCGGGCCCGGGAGATCCTGCACAACATCGAGAACGGCGAGTTCGACGAAGGCGGGATGCCCCGCCTCGCCAGGGGAAAGCGGGCGTCCCGGAAGGAGTCAAGCCAGCTCAGCCTTTTCGCGGGCGTCCGGGACGATCTCCTGGAGGAGATCCGGGTGGCGGATCCCATGAACATGACCCCCCTGGAGGCCCTGCAGCGCATCCAGGAATGGAAGGAGCGCCTGGAAAAGGAGTAGGAGAGCGGAATTTTCGGGAAAGCGGTGAAGGTCCCGAATTCCCCCCGCCGGGCCGACCGCAGGCCAGTCCGTCGCCACAAGGCACAAGGAGTCCATCGTTCCGCCGGGGCGGGTTTCCCGGTACTGGCCGGGACGCACCCGGGTAAAGAGAAATGATACGTGAGGAGAACGTGTGAAGCCATGACCCATCCGAAGCTCGTCGAGTCCATGCTGCGCCCCGACTTTTATCCCCACCGGCCGGAGACGGTCGAACTGGTCCAGACCCACATCTCCTTTGTTTTCATCGCTGGGGACGAAGTCTACAAGATAAAGAAGCCCGTGAATTTCGGATTTCTCGATTTCACCACGCCGGAGAAGAGAAAATTCTACTGCGGCGAGGAGGTCCGGCTGAACCGGCGGCTGGCGGGCGACACCTACTTGGGCGTGGCGGAGATTCGCGAGGAGAAGGCCGGCGGCCTGTCTCTTTCCGGAGACGGGCCCGTGGTCGAATACGCCGTCCGGATGCGGCGGCTGCCCCAGGAGCGGATGCTCAAGGGGCTCCTTCTGGAAGGCGCCGTGGACATCTCCGTCATGGACAACGTGGCGCGGAAGATCGCGGCGTTTCACGCCGGAGCCGAGACGGGCGGCCGCATCGACGAAGTGGGGGGGATCGAGACGATCCGCCGCAATCATGACGAGAATTTCGAGCAGACGGCCAAGTACCGCGGGATCACCATCCCGGCCCACCAGTGGACCTTCATCCGGGATTACATCGCCTTTTTCATGGATCGGAACGGAGAGCTCCTGCACCGCCGGGTGGCGGAGCACCGGATCCGGGACTGCCACGGGGATCTGCACCTGGAACACATCTGCCTGGCCGGCGAAATCGTTATCTTCGACTGCATCGAGTTCAACGAGCGGTTTCGCTTCGAGGACACGGCGGCGGAGGCGGCCTTCCTCGCCATGGACCTGGATTACAACGGCTATCCGGAGTGGGCGGAGGCCTTCGTGACGGCCTATATCCGCCACTCGGGGGATGAGGCGGTCAGGATGCTTCTGAATTTCTACAAATGCTATTATGCCTTTGTCCGGGGGAAGGTGGTCAGCTTCCGCCTCGACGACCCGGCCATCGGCGAGGAGGGGCGCCGGGAGGCCCGGGAGATGGCGGAGAAATACTTCGACTGGGCCTACACGTATGCCGCCCGCCCGGAGCGGCCCGCGCTGATCCTGACGGCAGGGCTCATGGGGACCGGCAAGAGCGTCGTGGCCCGGCAGATCGCCCCCCGCCTGGGCGCCCGCATCATCCAGATGGACGCCCTGAGGAAGGAACTGGCGGGCCTGGCGCCGGGGGAAAAGCGCTCAGAGGACTTCGGCGAGGGCCTCTATTCGGAAGAGGTCTCGCGCAAGACCTACGCCGCGGCCCTGGACCGGGCTGCGACGGCGATCCGGTCGGGCCGGTCGGCCGTCATCGACGGCTCCTACAAGCGGCGCGAGGAGCGCCTGCGGGCGCTGGAAGCGGCCCGGAGCCTGGACGCGGATTTCATCGTTCTTGAATGCCGGTGTGATGAAGGGAAGGTGCGGCGAAGGCTTGAATCCCGGCAGTCGGAGGCGGGCGAGCCCTCCGACGGCCGCTGGGAGATCTTCCGGCAGCAGCAGGCGGACTATGACGCCGTCCATGAATTGCCGAAGGAGTGCCACGGCGTCGTGGAAACGGACGTTTTGCCGGAGGAGGCAGCCGACCGTGCACTGCGCCGCCTTCGTTTCCCGGCGTGACAGGCGGCGAGCCGGGGGCGTCCCGCCGGCCGACCGTAGCATCTCCGGCGGACGTGGATTCATGAAAACGCCATAAAAAAAGGAGCCTCTGGGGGCTCCTTTCCATATCCGGTCGGTGTCCGTTGCCGGACCTCCGGTTCAACCATTGTTTTTATCGTTTTTCTCGACTTTTTCCTTGTCCTTATCCTTGTCTTTTGCCTTTTTCTTTTCTTCCTTTTCTTTCTCTTTTGCTTCCTGGAGCCGCTTTTTCTCCTTTTCCTTCTGCTCTTCGATTTCCTGCGCCGCGGCAAGCTTTTTCGTTTCGGCAAGGTACCAGTTGAGCTTGTAGTCCAGCCCGAGGCCCGAGTAGTCTTTTGCGACGCCCTCGAACCGCTTCAGGGCGGCCTTGTATTTCTTCGTCCGGAAGTAGAACTCGCCGATGTAAAACTCGTTTTCCGCCAGCTGCTGCCGGGTTTCCCGGAGTCGCTTTTCCGCCTGGAAGGCGAACTTGCTGTTGGGAAACCGGGCGATGAGCCGCTCGAAATCCTTCCGGGCTCTCACGGCCTCCGACTGGTCCCGGTCGATCGTCGGCATCTGGTTGTAGTGGCACATGCCGATCTGATAAAGAACATAGGGAATGTTCTCGTTGGTGGGGTGCAGGTTGTAGAAATCCGTGTAGGCCACTTCGGCCTCACCATAGGACTTGTTGCTGAAGTGGGCGTCGGCGATGCCCATCTCCGCGAGAATCGCCAAGGGACTCAGTGGATAGACTTCCTTGAGCCGCTGGAACGATTCGACGGCCTTCTCGTAGCGCCCTTCCTGATAGTCTTCGTAGCCGCGGGCATAAACGGCGTCCGGGGTTGACCGGCTCATGTCCTTCTTGGTGAAGAGATTTTTCACCCAGCCGCAGCCGGTCGTCATGAAGATCAGGGCGATCAGGATCAGCAGGAGGGCCCGGCGTTTTCTGGCGTCCCTCATCACAGCCCCTTTTTTACGAACGTTTCCAGCTTGTCCTTCGGCGCCAATCCGATCAGGGTGTCCAGGACCTTCCCATCCTTGAAAAGGAGCAGCGTGGGGATGCTGCGTATCCCGTACGTGGCCGATGTTCTTGGATTGTCATCTACGTTGACCTTGGCGAACTTGACCCGGTCTCCGTAAGCCGCTGCTATTTCTTCCACGATCGGTCCGAGGGCCTTGCAGGGGCCGCACCAGGGTGCCCAGAAATCAACAAGGACCGGCTTGTCGGCCTTCAGGATTTCCTGGTCGAAGTTACCGTCGCCGGCTTCAAAAAGCTTGCCTTCCGCCATCGGGTTTCCTCCAGGTAATTTTTTCTGTGGCTATGGCATACAAGCGGAGAGGCTGTCAATCCCTTTGCCGACGCATGACCGGTGCGGCCGGCAATCGTAAAGGTTTGTAAAGGCTCTCCGTAAAGGTTTCCTTGCGGGAAGGGGCATTTCTGAGGTAATATCAACTGGCTCGGTCACTCTTCACATGGAAGGGAACGTCATGCCGCCCCTGGGAATCATCTCCGGCCCCATGCTCCTGAAAAGCCACGTCCTGGGCAAATTGAAACCGCGCATGGTGGAAACGCCCTTCGGTCCCGCCATGATCCTTTTGTCTGACGAGGTCGCATTCATCCCCCGCCATGGCCTGGAAGGGGAGCCTTATATCCTCCCCCATCGGATCAACCATGCGGCCAACATGGCCGCCCTCAGGAATCTGGGCGTCCGCTGCGTCGTCTCGGCCAATTCAACGGGATCTCTGAAGCCGGACCTGCCCCCGGGAACCCTCGTCGTGCCGGACGATTACATCATGACTACCGCCTATCCGACGGTCTTTCACGACCGGCCCGTTCACGTCACCCCCGGTCTCTCCGGGAAACTCAGACGGGAATGGCTGTCCGCGGCGGAGGACTGCGGCCGGCCCGCCGTGGACGGCGGCGTGTACTGGCATACGGTGGGGCCCCGGTTTGAAACGAAGGCGGAGGTTCGCATGGCCGCTGCGTTTGCCGACATCGTCGGGATGACCCTGGGCGGGGAGGCCTCTGTGGCGAAGGAGCTGGACCTCGAATATGCATCTCTTTGTTCCGTCGATAATTTCGCCCACGGCATCGGCGGGGAACCTCTGACCATGAATGAAATCGTCCGGTGTGCCCGGGAGAACGCCGAGGCCGTCGTACGAATCGTCAAACGGCTGCTGGAAAAAAGGAGGGATAACGGATGAAGTTTTCGAAAAAGGGAGACGGGGGCGAGACGAGTCTTCTGGGGGGACAGCGCGTGCCGAAATATGATCCCCGCCCGGAGACGTACGGTGTTCTCGACGAGGCCAGTTCCGTCATGGGGGTCGCCCGGGCAATGACCGGGAACGCGAAGATAGGGGACATCCTGCTGGACGTGCAGAAGGATCTCCTCGTTCTGGGGGCGGAGCTGTCGGCCCTTCCGGAAGACCTGCCGAAACTGGCCCGCCGTATTGGCCATGAGGACGCGAAGCGCCTGGAGAACCTCATTGACGATCTGCAGAAGGATGTTACGCTGGGAAGGGAATTCATCTACCCGGGGAAAACGGTTGTTTCCGCCCAGATCGATGTGGCCCGCACGGTTATCCGGCGGGCCGAACGGAAGGCCGCCCTGCTCAAGACGGAAGGCCTTGTGAAAAACGACGCCGTCCATGAATACATGAACCGGTTGGCGGACATGCTCTTCACGCTGGCCCGTTACGAGGAACAGAACGGGTAAGAATCTTTCCGGAGTGGCTGGATGCTGTGCCGGCCGCACGGGTGCAGGAAAGCAGGATATAGGGACGGCGACCGGTTATGAAGAGAGCAGCGGGACATCTGGTTCTGGCAGGGCTTCTCCTGGCGGTGCTTTTTCTGGCCAAGACCCATAGCGACCTTCTCTTCCATGCCGTCGCCGAAGGCTTCTCCATCGTCATTGCCTGTACGATTTTCGGCATTGCCTGGAACGCTCGCCGGACCCTGGACAACCATTACTTTCTGCTTGTCGGCATTTCTCTCCTTTCAGCGGCAGTCCTCGATTTCGGTCACATGCTGGCTCGTCCGGGCATGGGCGTCTTCCCGGGATACGGCGCCAACCTGTCGGCACAACTGTGGATGGCCGCCCGGTTCACGGAAAGCGTGTCTTTTCTGGCGGCTCCTTTTTTCGTCGCCCGCACCTTGCCGGCCTGGAGGGCCCTGGCTCTATATGCACTGATCACGGCGACCCTCCTTTTTGCCATCTTTACACCGGGACTGTTCCCGGACTGCTTCCTGGAAGGTACGGGGCCGACCGCCTTCAAGATTGCCGGCGAGTATGTGATCTGCGGAATCCTTGTCGTCTCGGGGCTTCTCCTGTTTCGGGTCCGGGATTCCTTCGATTCCGTGGTTTTCCGGCTGGCAATGGCCGCCATCCTGGTCAAGGTCGTCCAGGAGACGGCCTTCACTCCATACATCTACATGTTCGGATACTTCCGTGTCCCGGAGCACTTCCTCAAGATCGTTTCCCTGTGGCTCCTTTACCTGGCCCTGATCGATATGGGCATGCGGCATCCCTATGATGCTCTGTTCCGCAACTTGATGAAAAGTGAGGAAGCCCTGCGAAGATCGGAAGAGCAGTTCCGAAGCCTGGCGGAGGAGTCTGTTGTCGGGGTTCTTGTCATGCAGGACAACCGTATCCGCTATGCGAACCATCACTTGATTGAGATGTTTGGATATCCACCCGACGAAGTCATCAACCGCATGTCCCCTTCCGACATTATCGTCCCGGAGGACCTTCCCACTCTCGAGGGGAACATCCGGCGGAGGCTTGCAGGGGATCGGAGCATAACCCACACTCCTTACCGGGCCATGAGAAAAGACGGTACCGTACTCAGCGTCGAAGTCCACTCCGCCATGATTTCTTACCAGGGGAGACCGGCCATTATGGGTACGGTTATCGACGTGACGGATCACATACAGGCCCAGGAGGCGGTCCGGCACCTGGCGTATCACGATCCGCTGACGGGGCTTCCCAACCGTGCCCTGCTGCAGGACCGCGTTGAAACCGCGCTGGCGGTGGCTGTCCGCGCGAAACGTCAAGCAGCGCTCCTGGTGCTCGACCTGGACCGGTTCAAGGAGGTGAACGACACCTTCGGCCATGCCCTGGGAGATCAGCTCCTGACGGAAGTGGCCGGCCGGCTCAGGCAGGCGGTACGGGAGAGCGATACGGTGGCCCGTCTTGGAGGGGACGAGTTTGTCGTTTTTCTTCCCGAAATCGGGGGGGACAAGGCGGCCCTGCGGGTGGCGGAAAAAATCCTGGAATCCTTCACGAAGGATTTTGTACTGGAAGGCCATTCCATCCATTCCTCTACCAGCATCGGGATCGCCTACTACCCGGAGGATGGGAAAGACTGCAAGACCCTGCTCAGGAAAGCGGACGAGGCGATGTATCGGGCAAAAGAGGAAGGGGGCAATCGATGCATTCAGATCCGGGCCTTTCAGGACCCGGGAATGAGCGATCCTTCGGACGGTCAGGATTTTCGCACGAATTCTTTGTGATGAAAAACAGGGGCGCTTTTGCGGTCCGCCGGGATGCCGGGGCGAATGTTTCAGAAAGCCCCGAGCTGGCAGGGTTTGACCTTGATCTTCAGGGCTTCACATATGGCGGCCACTTCCATCTTCGGTACTGCGAACCGGTGAGCGATTTCCCAGGAGTCCAGGCAGGGCAGGCGTCCGTCCTGGAGGGCCACCCGAATGGCCCGTTCGATCTCCGGAGAGACCGCATAGGCGGCATTCACAATTCGTCCCTGGGGGTATCCGAAAAGACCGAGCTGGCACCGGGTGAGCTGTATATTTAACAGATCCAGGTGTACGCCGATGACGGCCATGTCCTTCCGGAGAAAATCCGCCAGCCGGGTTGCCGCGGCGCAGGAGATGGCTCCCTTCTCGGATGCATTGCGCAGAGCCTCGGAGATCTCGGGATCCGCTTTGGCGTCCGGGTGCTTGTCCCTGAAGCTTCCCTTTTTTTCGTGTTTCATGCCTTCCCCCTGTTCAATCAAAGTCCTTGCGGATCATCCCGGCACTTGCGGTGGCACGGGTGATCCCTCCCCGTGCCCCTGTGCCTCTCTCTGCGTTTGGATGCGGCGTTCCGCCGTCAATACTTCATGTAGTGAAACGGCTCGATGGCCGACAGGGCCTCCGTGTCCAGCGTCCGGAAACCATTTTTCTCGACGAGTTTTTCTGCCTTTTCCATCTGGTCTACATCCACCACGAATACAGCCTTTTCCCGGCTTTCCAGGACGAAGCCGTAGGCGTTGTTCACGTTGACCCCTTCCTTGAAAAGAAGCTGGGTGAGCCGGTCGAGACCGCCGGGCTTGTCGTCGATGAGGATCGCGAGGACCGGCCTCAGCTTTACCATCATCCCGGCTTTGGTCAGGGCGGCCTGGGCTGCCTTGGGATCGTCCACAATCAGGTTGATGACGCCGAAGGTGTCCGTTGTGGCGATCGTGGTCGCCCGGATGCTTACCTTTGCCTTGGCCAGGACGGAAGTGACGGCGGCGAGCTTGCCGGGTTTGTTCTCCGCGAAAATGGAAAGCTGATGTGCGATCATGAAATCATTCCTCCTTGCTGCCCTTCAAGCTGGAACCAATGGCGCGCCTTTTCTGAAAAGGGATGCAGCGCAACGCATCCTCCGGACAATTTCCCGGGCCGTCATTTCTCGCGGTTGTCGATGACCCTGACCGCTTTTCCCTCCGTTTTGGGGAGGCTGTCGGGTTCCACCAGGTCGACTTTCGGCGTGATGAGGATGTCGCTCTTGAGTTCATCCACGATGCGACGCCGCAGGGCCTCCAGGTGACGAAGCTCGCCGCTGAAGTATTCCCGTTCCACCTCCACCTTGATGTGCATCAGGTCGTTGAAACCGTCCCTCTCCAGGAGGATGACGAAATTCCTGCCGACCCCGGGGATCTCCATGAGCTTTTTCTCGATCTGAATGGGGAAGATGTTGACGCCCTTGAGGATCATCATGTCGTCGGTGCGGCCGGTGATCCGCTCGATGCGCCGATGGGTGCGGCCGCAGGGGCACTCCCCGGGGAGGATGCGGGTCAGGTCTTTCGTCCGGTATCGCAGGACCGGCATGCCTTCCCGGAGCAGAGTCGTCATGACCAGCTCTCCCTCCTGGCCGTCCGGAACGGGCTGGAGGGTGACCGGATCGATGATCTCGACGATGAAGTTGTCCTCCCAGATGTGCATGCCGTTCTGCTCGGGACACTCGAAGGCTACGCCGGGTCCGTTCATCTCCGAGAGCCCGTAGGAGTTGTAGGCCTTGAAGCCGTAGAATTCTTCGATCCGCTTCCTCATCTTTTCCGAATGGGGCTCTGCGCCGATGAAGGCCATCCGGACCTTCGTGTCCTTCTCCGGCTTGAGGCCCAGTTCTTCGAAGACCGTGTACAGGTGCAGGGCATAGCTGGGGATGATGTGGACGGCCGTCGTGTCGAAGTCCCGCATGAGCTGGATCTGGCGCTTGCTGTTGCCCGCCCCGGCGGGTATCGTGAGGGCGCCGACGCGCTCCGCCCCGTAATGGAAGCCCAGGCCGCCCGTGAACAGACCGTAGGTCATCATGTTCTGGAAGACGTCGCTTTTCCTGAGTCCCGTCATGTACATGCAGCGGGCCACCAGGTTGGTCCAGGCGTCAACGTCGCTTTTCGTATGGAAAATGACCGTGGCCCGGCCCGTGGTCCCCGAGGAGGAATGCATGCGGATCAGCTCGTCCTTCGGGACGGCCAGAAATCCGTAAGGCCAGTTTTCCCGGAGGTCGTCTTTCGTCGTAAAGGGGATTTTCCTGACGTCATTAAGGGTGCGGATGTCCTCCGGATGGATGCCCGTATCTGTGAAGACCTTCCCGTAATAATAGGATTGGACGGCCCGTTTCAACGTGTCACGGAGCCTGTCCGATTGCAGAGCAGCCAGTTGTCCGCGGTCCATTGTTTCCAGCTCTTTTTCCCAGTACATTGCCTGCCTCCCGCTGATTATCCGTTGAAAATTTCTACTTCAGGGGCGGTGTTTTCGCAAGAGAATTCTCCCCGCTGAGGACGACAGAGCCCTGAATCCGAGGGGTTGGGATGCAAACAGGAAAAATGACATGCTGCCGTTCCGCAGGGTTGTCCGCTGTTGACATTAATTGCGATACAAATTAATGTCTCGCAAACCGCAAGTCCGAAAGAGATGGGATGGAAATCCATTTCGGAAGATACAGACAGTCCTTCTCAACCCTACGGATGAAATCCATCGGGCGCTGGATTGTCCTGGGGATGACGGTCGGCGTGGTATCAGGGCTGGGGGCCATCCTCTTCAACTATCTGCTGACGAGCGGAACCCGGTTCTTCATGACCGATCTCGTCGCCTGGGCGATTCCGGATGCGTACCGATCCATCCGCCTGCTCGGCTTTCCCCTCTCCCAATGGCTGATGATTGCGATCCCGGCACTGGGCGGCCTGATCTCGGGTTTCCTGGTTTATCGGTTCGCCCCCGAGGCGGAAGGGCACGGGACCGATGCCATGATCGACAGCTTTCACCGGAAAGGGGGAGCGGTTCGGCCGCGGGTGCCGGTCATCAAGACTGTCGCCTCGGCGATCACCATCGGCTCCGGCGGGTCGGCCGGCAAGGAAGGTCCCATCGCGCAGATCGGTTCCGGTTTCGCCTCCATCCTGGCCACGCTGTTGAAGATGGACGAGCCGAGCCGCCGGCTGATGCTCCTGGCCGGCGCCGCGGGGGGAATCGGCGCCATTTTCAAGGCACCGCTCGGAGCGGCCCTCTTTGCAACGGAAGTCCTCTACCGGAGACCGGAATTCGAATTCGAGGGGATCATCCCCTGCATTCTTTCCTCCATTGTCGCCTTCACCGTCTATACCCTCTACACGGGTTACGGGACGATCTTCACCATTCCCAATCTGGCCCCCGTGACCGCCCCGGCGGAGCTCCTGCTCTACGGGATCTTCGGCATCCTCTGCGCCGCCGTGGGCTACGTTTACATCCGGTTTTTTTACGGGATGCGGGACCTCTTTGCCGGCCGGCTCCGGATGAACCGGATATATCGGCCCGCCGTCGGAGGGCTCCTGCTGGGAGTGCTCGCGTTTTTTCTTCCCGAGGTCCTGGGAGGAGGCTACGGTTGGATTCAGTCCGCCATCGACGGCAAGATGGCGATGCGCCTGATGATTGTGCTGGTTTTTGCCAAAATCCTCTCAACGTCCCTCACCATCGGCTCGGGAGGAAGCGGCGGTGTCTTCGCGCCCTCGCTCTTCATCGGGGCCATGCTGGGGGGGGCGTACGGTCTCCTGTGCGGGAACATCTTCGACCAGTGGTCCCTCCATCCCGGGGCCTTTGTCCTGGTGGGGATGGGCGGTTTCTTTGCCGGTGTGGCCAAGGTTCCTATCGCCGCCCTGATCATGGTGGCGGAAATGACCGGCGGCTACAACCTGATCGTGCCGCTCATGATCGTCTCGACGATATCCTATCTCCTGCTGGGCGATGTCTCGCTCTATGAAAAGCAGGTGCCCGCCCGCATCGACTCGCCGGCTCATCTCGGGGATTTTGCCGTCGATATGCTGGAGCATGTCACCGTGTCGGACGCCGTGCCGCCGGACAGGAAAGTGGAGACCATCCCGGAGAGTTGCAGCTTCGACGCCCTTCTCCAGCGAATCGTCGATTCCACGCAGTCCAACTTTCCGGTCGTGGATGCGGGAGGCCGCCTCACAGGAATTCTCTCCATCTCGGACGTGCGCCGGGTCATGCTGAACGAGGAACTCCACAACCTTGTCGTGGCCAAGGACATCGCGACGGACAGCGTCCTGACCGTCACGCCGGGAGACGATCTGAAGACCGCCCTCCGGATGATGACCAAGGCGGAGGTCCGGGAACTGCCCATCGTGGACCCTGGAGACCCACAGAAGCTGATTTCCATGATCAGCCGGAAGGACATCATCCGAACATACTGCGATCAGATCGAAAGGATAAAAACAGGCAGGAACGACTCGGCGTCGGGGTTGACCTGAAAAATACCGGGAAGCGGATCAATAAGGGGCAGAGCAGGGTTGGACGAACGCAGAAAGAATGAGGAGGCTGTTTGTCCCTGACCTGTGACACCCTGCTCTGCCGTAGAGGGTTCTACAGACTGTCTCGAATCCTGCCTCCTGCCGCGCATCCCCTCATCATTCCGCTTACCGCCGCGAACCTGCGGTTCACGGCTCGGAATTTCGAGAGTCGGGCATCCAGCCGTTCAACAGCCTGCAAAGACTTTTTCAGTAACTGCTACGGATTGTCGAGAGCCGCTCTGCGATGGGATTTCTCCCTTTTCAGAACGTGGATCGCGACAATCCCGTCCTCCGGTTCGCCGTAAAAAATCAACCGAAGGCGATTTTTGCTTATTATATATCCGACATTGACATTACGATCGGAGAGAACGATAGTCAGAAAACGGCCCTGGTCATCGAAAACTCCTCGAAACTGCTTCCAGTCCGGTTCCTGGGCGTCGATTGCCAGGCGTCCGGTGAATTGCCGGTTTGACTGATCCTCAATCTCCATCAGAAATGTCGGGGAGGCCGGCGTGAAGCCGATTTTGTCGGCCTCCAGCGTGGAACAGCTCATCCAGTTTCCCCGCAGATCAGGAATGTCGTTATCCGACGGGAAGGCCATTCCTGAAAACGGGCCGAGGAGAAAAAGAATGAATATAAAAACTACGAGCCGTTTCATTTCGTTCCCGTGCCGATCCCCGGCGCTGTGTTGACGTGTTGAAGCAAAATTGCTATAGTTTCTATACAAACGATTTGTCCTGCAATTAACAGATTGCCGTTCTGTCTGCAACTTCTTTTTGAGGAAACCTTTTGGACCAGAAACATCGAACCATCGCGGATATCATTGATAATGTCAGGAGAATCTTTCAGATTCTGAACGAACAGTCGAAGAAGGTGGAACGGGAGACGGGGCTGACGGGGCCTCAACTCTGGACGATCAAGGCCATTGCCGAATCCTCGCCCGTCCGGGTGCTCGATCTGGCCCGGCGCGTCTACCTTCACCCCGCCACCGTTGTCGGCATTCTCGACCGACTGGAAGCGCGGGGCTATCTGCTGCGGAGGAGGTCGGAGGAGGACCGGCGGGTCGTGTGGGTAGAGCTGACGGAGAAGGGAAACAGCCTTCTTTCCTCGGCGCCCGAAGTGGCTCAGGGTCTGCTTGCCTCGGGACTCGAGACGCTGGGCGAGGGCAAGCTCGGGGACATCAACCTTGGCCTTGCTCAACTGGTGGCGATCTTCGGCGCCAACAAAGTGCCGCCACAGCTGATCCGATCCCCGGAATGGAATGTGCCGGCGGATCATTCCCCATCCGAACAGGAAAAGAGGGAACCATGACTGTCCTGACGAGATCCGGGTGAATCCGGAAACGGTGGAAGAATCTCATCCGTTCTTTTCCGGTTCCACTTCCGATTATCACCCGCATCCATTCATTATCGGGATTCAAAAGCATTCCCGGTCCGGCAACCGCCCGGAGGCTCCCCGGTCGCGCCGCCGGCGCGCGAGGGCAGAGCCCGGCATGGACGAAACAGGCTGCAGTAAAGGGATATCCAGATGAAATGGCTTCTGTTTTCCGATCTCGACGGGACGCTGCTGAATCACGAGGACTATTCCTTCGAGGATGCCCGGCCCGTTCTGGAACGGATCCGGCGGGAAGGGATTCCCCTCGTGATCGCATCCAGCAAGACCCGGGCGGAGGTGGAAGCGATCCAGGATGACATGGGGCTCCGGATGCCCTTCATCGTTGAGAATGGAGGCGGCATCTATTTTCCCCGGGGCTGGCGCGGGATTCCGTACCTGCCCGGATCGGCGCGGGAACCCTATTTCGCCGTCCGGCTGGG
Organism: Syntrophaceae bacterium; assembly: GCA_013177825.1. NCBI lineage: Bacteria > Pseudomonadati > Thermodesulfobacteriota > Syntrophia > Syntrophales > Syntrophaceae > Syntrophaceae bacterium. The sequence goes on from JABLXX010000004.1 coordinate 293,255, forward strand.
GATGCCTTACGGGGAGATTCGGGAGTTCGTGGCCCGGACACGGCAGTGGATTCCCCTGCGCGGCTTCGGGGATATGGCCGTCGAAGAGGTGGCGCGCCTGACGGATCTCCCTCTCGAACGGGCACGCCTGGCAATGGAAAGGGAGTTTTCCGAGCCTTTTCTTCTGGAGGACGGGGAGAGGCTTTCCGAACTGACTGCCCTGGCGGAGGAGGTCGGGCTCTCCGTCACCCGGGGGGGGCGTTTTTTTCACTTCATCCGGCGCGGCCAGGACAAAGGGAGAGCCGCCCGGTTTGTAAAAACGATTTTCGGCCGCCAGTGGAACGAGCCGATCCTTACGGTCGGCCTGGGAGACGGACCGAACGACATCCCCCTGCTCATGGCCGTGGATTATCCGGTCCAGATCCCCTCACCCGGCGGGAAAGGGCTGCAGTGCCGAATCCCCCGGCTGATGGTCGCGGATGCTCCCGGCAGCCTCGGCTGGCGGCGGGCGGTCGAAGGGATCCTTGGCTGGACCGGAGAGCGCAACGGGGAAGTTCCCATGGCGGAGCCGTTCGACCGGGATGAAAGCGGAAGGGGAAACGATGGGGATAGAAAGGAGAAATCATGAATCCGGACCAGCGGTTCAGCACGGCGTTGAGAATAGGGGTGAGGAGACAGATCGAGCATCTCGCGGAGGCGGACGTCATCGTCGGGATTCCCTGCTATCAGAGCGGGAAAACGGTCCGGCACGTTCTGGAGACGGTTTTTCATGGACTGTCCACACATTATCCCGATGCCCGATCCCTGATTCTCGTTTCCGATGGGGGATCCACAGACGATACGCGGGAGATCGCCGAGCTGGTTGACGAGAAGGCCTTCCGGATCGTAAAGGTTGTAACGATCTATCGCGGTGTTCCCGGCAAGGGATCGGCCCTGCGTGCGATCTTCGAAGCTGCCGACTTCCTTCGACCCAGGGCGCTGGCCGTCTTCGACTCCGACCTCATCTCCATTTCGCCCCGGTGGGTCCGGAATCTCCTGGAGCCCGTCTTCGACGGATACGATTTTGTCGCCCCCGATTACGAGCGGTTCAAGCTGGACGGGACCATCACCAACACGATCGCCTACAACCTGACGCGGGCCCTCTACGGCCGGCGGATCCGCCAGCCCATCGGCGGCGACTTCGGGCTGTCGGGCGCCATGGCCAGGCATTTTCTGAGACAGGACGTCTGGGAGACCGATGTGGCCCGCTTCGGAATCGACATCTGGATGACCACCACGGCCATCGTCGACGGCTTCCGTCTCTGCCAGGCCAAAATGGGCGTGAAGGTCCACGACCGGAAGGATCCTGCGGCGGATCTGAGCCCCATGTTCCGGCAGGTCGTGGGGACCATCTTCCAGATGATGGAAACCCACGACGCGTTCTGGAGGGGCATGCACGGTTCCAGCGATATTCCGACGGTCGGGACGAGCGACGGGGGAACACCCGAAGCATTCACGGTCAACCAGGAAGCCCTGATCGAGTATTTCCGGGTCGGTTTCTTCCACTTCGGAGAAGTCTGGCGGCAGATCGTCGAGGAGGCGGATTATGCCATCATCCGGGACCTGGCGGAGAATGGCCGGGCGTCCCGGTTCCTTCTGCCCATCGAGACCTGGGTCCGGATCGTGTACCGCTACGCCGCGGCTTTTCATGCGGCTCCCCGGCAGCGGATGAAGCTCCTCGACACGATGATCCCCCTTTACAACGCGCGGGTCGCCTCCCTTGTCATCGAGCTGGAAGACGCGGATGCGGACCGGGCGGAGCGGCTGTTCGCGGACCAGGCGCGGACCTTCGAGGAAATGAAGCCCTATCTCCTGGAACAATGGAAATAATCCTGAGGAGGCAACACCATGTCCGATTTCTACCAGCACGGAATGATCACCACCCTTCAGAAACTGAAGGACCGGCCCATCGCGGAACTGAATGAAGAGCTGACAGCCATTGCCCGGCGGAGAAAGATCGTCCTGCTCCTGCCGGCCCTGATCAGCGAGTTCGATACGCCGTCCATGCCGGTCATCCTGGAGGAGCTCAAAAAAGTCACGTTCCTGCATCGAATCGTTCTCTCCCTGGACCGGGCAAGCGAGGAAGATTTCCTGCGGGTCCGCCGCCTGCTTTCGGACCTGCCGGCGGAGGTCCGGATCGTCTGGCACGACGGTCCCCGCATGCAGGCCCTCTATGACGAGCTACGGGGCAGCGATTTCAACCTCGACACCCCCGGCAAGGGGCGCTCCGTCTGGATGACGATCGGCTATATCCTGGCGGACGAAAGCGTATACGCCATGGCCCTCCACGACACGGACATCCGGAACTATCGCCCGGAACTGCTGGCGCGGCTGGTTTACCCCGTCGTTCATCCGGCTGTTGATTTCGAATTCAGCAAAGGATATTATGCACGGGTCGCCGACCGGCTCTACGGCCGGGTGACGCGGCTCTTTTACACTCCGCTTATCCGGGCGCTGAAGCGGATTCTCGAGTACAACGCGTTCCTCGAGTACCTGGGAAATTTCCGGTATCCCCTCTCGGGAGAATTCGCCTTCATCGCGAGCCTCGCCCGGGGCATGCGCATTTCCCCCACTTGGGGCCTGGAGGTTTCTCTGCTCAGCGAAGTGTACCGGCGGGCGTCGGTCAACCGGATCTGCCAGGTCGAGATCGCCGATGTCTATGAGCACAAGCACCAGTCCCTCGACCGTCAGAAACCGGATGAAGGACTGATCCGGATGTCCACGGATATCGCGGAGGCCCTGTTCCGGGTCCTCAGCCAGGACGGCATCGTCATGAGCCAGGCCTTCTACCGGACCCTCTGCGCCGCCTATGTCGAGGAGTCGCGGGTGACCGTGGAGAAGTATCACGCCCTCTCTCTCATCAACGGACTCGTGTACGACCGCCACAGCGAGATTGAGGCCTCCGAGGCCTTCGTCGGGTCCCTTCGCCGGGCGCAGGAAAAATACCAGGCCGACCCGGTCGGCATTCCCCTGATGAGCGCCTGGGTGAGGGTTGCGGCGGCGATCCCGGACTTCTCCAGCCGTCTGACGGAGGCCGTGGAGCGGGACAACGAATAGAGAGGAAGCAGGGGAAAGGGCGATCCCGGTTCTGTCGCAAGGAGGCGCTTCGTGGAGGTTTCGCTGTTGTTCTTCATTGCCGGGGCAATCGTTCTGGTTGGTTTCCTGGGCAATGTCGCTTTCGAGAAATTCAAGATTCCCGACGTCCTGATCCTCCTGGGCGTCGGTGTCGTTCTGGGACCCGTCCTCAAGGTGATCGACCATCGGCTACTGAGTTCGTTCGCCGAGTCCTTCGGGATGTTCGCCCTCATCGTCATCCTTTTCGAGGGCGGGATGGACGTGAAGATCCGCACGCTGATCCTGGCGTTCCGGAGCGCCACCCTCCTCGTGCTCGTGTCGTTCTTCCTGACCGCCGGCGCCATCACCGCCTGCCTGCTCCAGTTCATGGCCTGGCCGCTTCTGCCGAGCCTCATGATGGGGACCATCCTGGGCTGCACGAGCGCAGCGATCGTGGTTCCCGTTGTGGCAAAGATGACCCTGAAAGAGGAGGTCAAAACCGTCCTGACCATCGAATCGGCCATGAGCGACGTGTTGGCCGTCGTCCTGGCCGTCTCGCTCATCGAGTTCGTCCGGTTCGAGACCATCGGGATCGAAAAACCGCTGCGGGCCATTGCCAGCTCCTTTTCGATCGCCATCGTCCTGGGCACTCTGGCCGGCCTCTTCTGGTACAAGATCCTCCGCGTTCTGGGGGAGCGGAAGTATTCCTACATGGTGACCCTGGGCGTTGTCCTCATCGTGACGGCGGTCGTCGATTTCCTGGGCGGGAGCGGTCCCATCGCGATCCTCCTGTTCGGAATCGTCCTCGGGAACTGCGGGGATATTCCCTTCTTCGGCGAGTCGCCCACTTGCGGTGTTATTGAGGAGACCATCAAATTCTTCCATGGAGAAGTGACCTTCTTCATCCGGACCTTTTTCTTCGTATACATCGGCATGCTGATAACCCCCGCCGTCCTGTCTCCCCGCTACCTGGGCGTCAGCGTCGCCCTGTTCGTGATTATTGCCGTCATGCGCTACCTGAGCGTCGAGTTCGTGGAACGGCGGTCCGGAAGGGATCCGGCGGACCGGCGGGCCATCTTTTTCATGCACCCCCGGGGACTGGCCTCCGCCGTTCTGGCGTCCCTGCCCGTCTCCGCCGGGGTCCGGGGCTCCGAGGATTTCATCGTGTACACCGTCAGCGTCATCATCCTCACCAATATCATGATGACGGCCGGCGTGTTCAGCATGGAGAAAAAGGCAGCGGGAGTCTCGCTCGATGGGTAAATTCGGGACGGAAATCCGGCTGAGCCGGGAGATGACCCTCCTGGACGCCACCATGATCGGCGTCGGCGCCATGATCGGGGCGGGGATCTTCGTTCTGACCGGCATCGCCGCCGGCGTGGCGGGGCCGGCGCTCCTGGTCGCCTTCGCCCTCAACGGGGCGATCGCCCTCCTGACGGCGATGTCCTACGCTGAGCTGGGATCCTGCTATCATGATGCGGGGGGCGGCTATCTGTGGGTGAAGGAGGGGCTTCCCAAGTGGAACGGGTTCCTCTCGGGGTGGATGAGCTGGTTCGCCCATGCCGTCGCCTGCAGCCTCTATGCCCTCGGGTTCGGCGCCTATTTCAACCACGTCCTCCTGGAGATTGGATTCACCCTCCCCCAATGGGGATTCCTCTCCTCCCAGAAGCTCCTGGCTGTCCTCATGGCCCTGGTCTTCGCTTACATCAATTTCCGGGGCGCCTCGGAGACGGGGAAGATCGGGAACTTCATCACGATCACAAAAATTGTCATTCTGGGCATTTTCGTCTCTTTCGGGATCCACATGATGCTCGGCCGGGGCAACTGGCAGGCCTCCTTCGAGCCCTTCATGCCGGAAGGATGGCTCGGCATCGTGAAGGCCATGGGGTTGACGTTCATCGCCTTCCAGGGGTTCGAGGTCATTTCCCAGAGCTCCGAGGAGATCCGCGACCCGAAGAAGAATATCCCCCGGGCGATCTTCCTGTCGCTCCTGATCGTCCTGCCGATCTATCTCCTGGTGGCGGTGGCGGCCCTGGGCTCCATGGACACGGGCAGCGAAACGTCCTGGGCCTACCTGGCCCGGCTGAAGGAGACGGCCCTGGTTGACGTGGCCCGGAACTTTTTCTACGGCGGGGGGGTCATGCTTCTGGTGGGCGGGCTGATCTCCACCATGTCGGCCCTCAATGCGACGGTGTACTCCTCGTCCCGCGTCGCCTTCGCCATGGGGCGGGACCGCAATTTCCCGTCCTTTTTCAGCCGGGTCCATGAGAAAAATTACACCCCCCACTGGGCCATCCTGGTGTCCCTGGCCGTCATCGTCCTCATGTGCCTGTCCCTCCCCATCGAGGACGTCGCCAGCGCCGCGGACATCATGTTCATGCTCCTCTTCATCCAGGTGAACCTGGCCATGATCCGGCTGAGGCGGAAACGGCCGGACCTCGACCGCGGATTCGTGGTCCCCCTTTTCCCCTGGCTCACCATCGTGGGCATTGTCCTCCTGCTCGTGCTGGCCGCGTTCATGTACGACTATAGCGTGACGGCCTGGGTTGTCAGTATCGCCTGGATCGCCTCGGGCCTGGTTGTCTACCGTGTGTACGCCTCGTCCCGGGAAATCGAGTATGCCCACAAGGTGGCGGCCCTCGAGCGGATCGAGAGACAGGAGTACCGGATCCTGGTCTGCATCTCCAACCCGCAAACGGTGCCGGCCCTTTCCAGCCTTGCCAAGGCCGTTGCCCGGAGCCATAGAGGAGAGATCATCTTCCTTCACGTCATTGAGGTCTCCGAGGGGGCGTCGCTGGCGGCGGGTGAGAAAATGGCGGAGGAGGCGGAGGAGCTCTTTGCCATCGCGGACAGCTGCACCAACGGATGGGAGGTTCCCTGCCGTTCCCTCGTCAAGGTTTCCCATCGAATCTCGACGGGAATCCTCGAAACGGCCCGGGAGGAGCAGTGCAACTTCATCGTCATCGCCCGTCAGAAGAACCCGGGAACCATCGACCGGATCTTCTCCTCCCTGATCGATACGGTTCTCCAGAAGGCGCCCAGCGAAGTGGCCGTCCTCCACGGACATTTCGATCCCGGACGCGTGAAACGGATCATGATCCCCTACGCCGAGAATGTCCATACGAACCTGGCCACGGAGATCGCTCCGGCCCTGAAGGAAACCTTCCAGGCCGATCTGCAGGTCACGTTTGTTCTCAACCCCGACGATCCCCGGGAAGTAAGCGACCAGCGGCTGGAAAAGGTGCGGGAACAGGTCCGTGAAACCCTTCCGGGCGCCCGCATCAAAACCGTTTGCGCCCGGGATATCCGGGCCGGCGTCGTGGAGGCCTCCCGGGGGGCGGACATGCTCCTCATGGGCGGCCGCTCCGGCGATTTCATGGAACTCCTGCTCACCCCGTCGCTGACCCAGGAGATCACCGAGCAGGCCCACTGCCCGGTGGTCTGGGTGAAGGAATACGAGGAGCGGGAGCCCCTGTGGCGCATGATGATCCGATCCCAGCATCCCTCCCGGAGGCAGTGACATGAGCGAGAGGCTCCAACAAGTCTGGATGGTGGCCCTCAACACGGCCATCGAGTTTCTTCCCAAGCTGCTTTCCGGCCTGCTCCTGCTCCTGATCGGCTGGGTCGTCGCCTGGATCGCCAAGCGGGTGCTGATTCAGCTCCTGATCCTCTTCCGGATGGAGCGGTTCCTGTCCCGTTTCCGCTGGGGCGGCGCCTTCGGGAAAGCCGATATCCGCTACGGGCTGTACAATCTGGCGGGCAATGTCGTGTTTGTCCTGGTCATGCTCACGTTTCTCGATTTTACCCTGCTCGTCTGGAACATGCAGGCGCTCTCCAGCCAGCTCAGCGACGTCATTCTTTTCCTGCCCAGACTCGTCAAGGCGGCCCTGATCGCGCTCTTCGGCTGGTACCTGGCGAAAGGATCCGGCCGGGCAATCGCAACCAGGACGTTCCGGGACAACGCGAGCCACGCCTCCCTTGCGTCCTGGTTCGTCCGGCTGGCCCTGCTTCTCGTTTTCGGCGGCATGGCCCTCTTTGAGATCGATCTGGCGCGGCCGATCCTGATGATCGCCTTCTCAACCCTGCTGATTGCCCTGTGTCTCCTGGCCCTGCTGGCCGGATACGCCGTGATGAAGGATCAGGACAAGAAGACGGTTGACCGGCAGCGTCCGGATCGGGAGGAACCTCCGGAATGAAAAAACCTGCACGGTATTGGGCGATCCTTTTCCTTCCGGCCATCCTTCTGGCCGCTTCCGTGCTTTTTTTCGCCGGAGAGGGACAGGCCGCCAAGGCCGGGAAAAAGGAGCAGAAAAAAGAGGCCCCGGCCCCTCCGGAAAAAGCGCCTGTCCGGTTCGAGGACCGGGAACTTTTTTTCATCACGAGCCGCATCCTCTCCCTGAGCCCGAAGGACCGGGCCGAGATCATCTCGAAGAAAATCCGGAAAATCGCGAAGGATCCCTTCATCGAGCCGTCAGGAATCGCCACGGTGCCGCAGGAGGCAGGGGTCGACATTGTCGCAGGGGACCTCATCCTCATGACCGTCACCGAGGCGGATGCCCGGCAGGCCGGGATCCCCGTTGCCACCCTGGCCCTGGAGAACACCGAGTCGATCCGCAAGGCCCTGACGGAGTATCGTAAGGAGACAAGCTGGGAGAGGATTCTGCTGGGGGTCCTCTATACGGTTCTTCTGACGGCGGCCCTGCTGGCCCTGTTCTACGCCCTCAAGCGGTTCGACGCCTGGCTCAACGGACAGGTCCCGGTGCTTCGGGAGCGGCTCGGCCTGTGGCGGGAGATCTCCCGACCGAAGATAGGAGGACTCGCCCACTTCCTGCCCATTGAGGCCTTCCTCAGCCTCCTGACAATCCTCGCCAAGGCGATCCGGATTCTTGTCTCCCTGTTCCTGCTTTACTTCTATTTTTCCTTTGTCCTGGGATTCTTTCCCTGGACGCAGGCGATCGCCGCCACCTTCCTGTCCTTCATCCTGAGGCCCACTGCAGCGCTCTGGAAGGGATTTGTCTCGATGCTTCCCGATCTGGCGGTGATCGTCACCGTTTCCATCCTGACTTTTTATGTCCTCAAGTTTCTGAAGATCGTCTCCCGGGAACTGGAGAAGGGCGGCTTCGAGATCGATGGATTTTACCGGGACTGGGCCATGCCGACCTACAAGCTGGTCCGGATTCTGGTCATCGTTTTTTATTTCGTGGTCATCTTTCCCTATATCCCCGGTTCCGGCTCGGATGCCTTCAAGGGAGTTTCGATCTTCCTGGGCGTTCTGTTTTCCCTGGGATCCACCTCCGCCGTTGCGAACATGGTGGCGGGGATCATCATCACCTACATGCGGCCGTTCCGCCTGGGGGACCGGGTCCGCATCGGCGAGACGGAGGGGGACGTCATGGAGCGGACGCTCCTGGTGACCCGGATCCGGACCATCAAGAACGTGGACGTGACCGTGCCCAACACAAACGTCCTCGGCAGCCATATCATCAACTTCAGCCTCTCCTCGGAGGGGACGGACAAGGGCCTCATCCTGAACACGAGCGTCACCATCGGCTACGACGTTCCCTGGCGGAAGGTGCACGAGCTGCTCATCGATGCCGTCCTCGCCACGGAGTACGTCGTGCCGGAACCGAAGCCGTTCGTGCTGCAGACCAGCCTGAACGACTTCAACATCACGTACGAACTGAATGCCTACACCCGGACGCCGTCCAAAAAGGTCTTGATTTATTCCCTCCTGCACCAGAGTATCCAGGACGTCTTCGACCGGGCGGGCGTGGAGATCCTGTCGCCAGGGTACGCGAGCCTGCGGGACGGAAGCCCGTCCACGGTCAAGCCGGTGCCGGCCGCAGATGAATCACCCGGACCGGGCGGCGAGGCATCCTGACTTTTTTGAAGCCTGTCATCCTGCCAGCATGAAAAGAAAAGGAGGTTGGGTTTGAAAAGACTTGGGCTTTTGATGATGGTTACAGTGTTTTCTCTTGTTTATTGCTTGTTTGGGTGTGCTTCCGCGCCCAAAAGCAAGCCGCAGGTCCGTTCAGCCAAGGCGCCGCTCTCCGACCAGGCAAGCCCGGCCCTGGCAAAATGCCTGGCTGCCGGAGGGAGTGTGTTGACGGAATCCTATCCGGACGGGACCAGCGCTCAACTCTGCGTCACCGGGGAAACCAGCGTGTTTGACGATGGCATGCAGCAAATGACGCATCGCTGTCTGCTGGATAAGTTTTATTACGATACCTGCGACGCCGACGCGCTGCCCGACACACAGAGGCCCGCTGCGAACGTTTCGGACACAAACGCGCTTAACGCATATTTCCATCAAACGGTGCTGGACATTATGACGAAAGTGAAAAACACCGGATACGCCCACAACAAAAATCATAATTTCAGCCTGGTCCCCGAATATACCGATATCACCAGGCCACAGGCGGAATATGATCTGTTTCTGGATTGCTCCGGTTTTGTCGGCTATTACGTGATTCAGGGGTTGGCACCCGGACTTTATCAGGCCGCTCAACCCAGCCGATATGCGTGCCAGGACAGGCCACTGGCCGCCGACTTTGCCGATTTGATTTCCAAAGCGCCGCAGGTGGATGACGACCACCCGACGGCGACGAAGGACGATATTGCCGGCAATCATGTCTGCTGGGGGCAGGTGATGCAGGCAAAAGATATTCAGCCCGGCGACGTGATCGTTTACAAACACCCGGAGAATATCAGAAAATCCAAGAAAGAATGCACCGACAAACGGAAGGTTTGGGAAGTCAAGGGAAATACGGGGCACATCCTGTTCGCGCATAACATTTCTGCCGAGAGCCGCCGTTGCAAAGAGAACTCTTTCAGTTGCGGGACGAAGCAGTATCTGCTGGCAGGCGATTGGCAGCGGGTCGTTTCGGTGGCTGATTCAACCACATCCCGACACTTGGGCGACAGCCGCCAGACGGGAATCGGCAAATCCGACTATCAGGGCCATTTTTACACCGCCTGGGAAAAGGGAACGACCAAAGGATGCGTCGTCGAACGCTGCGCCAACGGAAGCTATCACCGCAGCTGCATTGCCAACGGCTCGCAGGCGGTCGAGTTCGTCGAGATCAACACCGCTCACCCGAACAATCCCACCGGCATCGGTGTGGGCTCCATGTATATCGGACCGTCATTGAAAAGTTACCGCAGCAGTTACACGGCCGACAGCTATGAGTATAAAAATGACAAAGGGGAGAAAGAGCAGGTAGTCTTCATCGGCAGGCCCGTCAAGTGCGGGAAGCCCTGAAATGAAAGGAAAGGAAATGAAGCTGCGCCTGTGTACCGCCATCATCGCGCTGACTGCCGCCGTGGTCTTTTGGGGTTGCGCTCCGGCCACTCTCTACAGCATTGACATGCGTTACGTGCCGGTCAAGCCGATCACCGTGGGCGAAAGGCCATGCGGTGATCGGCGCGTTGCCGTGGCCGTCTTCCGCGATGCGAGACCGGCCGGGGAACCCCTGCGGATCGGTACCGTGATCGAGGCCGGGGGGAGCCGGACCCCGGTCCTTCCCGAGAGGGTGAAGATTCCGGAAGCCGTCTCGTCAGGGATTCGTACCTGTCTGAAGCGCTCCGGATGTTCCGTGGCGGAGACCGCCCCGGCCTGGGATCTCCGGGAAGATACCATCCGGCCCGAATGGGGCGATTTGCTGGTCGGGGGGACCATCGACGCCCTGGACGTGACCTGCGACCGCTCAGACCGCTTGAATCCCCTCAACCGCTACCAGGCGAAAGTCCGGCTGACGGTCGTGATGGCGGATGTGAAAACCCGGAAGATCGTCCATCGGACGACCGTGGAAAGCACGGCCTCCCTCGAGGACATCGGGTTTTCCAGGGAGGCCATGCAGAAACAGCTCAACGGCGCCCTTTCCGACGCCATCGAGCGAATCGTCGATCGTTCCCGGAAGCTGTATCCCGGAATGAGCAAATAAGAAAGGGACAAGCCCGTGGAGCCTGTCTCGGGAGTCATATTGTCGGGCGGGAAGAACATCCGGATGGGGACCAACAAGGCCTTCCTCACGGTGGACGGGGTGCGGATCATCGACCGGGCCGTCGGGATCCTGCGGGACGTCTGCGGCGAGATCCTTGTCGTAACGAATGAGCCTCTGGAGTACCTGGATCTGGGCGTCACCGTCGTGACGGACATCTTCAAGGGAATGGGACCCTTGGCGGGGATCCACTCCGGCCTCTTCCACGCCCGGTCTCCGCGGGCCTTTGTCTGCGCCTGCGACATGCCGTACCTGAACGCCCCTTTCATCCGCTACCTGATGTCCCTGGCGGATGGATACGACATCGTCGTCCCCGTCCGGGGGGGCCGTCCGGAGCCCCTGCACGCCGTATACGACCGGAAATGCCTGCCCGTTATCCGCCGACTCCTGCAGCGGGACGAGCGGAAAGTGACCGGGTTTTATAAAGGCTTCCGCGTCCGAGACGTCGAGGAGGCCGAAACGGAGCCATTCTTCGCGGGACGCGATCCCTTCATCAATGTGAATACCCGGGACGAACTTCGGGCGGCATGCAACCGACCGGCGCCCACGGACCGCCGACTCTGAATTACCGGTAATCTGCAACAGCTATCTTACCGTCCATCCTGCGTCCGGACGGCAATTCCCTTAGTTCTTGACAAAGAGCCTCCGCTTGGCTATCGTCGCGACCAATTATCTATAGAGGAGAGGGGGGCATCGCATGAGCGATAACAAGGTTTTCGGTATGCCGGCGGAATCAGGCCGCTGGATCTTCGTAGTACTCGGATTCATCATCAACATCTGCCTCGGAAGCGTGTACGCCTACAGCGTCTTCCGGGGTCCCGTCCAGAAGCTCCTGAACGCCAGCGCCACGGAAGCGGGAATGCCGTTCATGATCTTCCTGGCCCTCTTTGCCACGATGGTGTTTTTCGGCGGTCAGATCATCGCCAAACTCGGTCCCCGGAACCTGGGAATCCTGGGCGGTGTGATCGTCGGCGTGGGCTGGATGATGGCGAGCCAGTCCTCGAGCATCACGATGCTCACCATCAGCTACGGCCTCATCGGCGGCGGCGGCGTGGGCCTTGCCTACGGCGTGCCCCTGGCGGTCGTGGGCCGCTGGTTTCCCGACAAGCGCGGCCTGGCCCTGGGCCTCACCCTGGCCGGCTTCGGCGGATCGCCCTTCGTGTCCGCCAACGTCGCGGCGGCCCTCATCAAGGCCGTCGGTCCCATGCAGACCTTCTTTTACATGGGCGCGGCCTTCCTGGTCATCGTCGCCGTGTGCTTCCTGCCCTTCCGTTACCCGAAGGACGGTTGGGTCCCCGCGGGATGGAAAGCGCCGGCGTCGGCAGCGGGCGGCGGAAACGACTTCGCCATGGGTGAAATGGCAAAGACGTCCACGTTCTACGGCCTCTTCCTCTGCTACACCATCGGTTGTCTCGCGGGCCTCATGGCCATCGGCATCTCCAGCTCCGTGGCCCAGGAGATTATCAAGATCAACGCGGCGACCGCCGCCACGCTGGTCGGCGTCTTCGCCATCTTCAACGGTGCGGGCCGGCCCCTCTTCGGCGTCCTGACAGACAAGCTGTCTCCCCGAATGGCCGCCATCATCTCCTTCGTGATCATTCTCGTCTGCTCCCTGGGCATGCTCACGGCCGGTGAGGGCAGTGTGACGATGTATGTCCTGTGCTTTGTCGGCTTCTGGCTCTGCCTGGGAGGCTGGCTGGCCATCGCTCCGACGGCGACGACCACCTTTTTCGGCGTGAAGAATTACGCGCGAAACTATGGTCTTGTTTACTTTGCCTACGGTGTGGGGGCGATCCTCGGCGGCATCATCTCCGGGCAGGCGAAGGACACGTTCGGTTCCTATGCCATCGCCTTCTATCCAACGGCTGGCTTGGCAGTGCTCGGCATCATCATCGCATTCTTCATGATGAAATCGCCCAAGCGCTAGTCGGAATTGCAGCACAGCGGCGCCGGCCCCGAGGCCGGCGCCTTTTTTTTGCCCGAATCGGATTGACAAGGCCGACTGTCTTTCCTATCATCGGGACCAATTCTATCCGGCGGTTCCCATGACGATCCAGGACATTTTTCAGTATTACGCAGCCGATCTCGGGCAGGTCGAGGCCTTCATGGAGAGGGAATTCCGCTCCGAGGTGGCACTCATTCCCGAGATCTCCCACTACCTGATCGGCAGCGGCGGGAAGCGTTTCCGGCCCCTCCTGCTCATCGCCTGTGCCAATCTGAGCGGGTACCGGGGCGAGCGGAGCGCCCGTCTCGCGGCGGTTCTGGAGTTCATCCACACGGCCACCCTGCTGCACGACGACGTCATCGACGAGGGGCAGCTCCGCCGCGGCAAGGCCTCGGCCAATACCGTCTGGGGCAACGCGGCCAGCGTTCTGGTGGGCGACTTCCTCTACTCCAAGTCGTTCCGCATCCTGTCGGACGACGGGAGCATCGACGTGCTCCGCCTGATGTCCGAGACGACAAATATCATGTCCGAGGGAGAGGTCTTTCAGCTCGTCCGGAGCGGAGACGTCCGCATCACGGAACAGGATTATCTGACCATCATCGAGAAGAAGACGGCCATCCTCATGGCGGCGGCCTGCGCCATCGGGGGAATCCTGGGCGGGCACGGGCAGGAACGCACGGCTGCACTGCGGCGCTTCGGCCTCCTCCTGGGCATGGCCTTCCAGATGACCGACGACACCCTGGACTACATGGCCGAGGAGGCCCAATTCGGCAAGACCATCGGCAAGGACCTCCAGGAGGGAAAGCTGACCCTGCCGTTGATCATTGCGCTGGGCCGGTGTGCCGGCGAAGAGAGAGAACGGATCACCGGTCTTGTCGAGGAAATGAAGCGGACCGGTGGCGGCGACGGGGTCGGAGAAGTGGTGGACTGCATCCGACGTCACAACGGCATTTCCTATACCCTCGGCAAGGCAGAGGCGTTCGTGACGGAGGCAAAGGAATGCCTGAACGGCTTCGGGGCCTCCGAGGCAAAGAACCATCTGGTTGCCATCGCCGGGTTCATCCTCGAACGGCGGACCTGATCCTTCGAGAACGTTTTTTCCGGATACCCCTCAACCGATCAACCGATGACGGCCGGAAGCCGGCAGTGGGCGGGCTCATGTTCCGGCGGTGTTTCCCGGTCCTGCTTAAGGGCTGCGGGCATGAATTCCAGGATGTCCCGGGCGGTGATGCCGTCTTCCCCCTTTGCTGCCGCCGCCAGGTCCCCCGCCAGGCCGTGGAGGAAGACCCCTTTCCGGACGGCCTGCTCCAGGGGCAGCCCCATCCCGAACATGGCCGCAATCGCTCCCGTGAGGGCGTCCCCCGATCCCGCCGTGGCCATCCCGGCGTTTCCGCTCAGGTTGACGAAGACACGGCCGTCGGGGCAGCCGACCAGGCTATGGGCTCCCTTCAGGACGATGATGGATTTCAGGTCCCGCGCGGCGGCCTGGAGGATGGCGATCCGGTTCCGGCGGATTTCCGCGGCGGTTTTTCCCGTGAGCCTGGCCATCTCGCCGGGATGCGGCGTCAGGACCGTCGGCGCCTTTCGCTTCAGGAGAATACCCGGATCCGAAGCCGTGGCCGTCAGGCCGTCACCGTCGATCAGGACGGGTTTCCCGATCCCCTTGACAAGCTCCCGCACCAGCGTCTGCGTTTCCGCCGCCAGGGACAGGCCCGGGCCCAGGACCACTATGTCCACCTTTTCGGCCTGTGCCAGGAGGTCCGTCTTGCTCCTCCGGGAGAGGCTTCCGGAGGCGGTCTCCCGCTGGGGGATGAAGACGGCCTCGGCCGCGTTCTGGGCCAGGAAGGGCACGATCGAGGCGGGAGCCGCCAGCCGGGCATAGCCTCCACCGGCCTTAAGGAATGACAGGGCCGCAAACTGGGGCGCTCCAAGGTAACCGGCTGCGCCGGCGATGAAAAGGACGTCTCCGACGGCCCCTTTGTGGACCTCCGGATCCCGGGGAGGCAGGGGAACGCAGCCGTTCAGTGCGATCTTCAGATCCTCGCGGCCGGTCAGTTCCGGCGGGAAGGAGATGCCGGACACGAAGAGCTCTCCGCAGCAGCCGAACCCCGGGTAGAGAACGTTCCCCGGTTTCGGGAGCCCGAAGGTCACCGTCCAGCAGGCCTTTACGGCGGCGCCCATGATCTCGCCGGTGTCGCCGTTGACGCCCGAGGGGATGTCGAGGGAGAGAACCCTGCGGCCGCTGTCGTTGATGAGATCGATGGCGTCGCGGTAGAGGCCCGACACGTCCCGGTCAAGGCCGGTGCCGAGCAGGGCGTCGATGATGATGTCGGCGTGAACGATGTATTTGCGGATCTCCAGGAGATCGTCCGCGGGGCGCATGTCGACGGGCAGTCGCCGTAGAATCCCGAAGTTCGTCGCCGACGCACCCCGGAACCGGGCCGGATCGCCCAGGAGGAACACTTTCGGGACGCCGCCCAGGGAATGGATCTTCCGGGCCACGACCAGCCCGTCGCCGCCGTTGTTCCCGCTCCCGCAGAGGACGACGAACCGCTTCCCGGCTATACCGAACTCCCGGTCCAGGAGTGCAACCGCGGCCAGGCCGGCGTTTTCCATCAGGATTTCTTCGGGTATCCCCAGTTTCTCGATTGCCCATCGGTCCATCGCCCGGATCTCTTCGACGCCGGCCACTTTCATCGCATGGTCCCCCTCAACGGATTCCCTGATTGTATCCCTCTTCCCGGAAGGTCATCTTCAACTCGTGGACACCGCCGCTGCTGCGCCGCTCGATCTCGAACCCGCCCTTCTCGAAAACGTTGAGCATGGGTTCGTTCCCGGTGACGACCGTGGCGGTGAACCCCAGGAGCCCCTGGCGCTTTGCCAGGAATGTCAGATACGACAGGAGTTCGAGACCGATCCCGCGGTTCTGGTGGTCGTCCCGGACGGCAAAGGCCACCTCCGCCGAATGGGTGTCGGGCTCGATGTAGTAGCGGCCAACGCCGACGATGCTCTCATTCTCCTCGCCGCCCGTGACGGCCAGGATGGCCATTTCTTTCGTGTAGTCGATGACCACCAGGGGCTGCAGGCGCTCGTGGGGCATGTCCTTCCGGGCGGAGATGAAGCGCCGGTACATGCTCTGCTCCGACAGGGAGTAGATGAAGTCCTTCAGGCGCGGCTCGTCGCTGATCTTGATGGGCCGGAAGTAGATGTTGAAGCCCTTCCGGGTGGTCCGGTAGGACTCCAGGTGCTCCGGGTACATGCCCCGCTCCCCGGGAATGTAGGCCTGGTCGCGGTATACGAGGCCGGCCTTCTTCGCCTCCTCCATCAGCCGGGCGCGAAACTTCGGATGGGCGATGCCGATGAGCTCCATGGCCCGCTCCCGGATGTTCTTCCCGTGGAGATAGGCGATGCCGAACTCGGTCACGACGTACTGGACATCCCCCCGGATCAGGGTGGCCCCCGCTCCCTCCCGCAGGTACGGCACGATCCGCGAGATCATTTCCGCCGAGGCGGTGGACTGGAGGGCCAGGATGGTCTTCCCGTTCCGGGCCATGGAGGCGCCCCGCATGAAGTCCGCCTGACCCCCGATGCCGCTGTAGAACTTCCGGCCGATGGACTCCGCCGTGGACTGCCCCGTCAGGTCGATCTCCAGGGCGCTGTTGATGGCCACCATGTTGTCCTGCCGGGCGATGATCAGGGGATTGTTCGTATAGTCGATGGTCTTGAACTCGACGGCGGGATTGTCGTGGATATACTCGTAGGTGACCCGGTGGCCCATGCAGAAGGTGGCCACCGTCTTGCCCCGGTCGAGGGTCTTCCGGGTGTTGTCCACGACGCCCCGCCGCATCAGGTCCGCGATCCCGTCGCCCAGAAGCTCCGTATGGATTCCCAAATGGCGCTTGTCCCCCAGATGGGTGAAGACGCCGTTGGGCAGGCTTCCGAGTCCCACCTGGATCGTATCGCCGTCCTGGATGAGCTTCGACACGTAGCGGCCGATGCGCTGGATGATCTCCGAGTCCGCCTCGGGTGCGTACTCCAGGAGCGGCTCGTCGTGGGGCACCAGGAAATCGATATCGTCGAGATGAAGGAAACCGTCCCCGTGAATCCGGGGCATATGGCGGTTGATCTGGGCGACAATCAGATCCGCCTTCTCCACGGCGGCCTTGACGATGTCCACACTGACCCCCAGGCTCACGTAGCCGTGGTCGTCGGGAAGCGAAACCTGGATCAGGGCGATGTCGACGTGGGCCAGTCCACGGTAGAAGAGCTCCGGGACCTTGGAAAGGGAGACGGGTGTATAGTCCGCCACGCCCTCGTTGACGGCGTCCCGGGTAGTCTCGCCGATGAAGAAGGAGTTGTGGCGGAAGTTCTGCTTGAACCGCTCGTAAGCGTAGGGCGCCACGCCGAGGGTGCGGATGTGGAGGACCTCCGCGTCGAAGAAGGCCTTCGGGTGGGCCTTGACGTACCGGATCAGGGAGTGGACCAGGTATTGGGGTTCCGCGCAGGCGGAGCCGACGAAGATCACATCCCCCCGGTGGATGTGGCCGAAAATCGCCTCTTCCGGGGCAAATTTTTTCGGGTACCGCTCTTTCCAACTTTCCATGGTGTTCATGGATGCTCCTCTTCCAGGGCTTCCCGCAGCGCTTCCGGGTCCGTGACCGGCTGCCGGCAGCTGAAATGGCGGCATACGTAGGCCGCGGCCTTTCCTGCCAGGGGTTTCATGTCCTTCACGAAGGGGGCCAGTTTTCCGATTTCCCCGGCGCTTCGTCCCGGGGGCCTGAGCAGAAGCGTGCCGGCGGGCAGGTACCGTTCCCGCACGACCGTGAGCAGGGCTGCCGTATCCGGGGCCGCAGGGTCGCCAGCAATGACGATTTCATAGGACGGATTGGTGAGAAAGTCCAGCGCCGCCATGAGCATGGTGTATGCCGAGGGCATCGTGGCGACGGCGGAGGCAAAGCAGCGCAGAAGCTTTACGGCCCGCTCCTCGTGGGAAACGTCGCCGGTAAGGCGGCTCAGGCGCGCCAGGTTCAGAGCCGAGACGGAGTTTCCCGACGGGAGGGCGCCGTCGTAGATCTGCTTTTTCCGGACCAGGAGATCGCGGCTGTCGGCGGAGGAAAAATAGTACCCGCCCAGGCGGTCGTCCCAGAAGCGGCGGTTCTGCTCCGCCTGGAGACGGACCGCCGCCGCCAGGAGGGACGGATCCAGGAAGGCCTGGTAGCCCTCGATCAGCCCCCAGACCAGGAAGGCGCAGTCGTCCAGGTGGGCCGCGATGGCCGCTTCGCCGTCCCGCCAGCGATGGAGCAGGATCCCGTTGCGGAGCATCGTGCCGGAGAAAAAGGAGAGGCATCGCCGATAGGCCTCGCCGTAGCGGGCGTCTCCGAATACCGCCGCCGCCCGGGCCAGTGCGGCCAGCAGCAAGCCGTTCCAGTCCGTCAGGATCTTGTCGTCCCGATGCGGACGGGGCCGTTTCTCACGGGCGGCAAAGAGCGTCCGCCCGGCCTGTTCCAGCTCCGGCGGCAGCGAGGCGGGGGGGTCCCCCTTCCAGTGCAGGATGTTCTTTCCTGTCCCCTGTCCCGTGGCCTCTTCGATATAGTTGCCTTCTTCCCGGATCTGGTATGCCTCCAGAAAGGAGGGGGCGGATTCCGTCCCCAGGCGCCTCCGGATCTCCTCCGCTTTCCAGACATAGAAGGCGCCCTCCTCTCCCTCGCTGTCGGCATCCTCGGCGCTGTGAAACCCGCCGCCCGGGTCCGCCATATCCCGGAGAACATAGGTCAGGATGTCTTCGGCCACGGAACGGTACAGAGGGTTTCCCGAGGCCTGGAAGGCCTCCGTGTAGGCCAGGGCCAGCAGGGCCTGGTCGTAGAGCATCTTCTCGAAGTGGGGCAGGTGCCACTGATCGTCGGTGCTGTAGCGGTGGAAGCCGAAGCCCAGGTGGTCCCAGATTCCCCCGGCCCGCATGGCCTTCAGGGTCCGCTCCGCCATCTCCAGGGCCCAGCCGGTCCGGGTCGACCGGGCATAGCGGAGGAGAAACAGGATCTGGTGGGGAATCGGGAATTTGGGCCGTTCCCCGAAGCCGCCGGCCTCGGGATCGAACCGGTCCCGAAGTTCGCCGTAGGCCTGGTCGAGAATTTCTTTCGGAAGATCCTCTTCGGGGCCGTCCTTTCCCGAGTCCTGCAGGGCCTGCAGGATCCTGCCGGCGGATTGGAGGACGTCCTGCCGCCGGGTCCGCCAGAGATGGATGATCTTCGGGACGAGGTCCATCAGGCCCGTGCGTCCCAGGCGGGTTTCCCGGGGGATGTAGGTGGCGGCAAAGAAGGGCCTCCGGTCCGGCGTCAGGACCACCGTCAGGGGCCAGCCGCCGGACCCGGTCATCATCTGGCAGGCCGTCATGTAAAGGTGGTCCAGGTCGGGCCTTTCTTCCCGGTCCACCTTGATGCAGACGAAGGCCTCGTTCAGCAGGGCCGCCGTCTCCTCGTTTTCGAAGGACTCATGGGCCATGACGTGGCACCAGTGACAGGTGGAATAGCCGATGGACAGGAAAACCGGGCGGTCTTCCCGCCGGGCCCGGGTGAAGGCCTCCTCGCCCCAGGGATACCAGTCGACGGGATTCGATGCGTGCTGCAGGAGATAGGGGCTCTTTTCGCCGGCGAGGCGATTCTTTCCGGTCATGAATCGATCCTTTGCTTTGCAGTCGGGACATCGTCCCGGAAGTCCGGCGACCCTTCCGCTTCCGGTCGCGTCAGTCCCCAAGGAACTCCGCCAGAGTGCGGAGCCGGTCCGCCGGGTCGTTGTCCAGGTGAAGGTGCAGAACCTCGCGGCCGGCCTTCGTGAGCGCCGCCCGGTCGCCCGCTGCCTGGGCGGCCTTCAGCGTGCCGAAGGTCAGGGTCCCCTCGTCGCTGTCCATGGACCCGGGAATCGGGAGATCCTCCCGATCGTCGGCAGTGATCTGGATGAAGCGGCCCCGGCCGGCGTCGCCCTTGTGGAGCTGTCCCGTCGAGTGGAGGTAGCGGGGGCCGAAGCCCGCCGTCGCCGGACGGCGGGAAAAACGTTCGGCCGCCCGGCGCAGGTTCTCCAGGGCGGACCGGACGCCCGGTTCGTAAGGAAGAAAAGCCTGGAGGGCTGTGTATCCGCCCGCGGCGGCTCCGGTCAGAAACAACCGCAGGACCCTTGCCGCAGATTCCTTTCCGTCTCGCCCGCAATTCAGGCCTTCTCCACCTGCAAGCTGGGCCTCCCGGTCGGGATTCTCCAGAAACCGGCGGGCCCCTTCCTTGGCGGATTCCACGTCTGGCTGGTCGAAGGGATTCACCCCCAGCCTCCAGCAGGCGCAGGCCGTGGCCATCTCCCAGAGAAACAGGAATGCGCCCAGGTCCCGCCGGGGATCCGTATCCAGGGCGACCCAGGGGCAACCGTACCGTTCGGTCTGACGGAGCCGGTCCGCGGGCGGCTCGTCTTTTCCCGGATGAAGGAAGATGAAGACACGGTTTTCATCCGGTTCGAGCGAGGCTTCCGGGCCGTTTCCGGGGACAGGCAGGATCCCTTTCCCCTCTTTCCCGGTGCTCTCCGCCAGGAGCTGTTCCAGCCAGTCCGCGAGAGGGGCCAGGTCCGGGGGATGGAGCAGGGCCAGCTTGTCCCGTCCCGCCCTCGCCGCCTCGCCCAGGAAGACTCCCAGTTCCAGACCCCCGGCGGATTCCGCCTCCGTCTCCAGCCGTTCTCTTTCCGCGATGGAGGCGGCATCCTCCAGCAGACGGCGGGGAGAGGCTCCCGCGAGGGCGGCGGGAACGAGCCCGAACAGGGACAGGGCGGAGAAGCGGCCGCCGATGTCCGGATCGTTCAGGAAGATCCGGCGGAAGCGGCAGGCCCCGGCGAGCGCCGCCAGGCCGCTGCCCGGGTCGGTGATCGCGCAGAAATGACCGCCTGCCTGCTCCGCTCCCAGCCGGCGGACGGCGAGGCGGTAACAATATTTCAGGAGGGACAGGGTCTCGACGGTACCCCCCGACTTGGTGGATGCAATGTAGAGGGTCTCCTCCGGCGGGAAGCGGTCCGCATAATTCCGGATCGTCGCCGGATCGGTCGTGTCGAGGATCTCCAGGGGCAGACCCCGTTCCGTTCCGAGAAGCCGGGTGTACAAGTCCGGGGCGAGGCTGGATCCACCCATGCCCAGGAGAAGAACCCTCCGAAAGCCTTCCGTCCGTAGGGATTCCGCAAAGGCCTCCATGTCCGGAAGAAACGGGGCCATGGTCTGCGGGCAGTCGAGCCAGCCCAGGCGATGATTGATTTCCGCGGCCGGTCCCGGCCAGAGGGACGCGTCTTTCCGCCAGAGGCGCGACCGCACGGAGGCGCTCCGGGCCTCCTCCAGGGCGACCCGGTACCGTTCTTTCAGGGGTCCGGGGTGGATCCTGACTTTTCTCACGGGATTCCTCCCTGCGGCGGATGATGCGGAGCGGCCGACCGCAGGCATGCATTATGGTATAGACGGATGAAACGAGTCAATCCCTTGTTTCCGAGGGTTGCAGAGCCCCCGGATTTTTGTTGACCCCTGGAAAGGGATACATGAAGATGAAGCCGGGAGGGATGTCGATATGGACCGCAGGGAGTTTCTGAAAACAGCCGCCGTCGCGGGGGCATCCCTGGCGCTGCCGGGTCTCCTGCTGCCCGACGGTTCGGCGGCGGCCGCCGAGAAGCTGGACATGGTCGTAGCGAAGGGGCCTTCTCCGGCCCGGATCACCCGGGCGGCGGTGGATGCCTTCGGGGGGATGCGCCGGTTTGTTTCCCGGGGCGACGTCGTCGTGATCAAGCCGAACATCGGCTGGGACCGCACACCCGAATACGCCGCCACAACGAATCCCGAGGTGGTGGGAACCCTGGTCCGGCTCTGCTTCGAGGCAGGGGCGAAGAAGGTGAAGGTCTTCGACCACACCGTCAGCAGTCCCCGAAGGGCCTACAAGCAGAGCGGCATCGCCGATGCGGCCGGGGCCGCAGGGGCCGAGCTGTCCTTCGTGGAAGACCGGAAATTCAGGGAGATGAAGATCCAGGGCGAGACCCTCAAGTCCTGGCCCCTTTACACGGAGGTCTTCGAGGCCGACAAGATCATCAACGTCCCCATCGCCAAGGTCCACGGCACATCCATCCTGACCCTGGGAATGAAGAACTGGATGGGTGTGATGGGGGGATCGCGGGGACGGATTCACCAGCGGATCGACCCGTGCCTCGTCGACATGGCCCGGACGGTCCGGCCGACGCTGGTGGTTCTCGACGCGGTCCGGATCCTCGTGGCCAACGGACCGACGGGCGGAGACCTGTCGGATGTGCGTCTGATGAACACGGTGGCGGTGAGCCAGGATCAGGTCGCCATGGACGCCTTCGGCAGCACCCTGTTCGGTCTCCGGGAAGACGCCCTGGGCTGTGTCCGCCTCGGACACCAGGCCGGCCTGGGGAACATGCGGCTGGCCCGCCAGAAGATCCGCCGGATCCAGGCCTGAACAACGCGTTCCGGCCCTTGCCCCCGAGGAGACGGAGAATGCCCTCGCCTCTGAAAGCGGAAAGACGGTGATCCGAAAAGCGCGACTTGCCTCGCAGGCCCTTTTCCTGCTTCTCTTCCTGTGGCTCTTCCTGCAGACGGAGTCGAAGGGAGCGGACCAGCTCGGGTATCCGGTCAAGTTTTTCCTCGACGCCGACCCCCTGCTGGCGCTGACGGCGATCCTCTCCAGCCGGTCGTTTCTTCCCTCGATGCTGCTGGCGGGAGCGGTGGCCCTGGCGACGGTCTTCCTGGGCCGGTTCTTCTGCGGCTGGATATGTCCCCTGGGGACGCTCCACAACCTCGCCGGCGCCGCCGTCCGGAAGCGCCGGCGGGTCGTCCCGAAGGGCAGCTTCCGCCTGAAATATCTGCTCCTAGTCTTTCTGCTGGCCTCCTCCGCTTTTACCCTTCAGATCACCGGCATATTCGATCCCCTGAGCCTTCTGATCCGCTCCCTTTCTCTCTCGGTCTATCCGGCCTTCCAGTACGGCGTGACGTCCTTCCTCGACGTGCTGTCCCGCTGGCCGGTCCCGGGGCTGGCGCCGGCGGCGGACTGGCTGCTCGGGATCCTCTACAAGGGCGTCCTGTCCCTCCGGCAGCCCGCGTTCAGCCAGGGTTTTCTTTTGGGAATCCTGTTCATGGGAATCCTGGCGCTCAACTGGATCGAGCGGCGATACTGGTGCCGCTATCTCTGCCCGCTCGGCGCACTCCTGGGAATCCTCTCCCGCCGGTCCCTGCTGTCCCGATCCGTCAGCGAAGGCTGCGATTCCTGCGGCGCCTGCGTTCCCGGCTGTGAGGGGGGATGCTTCCCCCAGAGCCCCGATAAATGGCGGAAGGCCGAATGTTATCTCTGCGGAAACTGCGACGACGCCTGCCCGAAGAACGCCGTTTCCTTCGGCTTCGGGAAGAAACGGGGGGCGGCGCAGCTGGACCTGGGAAGACGGCGGGTCGTCGCTGCGGCCGCCGCAGGAGTTGCGGCGGTGCCGCTTCTCCGCATCGGTCCGTCCGGGACGGGACAGGCGGACCCGCGGCTGATCCGTCCTCCGGGATCGCTCGAGGAACGGGAATTCCTGCAGCGCTGCGTCAAGTGCGGCGAGTGCATGAAGGTCTGCATCACCGGCGGTTTGCAGCCGGCCCTGACGGAGGCCTCGCTGGAGGGGCTCTGGTCTCCCGTCCTGGTGCCCCGGGTCGGCTACTGCGAGTACCGGTGCACCCTCTGCGGGCAAGTGTGTCCGACGGGGGCGATCCGCCGCCTCTCTCCGGAAGAGAAAGCGGATGTGAAAATCGGCCTCGCCATGATCGATCCGGGCCGGTGCCTTCCCTGGGCCCACGGGATTTTCTGCATCGTCTGCGAGGAGGTGTGCCCGACGCCGAAGAAGGCCGTCCTTCTCGAGGAGGTGGTGGTGAAGGACCGGGAAGGGATGCCCGTCACGGTCAAGCAGCCCCGGGTGGACCTGGAGCGCTGCATCGGCTGCGGCATCTGCGAGAACCGCTGTCCCGTTCTGGGAAAACCGGCCATCCGGGTCCTGTCCGTCGGCGAATCCCGCTCCCGGGATAACCGGCTTCTTCTTCCCTGACGAGCGGACCGGCCGCTTCGCTGAACCCTTTGGAACCCGCGTCAGTGCTGCGTTTCCTCCTGATCAAAACATTCTTTTCCTTGACGCAGGGATCAAAAATTTTGGTAATTGATCCTGTGCTGGCACCTGTGATAAGGGTGCCTCATGGACTTAACTAGTTATCATAATGTAATATCCAGCGAGAGCAAAGCCAGAAAATATCTGCTGGGAAAAAGCTTCAAAAACCATCA